>DASXXB010000351.1:0-9112 GCA_036503355.1 Kribbella sp. | reverse complement strand
TGGTGCCTGCGGATCTGCTCTCGTAACCGATCTCGGGTAACCTTCCTGCCCGGCACACTGTCGACCTTCGGGGGAGTAGCTGTCTGTGGATTCGCACGTGCCGGCCAATCCTGCTGTCCTGCCACCGGCCTATCCGGACCGTGCGGCGTGGGGTACCGCGAGCAAGCTGCGCGCCTGGCAGGCTGAGGCGCTCCAGCAGTACCTGGACAAGAACCCGCGGGACTTCCTCGCGGTGGCGACGCCGGGCGCGGGCAAGACGACGTTCGCGCTGACCGTGGCCGCCGAACTGCTGCACCGGCGGCTGATCGAGCGGATCACCGTGGTCACCCCCACAGAGCACCTGAAGACCCAGTGGGCGGACGCGGCGGACCGTGCCGGGATCGCGATCGACCCCGCCTTCGCGGGACGGCGCGGCAAGACCAACAAGGACTTCCAGGGCGTTGCGGTGACGTACGCCGGGGTCGCGGTGAACCCGCTGGCGTTCCGGGTGCGGACGGAGCGGTTCAAGACCCTGGTCATCCTGGACGAGGTGCACCACGGCGGCGATGCGCTCAGCTGGGGTGACGGTGTCCGCGAGGCGTTCGAGCCCGCGGCGCGCCGGCTCTGCCTGACCGGTACGCCGTTCCGCAGCGACGACAACCCGATCCCGTTCGTGACCTACGAAGAGGGCCACGACGGTGTCGCGCGGAGCAAGGCGGACTACACCTACGGCTACGGGCACGCGCTGCGCGACCACGTCGTACGCCCGGTGATCTTCATGTCGTACTCCGGCGAGATGCGCTGGCGGACCAAGGCCGGGGACGAGGTCGCCGCGCGGCTGGGTGAGCCGCTCACCAAGGACCTGACCGCGCAGGCGCTGCGGACCGCGCTGGACCCTGCCGGCGAGTGGATGGGGGCGGTGCTCGCGGCCGCGGACAAGCGGCTGACCGAGGTACGGCGGCACATGCCGGACGCCGGCGCACTGGTGATCTCGGGCGACCAGAACACGGCCCGTGCGTACGCAAAGACGCTGCGCGAGCTCACCGGCGAGGCGCCGACCGTCGTGCTGTCCGACGAGAAGGCGGCCAGCAAGAAGATCGCGAAGTTCTCCGAGGACGAGTCGCGCTGGATGGTCGCCGTACGGATGGTGTCCGAGGGCGTCGACGTACCGCGGCTGGCGGTCGGTGTGTATGCGACGCCGACGTCGACGCCGCTGTTCTTCGCGCAGGCCGTCGGACGGTTCGTGCGGGCCCGGAAGCGCGGTGAGACCGCGTCGGTGTTCGTGCCGTCGGTGACCCGGCTGCTCGGGTTCGCGGCCGAGATGGAGGTCGAGCGGGACCACGTCCTGGGCCGCAAGAACAGTAACGAGGACGGCGACATCTTCGCGCTCGAGGACGACCTGCTGAAGCAGGCGAACCAGGCCGAGGGCGCCAGCGACGAACTCGAGGGCAACTTCGAGGCGCTCGGGTCGGACGCGAGCTTCGACCGGGTGGTGTTCGACGGCGGCGACTACGGCACCGGCGGCGAGAACGCGTCGGACGAGGAGCTGGACTTCCTCGGTCTGCCGGGCCTGCTGGAGCCGGACCAGGTCCGCGAGCTGCTCCACAAACGCCAGCAGAAGTCGCTGGCCGCGCAGAAGAAGACCCAGCGGTCGACGAGCGAACGCGAGGACCCGACGCCGACCGAGCTGGCCACGCACGAGCAGATCGCGCTCCTGCGCCGCGAACTGAACGGCCTGGTCGCCGCCTGGCACCACCGCACCGGCCAGCCGCACGGCGTCATCCACAACGACCTGCGCCGCAAACTCGGCGGCCCCGCCGCTGCGCACGCGTCATCCATCCAGCTGAAAGAACGCATCGAACTAATCCGCGACTGGGCCACCCAACGCCGCGCCTGACCTCGCGGACGCAGTGGGCCATGTCTTCCCGCTCAGCGTGCACCTGCGTCCTGCGATCGCGCCAACTGTTGGGTGCCGATCACGTCCAGGAGGCGTAGCGCCTGGTCGGAGGGCGAGCCGGGGGCGGCGGCGTACAGAATCACCCGTTGGTCGCGTTCGGGGACGACCAGGACCTCGCAGATCACGTCGATGCGGCCGACCTGCGGGTGGAAGATCGTCTGGCAGAGGGATCGCTGGCGGCCGACTTCGTGCCGTGACCAGATCGCCGCGAACTCTGGGCTGCCGTCGCGCAGGTCGTTGACCAGACGTGCGAGTTCCGGGTCGTCGGGATACGTGCTGGTGGCCGCCCGAAGGTCGGCTGCTGCCTCGCGGGCGAACTCGCGGGTCGCATCCTCGCCGAACAGCTGAGTCTGCCGATCGGTCAGGAACCGCAACCGCAACAGGTTCCGCTCGCGCGGCGGGATCGCGGAGAAGTCGGTGATCAGGGCGGCCGCCAACGGGTTCCAGACGAGCACGTCGTACTTCGCGTCCAGCACCAGCCCTGGTACGTCGAGGCGTGCAAGCATCCGCAGTACGCCGGTCGGCACGTCCGACGGCGGACCGGGCGCCGGACCGGGCTGCTCGCCGGCCAGCCGGAACAGGTGGTCACGTTCGTCGTCGGACAGCCGTAGTGCGCGGGCGAGACCCGTCAGCACCGGACGTGACGGCCGCGGGCCGCGTGCCTGTTCGAGCCGGGTGTAGTAGTCCGTCGACATGGTCGCGAGGCTCGCCACCTCCTCCCGCCGCAGACCCGGCGTACGGCGGCGCAGTCCGGAGGGGAGTCCTACCTCGGACGGTTGCAGCGCCTCCCGCCTTACCCGGAGAAACTCGGCCAGCCCGTCGCGATCCACGGTCCCAGGATCGCAGGCGGCCGTCCGGCGTATCCAGGGACCGTCGATCCCAGGGTCGGCTCGCTCTGCCTCGATGCCGGCGCGTGGTCGAGGGTTGGCGGCATGGACACGAAGAAGATCGCGCTCGTCACGGGCGCCAACAAGGGCATCGGCAAGGAGATCGCGCGACAACTGGGGGAACGTGGGTTCACGGTTCTGGTGGGGGCGCGGGACACCGAGCGCGGCGCCGTCGCGGTGAAGGAGTTGGTTGCCGAGGGCCTCGATGCGGTCGAACTGCAACTGGACGTGACGAACGAGGCGTCGGTGCGGGCAGCCGCCGCGTGGGTGGCCGATACCTACGGGCAGCTCGACGTACTGGTGAACAACGCGGCGATCATCCCCGAAGGCGACGATGCCGTGTCGCGCGTCGCGGGCGACGTACTGCGATCCGCGTTCGAGACGAACGTGGTCGGCCTGGTGGGCGTGACGCAGGCGTTCCTGCCGTTGCTGCGGGAGGCATCGGCGGCGCGGATCGTGAACCTGTCGACATCGCTGGCGTCGTTCGAACAGGTCGGGGACCCGGAGTCGCGGATGTCGACGGTGCTGACGCTCGGCTACAACTCGTCGAAGGCCGCGGTCAACATGGTCACGGTCATGCTCGCCAACGAACTGCGCAGCACCGGCATCGTCGTCAACGCTGTCGACCCCGGCAACTGCGCCACTGACATGGGCGGCTGGACCGTGCCCCGCACCCCGGCCCAGGGCGCCGCTGTCGCCGTCGGCCTTGCAACCCTGACTGACGACGCCCCCACCGGCCACGTGTACGCCGAAGAGGGCCGGCTGCCCTGGTGAGCCTCAGACGATGGCGCCGGACCAGGCGAGGGCTTGTTTGAGGAGTTGGCCGCGGCCGCCTTCGAGGTCGTTGAGGAGGCTGGGGGCGAGGGCTTCTTCCGGGGTCAGCCAGGTGAGCTCGAGGGCGTCCTGGCGCGGGTTGCACTCGCCGGTGACCGGTACGACGTACACCAGGGCGACCGCGTGCTGGCGCGGGTCGTGCAGCGGGGTCATACCGGGGAACGGGAAGTACTCGGCGACGGTGACCGGGACCAGGGTCGCGGGCAGCCGGGGGAACGCCGCCGGGCCGAGGTCCTTCTCGATGTTGCGCTGCAGCGCGTCGCGGATCGACTCGTTGTGCAGGACGCGGCCGGAGACCAGCGTCCGGGTGATCTCACCGGTCGCGGCCGACGTCCGGAGGAGCACACCGATGTGCTCGATCTGGCCGAGACTGTCGACGCGGGCCGGCACAGCCTCGACGTACAGGATCGGAACCCGCGTACGGGTCTCGGCAAGCGCGAACTCGGACAACCAGCCAGGATTCGGATCAGGCGTACGCAACGACGACGTCATAAGGACATCTTCGCTTAAGGCCGGATCCGGCGGTCCAGCGCCTACTGCGCGGCACTCGGCACGGCACCTCGCCGCACGGGACCGAAGGCCACGATGCTCCGCATCGAGACCTTCGCCCCCGCGCGCCGAGCTACCGCACCGAGCACCTGCTCGCGACGGCGCTGGACCGCCGGACCCGACCTACGGTCTGAAAGCGGAGCGGTACTGGGAGGGGCTGAGTCCGAATGTCGAGCGGAATCTGCGGGTCGCGTGGCTCGGGTCGTGCCAGCCGACCTGGGCGCCGATCGTGCTGACCGGGAGTTCGGTCTCGATCAGGAGGCCGGCGGCGCGTTCGGCGCGGATGCGGTTCAGGTACGCCATCGGTGACATACCGACCGAGTTGCCGAAGAGCCGGATCAGGTACCCGGGTGCCAGGTTGACACGTGCCGCGAGCTGCTCGAGCGTCCAGGACGCGGCGAGGTCGGCCTCCAGGAGGCGCATGGCGTGCTGCACGGCCGGGTGCGGCGCCGGCCGCAACACCGACGAGCCCGCGCCGTCCGCGCTCCTCACGCCGCCCAGCCCGACCGCGCCACCGGGACTGCCTGCGCCTCCGGGACTGCTTGCGCCTCCGGGACTGCTTGCGCCTCCGGGGCTGACTGCGCCTCCGGGGCTGACTGCGCCTCCGGGGACCAGGGCGCCGGACAGGAGCCCGAAGACGTCCGGCCCCAGGTAGGCGTTGCGTACCACCAGCCCTTGGCAGTCGCGGTAGCCGTGCCACTCGCCCGGACGCAGAACGACCACCGAATCCGGCGCCAGCGAAACCTCACCGGCCGCCGACACGTGCGTACCGCACCCGGCGACGACCACCGCGATCTCGAAGAACGCGTGGCTGTGCGGCGCGACGTCCGCGACCACCTCCAGCCGCTCACCGGCGACCGGCAACCGCGGGTCCGGGAACACCTCACTGCTCAGCACGTTGTGCATTCCCCAACCTCCAAGAGGTCAAGATCGGTCAAGCCCTGGTCAACCACTGCCTGTCCCCGGCGGCACCGGGCCGCGACGCTGGAAACACCTTCCAGTACGACGGAATCCGAGGAGCCCCCGATGACCACGACCGACCCTACGGCACCCGCAGCGCTCGACGAAGAGACCATTTCCGCCTATCGCCGCGACGGCGTGGTCCGGATCAAGAACATCATCGGCCGCGACGAGGCAGCGCGTTTTCGCGACGCCGCGCTCGCCCACACCGCGAACGCCGACGACCTGTTCAAGGAGTCGAAGATCTTCAACCAGTACGTCAACGTCTGGCAGCACAACGACGTACTGCGAGAACTCACACTGGACCCGCGTCTGGCCGCGGCGGCGACCGCGCTGGCCGGCGTACCGCTGCGGATCTGGCACGACCAGCTGCTGATCAAGCCGCCGCACAACGGGGCCGCGACCGAGTTCCACCAGGACGCGCCGTACTGGCCGCACGCCGGGTCGCGCGCCTCGCTGTCGGCGTGGGTCGCGCTGGTCGACGTACCGGTGGAGAAGGGCTGTATGACGTTCATCCCGGGCTCGCAGCACCACCAGGACCTGCGCAAGCAGGACCTGTCCGACAGCGACGACCTGTTCCGCGCGGCGCCCGACCTGCGCTGGGAGGAGCGGCTGACGATCCCGCTGCAGGCCGGCGACTGCACGTTCCACAACGCGTACCTGGCGCACTCCGCAACACCGAACCTCACCGACGACCCGCGGATCGCGCACGTCGCGATCTACATCGACGCGGCCGCGACGTTCACCGGCGGCGGCCACGTCTGCACCGACGGCCTCGGACTGACCGCCGGCGCACCGCTCGAGCACGAGCTGTTCCCGACTGTTTAATTTTTCATGGCGTGACATAAGTTGGCTCCGTGCGTCTGCTCACCGACATCCGTCCGCTGCGTGAGTCCGCCGACTTCCGCAGGTTGTGGATCGGGTCGACGGTGTCGCAGCTCGGTCAGCAGATGACCGCGGTGACCGTCTCGATCCAGGTGTACGCGCTGACGCACTCGACGTTCGCGGTCGGGCTCGTCGGGTTGTGTTCGCTGGTTCCGCTGGTCGCCTTCGGGCTGTACGGCGGTGCGATGGCCGACGCGATCGACCGCCGTACGCTCGCACTGGTCTCGTCGAGCGGGCTGTGGCTGCTGTCGATGGTCCTGGTCCTGCAGTCGCACCTCGACTGGGGACACGTCGGCGTGCTGTACGGCGTGGTGGCGTGCCAGTCGGCCTGCTTCGCGGTCAACAACCCGGCACGGTCGGCGATCATCCCGCGACTGATCCGGCCCGAACTGCTCCCGGCCGCGAACACGCTCAGCCAGGCCGCGTTCAACCTGGGCTTCACCGCGGGCCCGCTGCTCGGCGCGGCGGTGATCGCCTGGCAGGGGTTCGCGGCGGCGTACCTGGTCGACGTGATCACGTTCACCGCGGCCCTGTACGCGCTGTTCCGGCTGCCCGCGGTGCCGCCGACCGGAGCGGTACGCCGGGCCGGGCTGCGGTCCGTCCTGGAAGGGTTCACGTTCCTGCGCGCCGCGCCGGCACTGCTGGCGACGTTCCTCGCGGACATCCTCGCGATGGTGTTCGCGCAGCCGCGGGCGCTGTTCCCGGCCGTCGCGGGTGCCTTCTTCGCGGGCGGCGTACGGACGGTGGGTGTGCTGCAGGCGGCGCCGGCGATCGGTGCGCTGATCGGGGTGATCTTCTCCGGGTGGGTGACCCGCGTACGCCGTCAGGGCGTGGCGATCGTGCTGGCCATCACGGCGTACGCCGCTGCCGTCGGGCTGTTCGGGTTGTCGCGGACGATCTGGCTGGGCGTTGCGCTGCTCGCGATGTCCGGAGCGGCCGACATGGTGAGTTCGGCGTACCGGAACACCGTGCTGCAGTCGGCGGCGCCGGACGCGATGCGCGGGCGGCTGCAGGGCGTGTTCATCGTGGTCGTCGCGGGCGGACCGCGGCTCGGTGACTTCGTCGTCGGTACGACGTCCTCGCTGACCAGCCCGACCGTGGCGCTGCTGGGCGGTGCCGCGGTCTGCATCGCGGGCCTGCTGATCCTGCTGGCGCGGAACCGGCCGTTCCGGGTGTACGACTCGAGGACACGAGCCCTCAGCTGACCCGGCTGATCAGCCGCCGGTCGCGAGCTTCTTCAGGACCGTGAACCAGGAGTCCATGTCCGGGTTGATCTCGGTCATCTCCTTGCCGCCGACCGTGACCACCTTGCGGTCGCCGAGCGGCTTCTTCAGCTCGACCGGCAGCAGCGAGATGTTGCTGTCCGGCGGGCACGGGAAGTCGCTGTCGATGAACACCTTGATCTGGTCGTCGAGCTGCTGGACGGTCAGGTCCTGTGAGCACTTGCCGTGGACGCCGATCACCAGGTCGGTGTCGTCGTACTTGGGCGCGTTCTGGATCCATTTCAGGTACTTCGGGCGGTTGCCCTTGACGAGCTGGTAGTACTCGACGGGCTGCGGCTTGGACTCGCTCGGGTCGTTGGTGCCGTCGTTGAGGAACTGGCCGTAGATCATCTCGTAGCACGGGTCCTTGGTGTCCGGGCCGTCGTCGGCGCCGAACGCGCGGGCCGCCTTGTAGCAGCCAACCGCCTCCCGGTTCAGCGAGACGTTGAAGCCGATCAGGGCCAGCGCGCCGACCACCATCGTGATCGCCAGCATCCGCCGCGACCGCAGCTGCTGCGGACCGAGGATGCCGGCCGCCCGCCGGGCCTCCTCCTCGGTGGCGTCGGCCGGGACCGGCGTGGTCCGGAACAGCGCCGTGATCGAGCTCGTCCACTGCGGGTTGATGATGGTCGGAACGGCATAGACCAGGATCACCACCACGATCACGAGGATGGCGGGGAGCAGCGACCAGTAATTTCGCACGGCAGCAAGATACGGGGCCATCGGTCCGCGCACGAATAGCGGATACCCTGGGCTCGTGCCAGCCGAGACCTCGCAGACGCTCGACCGGGGACTCACCGTCCTCGAGTTGCTGGCGGACGCCCCGGACGGGCTCTCCATCACCGAGCTCGCCGCGGCGCTGGGAGTCAGCCGGACGGTGGTGTACCGCCTGGTGAACACGCTCGAGTTGCATCGGCTCGTGCGCCGCGACAGCGAGGGCCGGGCCCGGCTCGGTCTCGCCGTACTGCATTACAGCCGCCGCGTGCAGCCGACGCTGCGGGACGCCGCCCTTCCGGTACCGCGTTCGCTCGCCGAGGACACCGGTGCGACGGCGCACCTGACGGTCGCGGACGGTGAGGAGGCGCTCGCGATCGCGGTCGTCGAGCCGAGCTGGACCGACTACCACGTCTCCTACCGGATGGGCTCCCGGCACGCCCTCGACCAGGGCGCCGCCGGCAAGGCGATCCTGGCCGGCCGCCGCAAACCCGACCCCGCCGGCCGCCCGTTCGTCATCACCTCCGGCGAACTCCAGGCCGGCGCCCAAGGCGTGTCCTCACCCGTCCTGGGCGTCCCCGGCGTCGAAGCCTCCATCGGCGTGGTCGTCCTCGGCAAACTCGACCGAGACTTCGTAGGCCCCCGAGTAGCCCGAGCCGCAGTAGAAGTAGCCAAACGCCTCGCCTGAGAAGAACTGACAGGTGCTGTGCGGGGGCGGGAGGGGCTGACAGGTGCTGTGCTGTGTGGGGGCGGCAAAAGGCTGACAGGTGCTGTGCTGTGTGGGGGCGGCAAAAGGCTGACAGGTGCTGTGCTGTCGCAGACCTGCTCGTCGTCGGCCAGCTCCACCACGAGTTCATCGGCTCGGCCGGCGACCGGACCTTTATCCGGCAGCGATCTCGGCGCGCCTGTTCGCCGGGGCAGGGAAGATCGTCGCCGCGCCCAACGGCCTGGAGTTCGCCGAGGGGTCGGCGCAGCATGAGATTGGTTGATCCTGCTCGGCAGAGACCGGCCGAGGCAGCTGACGCCAGGTCGCGACGAGGGCGATCCTTCACCGGATGACTGATTCCTGACCCTCTACAAGTCGT
>DASXXB010000350.1:0-3083 GCA_036503355.1 Kribbella sp. | reverse complement strand
CGAGAAGGTGGCGCTGGACGACAGCACCCGGGACACCACCACCGGCCGCGGCACGATCGCGCAGCAGCCGAGCGAGAAGATCAACTACATCCGGAACTCGGTCAAGGCGGTCGTGAACGCGTACGACGGCTCGGTCGACCTGTACGCGTGGGACGAGAGCGACCCGGTGCTGAAGACCTGGATGAAGGCCTTCCCCGGCACGGTCAAGCCGCGTGCGGACATCTCGCCCGCGCTGATGTCGCACCTGCGCTACCCGGAGGACATGTTCAAGGTACAGCGCGACCTGCTCGCGAAGTACCACGTGACCGACGCCGGGACCTGGTACCAGAACAGCGACCTGTGGCGGGTGCCCGCCGACCCGACCGCGGTGTCGGCCAGCGGCGATTCGACGACGCAAGTCAGTCAGCCTCCCTTCTATCTCTCGTTGCGGATGCCGGATCAGACCGATCCGAAGTTCTCATTGACCTCGGTGTACGTACCGAACGGTGAACGGGAGAACCTGACGGCGTTCATGGCGGTCGATTCCGAGGCCACGTCGCCGGACTACGGCAAGTTCCGGATCCTGCGATTGCCGGGGAACCTGCAGATACCCGGTCCGGGGCAGGTGTACAACAAGTTCCAGACCGACGAAGGCATCAGACAGGCGTTGCTGCCGATCAACCAGCCGAACAGCGGCGCAAGAGCCCAGTTCGGCAACCTGCTGACGTTGCCGCTCGGCGGTGGTCTGCTCTACGTCCAGCCTGTGTACTCGTCGCGGACCAGCGGGCCGGGTAACTATCCCGTCCTGCGGTACGTCCTGGTGTCCTTCGGGGACAATGTCGCCTACGGGGCGACGTTGCAGGAAGCCCTCGGCAAGGTGTTCAACACCAACGTCGACACGGGCGAGAACCCGCCGGGAACCAAGACCCCACCGGCACAGACGAGCCAGACGGTCAAGCAGGCCCTCGCTGATGCAGAGGCCGCCTACGAGCGGGCACAGGCCGCCCTCAAGAAGGGCGATCTCGCCGGCTATCAGGCGAACGTGAATCAGATGAAGCAGGCGCTGGACCGGGCTTCGGCCGGTGCCGCGGTGACGCCCACGCCCACACCGACACCGTCACCGACGCCGTCCGGGAGCCCGTCGGCCTCGACGACACCGTCGAGTCCGCCGAGCTCTCCGACCGGCTGACCGCAGGACTGCTCCCCGGGGCGGCGACACCGACCATGCGTCGGCGTCGCCGCCCCGTCGTCTGCCGGGGTGGTTGCCTAGGGCATCAGGACTGCCCGGGGTGGAAGCCGGCCGCGGTGTCCAGCGCGTCCTCGTCGGTGAAGCGCTCGTGGTCGATCGTCACCTCGGCCGCGAGGCCCGGCTCGATGAAGTAGAACACCTCGTCGCCGGCGAACAGCCCCTCGTACCCGCCGACCTTGACCGGGGTGAGCTGCCAGCCCGGGTCCTTCTCCTCGTACTCGACGAGGAAGTCCTTCAGGGTCTCGAGGTCGGTGAGCTTCTCGCCGCGGATCGTCTTCACGGTCAGGTCGACCTTGAACGCACCCTCGGAATCCGGACCGGACTCCCAGACCCGGCTGTGGAAGGACACGTCCTCCCACTCGTAGGTGAAGTCGCTCGGCGTACCGATGCCGTCGGGCAGGTTCTCGATCACGAAGCCGTCCAAGGTGCCAGCCTTCTGCTCGGTGGATGGTGCTACGGAGGCATACGCCGGTGCTGCTGAGCCGGTGGTCGTGGACAGCCCCAACGAGGCCAGGACGACCGCGGTCCCGGCCACGATACGACGGGCGGACGGCACGACTCGGAAACCGAAAGATGAACGCGACATGACTGCCTCCTGGGGAAGGACGGCGTCCCGCCTGCTGCGAGACGCCCTTCGTGACCAAGAAGGTGCCGCGATCACCGCGCCGCACGACCGGCGAATCCGAACCTGTGGACAACCGGGCTCAGTAGCCGATCAGCCGATGCAGCCGATGGAACGTCTGCCGGAACCCGAGCCGCGGCCACGTCCGCGACGACAACAGGTTCGTCACCCGCCAGTCCGTCACCACCGACGTGTACCCGGTCTCCGCCGACCACTGCAGCACGGCCTCACCCAACGCACGTCCCGCACCGAGCCCGCGGGCCGACGGCAGCACAGCCGCGAACCCGAGGAACCCCGCGTTGTCCGGCTTCGCCAGTCCGTTGTGCGCGCTCGACTTGTCCAGCGAGCATCCCACCGACGAGCCGACGACCGCACCGTTGTACGCGGCAACAAAAGTCGCGTAGTCCTGGTCGTCGATCGACTCCTCCCAGTCAGCCACCGCCTCCGCGAGCGTCGGCACCTCCGCCGACGAGAACACCGGCGACTCCCCTTGATGCCGGGGCAGCACGAGGTCGAGCTCCGCGAGTACGGGAATGTCCGCCCGAGTTGCCCGCCGTACGACGAGATCCCTGGGCGGATCGGGTGGCGCCGTGGGCACCGGGCGGACCGCGTGCGCGTGCTGCGCACCGAACGCGAGCCGGAACCAGGCGCCGATCAGCTCGGCGTCGTCGGGCACCAGGACGTAGTGCGCCGTACGCCCCGCATCGACCCATTGCGCGGCCGCGGCGCCGTACAGGTCGCGGATGTGTTCGGGCTCACGTACGGCGTGACCGGCGGCCTCGACCCAGATGTTCGGGCCCCAGGCACGCGACGGTTTCGGTGCTGCTAGCAAGTAACCGGTGACTTCGCCGCCTTCGACCAGCACGGCACCGGACGCGCCCTCGGTCTCCCACGCCGCGGTGACCTCGACGAGGGCGAGCTGCTCGTCCTCGTAGTCGGCGGGAAGCAGCGGGTGACGCTTGCGGTGCGCCCGGTGCCGCTGGGCGAGCAGGCCGGCCGCCGCCGGCAGATCCGCCTCCTCGAACGGGCGGAGGACGTGTCGGGACATACCTCGGACGGTACGCCGGGGAGCCGCTCGCGGACACGGGTTTACGCCGCACCGGGAACCGATTTGGTTGCTCGGCCCGGATCCTCTAAACTAAAGACACAACGACGCGGGGTGGAGCAGCTCGGTAGCTCGCTGGGCTCATAACCCAGAGGTCGCAGGTTCAAATCCTGCCCCCGCTACGGAAG
>DASXXB010000349.1:0-36819 GCA_036503355.1 Kribbella sp. | reverse complement strand
GCACGTTCACCGGCGCGTCGAAGCTCGGCGGGATGGGCTGGGACATCGTCGACTACAGCGGCGACGTCCCGGTCATCCCACCGCAGTACGTCCGCAACGAGCAGGAACAGGCGGACCACTTGACCAACATGCTGCGCGTCTTCGCGGACCAGGGCTTCCTCGGCGCATCGCCGTACACATTCATCTCACCCGACGCGCCACACCGCCCCCACGACCGTCCGCACGACGAGGACATGGCCGCCTTCAGCCTGTGCAAGGTCCTCCGCTACGAAGACACCAACCCGGCATCGCCTTACTACTGGCTACCGAAGAAGGCCTTCCATGCCGTGTCACAGTTGTTTGTGTGCCGCTAAGGCCAGGCGCTCTTGAGCGGGGCCGTGGCTGGTGCGATCCAGCAGGCCGGAGACAAGTGCTACGGCCAGACCGGCAACCGCCAGTGCAGCGCCGACCCAGTTGGGTGCTGTGTAGCCAAGGCCGCGCTCGATGGTCAGCCCGCCGAGGTACGCGCCAACGGCGTTGCCCAGGTTGAAGGCCGCGATGTTGGCGGCGGACGCCAGCGCCGGAGCGCCCTGCGCCTTGTCCATGACACGCTTCTGCAGCGGTGCGACGGTGGCGAACCCAGCAGCACCGAACAGCGCGATCGTGACCGCAGACGGCACCTTGGCGTGCGCAGTGAAGACGAAGACGACCAGTACCGCCGCCAGCAGCGTCAGGATCAGGTACAGACTCGGCATCAGTGAGCGATCCGCTGCCTTGCCGCCCAGCAGGTTGCCGACCACGAGCCCACCGCCGAACAGAACCAGCAGCCAGGTCACAGCGCCGGCCGAGAAGCCTGCGACCTCGGTCATCATCGGTGCGATGTAGGTGAACGAGGCGAACACGCCGGCGAACCCCAAGGCAGTCATCGCCAGTGCCAGCCAGACCTGCAGGCTCTTGAACACCGCTAGCTCGCTCCGCAGACCAGGGCCTTCCGCAGAGCGCTGCCGCGGTACCAGGAACACGATGCCGAGCAGCCCGGCCACACCGAGCGCAGTCACCGCCCAGAACGTCGACCGCCAGCCGAAGTGCTGACCGAGCGCAGTCCCACCCGGTACGCCGAGCACGTTCGCGATCGTCAGCCCGGTGAACATCAGAGCGATCGCACTCGCCTGCTTCGCCTTCGGTACCAGCGACGCGGCGACCACCGAGCCGACTCCGAAGAACGCTCCGTGGGACAGCGCCGCCACGATCCGCCCGGTCATCAGGACGCCGTACGTCGGAGCGACCGCGGACACCAGGTTCCCGGTGATGAAGACCCCCATCAGAGCGATCAGCACGGTCTTGCGGGAGACCTTCGAGCCGATCGCGGTGAGCAGCGGGGCGCCGACCACGACACCCAGCGCGTAGCCGGAGATGAGCAGTCCGGCCGACGGGATGCTGACGCCGAAGTCGGTGGCGACCTCGGGCAGCAGCCCCATGATGACGAACTCGGTGGTGCCGATCCCGAAGGCGCCGATGGCAAGCGCGAGGAGGGCCGCGGGCATGGGTTCTTCTCTCTTTCGAATGTAGTCTTACAACTGTTACCGGCGTGCGCGATAGTTGCACACGCGGGCTATTGCATAAGCGTTATGATTGCGCATGCAAGCGTGATGTTCAAGTGGAGGTGTCGTGGGACTACCGGATGACGCCGCGGAGGCGCGGGCGCAGGGCTGGCGAACCCTGGCGGCGCTGCACGCCCGGATCGAGGACGAGCTCGAGCGCGCGCTGCAGAAACAGCACGGGCTGTCGGTCAGCGAGTACAGCGTGCTGGACGTGCTGGCGCGTCAGGACGACTACCACCTGCGGATGAACCAGCTGTCGAACGCCGTGGTGCTCAGCCAGTCGGCTACTACCCGCCTGGTGAACCGCCTGGAGGACCGCAAGCTGCTCCAGCGGTACCTGTGCCCGACTGATCGCCGTGGCATCTACACCGAGGTCACCGAGGCCGGCCGCGACCTGCTGGAACAGGCGCAGCCGACGCACGACGCCGTACTGACGTCCGCACTGGAGAAGGCCGCCGCGCTACCTGAGCTGTCCCCGCTGGTGCACGCGCTGGGGAAGCTTCCGCTGGCGGTGTGACATGGCCCGTCAGTACGACAACCGCAAGCTGTACATCCTGCTGATGGGCAGCTGCGCCACGTTGATCATCCTGGCCTGGTTCGTCGTACGGCTGTTCTCGATACCGGCAGCTGTCGCGATGAGCGCAGTGGCCGCGGTGCTGCCTCCGGCCGCCGCCATCGTCGCCAACTGGGGTCACGACAAGCGCTGACGCGGATCACCGGGCGTCGGGTCCAGGTACAGGTGCCGGATGCTCGGGTGCTTGCGGCGTACCTCGACGTCGATCTTCTCGGCGAGCTGCTCGATCGCGGCGCCCGTCGTACCGGCGTCGACCAGGTCGACGGTCGCGACCACCAGCACCTCGTCCGGCGCGAGTCGCAGGCTCAGCAGGTCGAGGACGTCGACGATCCCGGGCTCGGCGGTGATGATCGCGCGGATCTCGCGCTGGGTGTCGGGCGGCAGGCCGCGTCCGATCAGCATCGCCTTGTTCTCGCGGCCGAGCGTGAACGCGACGACGATCAGCAGCACACCGATCGCGATCGAGGCGGCGCCGTCCCAGAGATGTTCGCCCGTGACGACCGCGAGCGTCACGCCGATGGCCGCGATCAGCAGACCGATCAGTGCCGCGGTGTCCTCGAAGGCCACGGTCTTGACGGCGGGTTCGGCGTTCCGCAGGTGCTGCAGCACAGGCAGGCCGGCTTCCCGGGCCTCGCGCCGCAACTGGAGCGCTGCCCGCATCCAGGACGTTCCCTCGAAGAGCAACGAGATCCCGAGCACCGGGTAGATCACCTTCAGGGCGGCGATCGGTTGCGGATCCAGGATCGATCGCAGGCCTTCGGTGATCGAGAAGCCGGCGCCGAGAACCAGGATGCCGACCGCGGCGAGCAGCGACCAGAAGTACCGCTCCATCCCGTAGCCGAACGGATGTCGCGCGTCGGCGGGCTTGCGGCTGCGGCGCAGAGCGGTCAGCAGGAACGCCTGGTTGAGGGTGTCCGCGACCGAGTGCGCCGCCTCCGCCAGCAGCGCCGTCGATCCGGACAGCAGGCCGGCGACGATCTTCGCGATCGCGATTGCCAGGTTCGCCGTACCGGCCAGCAGGACTGTTCCGTCCGACTCTTGGTCAGCCATCCCCTTCGCGTGCCCGCAGTCCGCCGGACCGAAACAGGACGTCGATGAACGCGGCGGCCAGTGGGTCGGGAGTGCTTCGCGTGTACGCCGTGAGCGTGCGACGTACGGGTGGTTCGAGCCGGAGGACGTGACCGTCGAAGTCCTTGGGGACGATGTTGTCGGGGACCAGCGCCGGACCGAGCCCGGCTGAGGCGAGGGCGGGCGCGGCTGCTGTCTGCTCCGTGCGTACGGCGATGTGTGGCTCGAATCCCGCCTGCGCGCACGCGTTGTCGAGGACGTCCGCGAGTCCGTGCGCGGGCGCGTAGTGGACCCACGACCGGTCGGCCAGGTCGTGGAGCTTGACGGTGTCACCGGTCGCGGCGGGATCGTCGGCAGCGACCACGACGACCAGCTCCTCGGTGCCGAGTACGCGGGTGACGCCGGACCAGTTCGAGGGGTCGGGGCCGACGGCAAGGTCTGCCTGGCCGGCGTTCATCGCGTCGACGAGTTCGTCGGTATGGCGGTGTTCGAAGAGGCGGATGCCGACGTTCGGACGGGTCTGGCGCCAGAGGCGAAGCGCGGCAGGCAGGACGCCGAGGGTGATCGAGTACAGCGTTGCGATCTGCAGTTCGCCGACTTCGAGGCCGGCGGCCTGCCGCGCGGCGCAGCGGGCCCGTTGTGCGTCGGCCAAGGTGGCGCGGGCGTGGGGGAGCATCGCGCGGCCGGTCGGGGTGAGCCGCACGCTGCGGGGGAGCCGTTCGAGCAGGGGACCGCCCGCGGAGCGCTCGAGCGTGCGGATCTGGTGCGAGAGTGCGGGCTGCGTGACGTGTAGGAGCTCGGCGGCCTTCGTGAACGAGCCTTCCCCGACCACGGTGACGAAGTACTCGAGCTGCCTGAGGGTTGCCATGAACAGAGTTTATGACTTTGGTGAAAACAATGCCTTGGTCTTATCTCCGCAGGTCAGCGAGGCTGTTCGGTATGCAGAACGTTGCCTTGGTGGTCGGTGCCCGCGGAGTGATCGGGACGAATCTGGTCGAGCATCTGGCGTCGCTGCCGGACTGGCGGGTGATCGGGCTGTCGCGGCGCGGCGGCACCGAGGGCCCCGGCCGCGTGCGGCACCTCGCTGTGGACCTGCTTGATCCGGACGACACCCGCGCGAAGCTGTCGGGGCTGACCGACGTCACGCACGTCTTCTACATCGCCTACCAGGACCGGCCGACCTGGGCCGAACTCGTACCGCCGAATCTCGCGATGCTGGTGAACGTGGTCGACGCGATCGAGCCGGTCGCTCGTGGTCTGCGGCACGTCAGCCTGATGCAGGGATACAAGGTGTACGGCGCGCATCTCGGACCGTTCAAGACCCCCGCCCGCGAGGACGACCCGCCGCACCTGCCGCCGGAGTTCAACGTCGATCAGCAACGGTTCCTGGAGGAACGTCAGCAGGGCAAGGCGTGGACGTGGTCGGCACTGCGCCCCTCCGTGGTCGGTGGCGCCGCTCTCGGGAACCCGATGAACCTCGCGGTCGCGATCGCCGTCTACGCGTCATTGTCTAAGGAACTCGGCGTACCGCTGCGGTTTCCGGGCAAGCCCGTTGCCTATCACTCGCTGCTGGAGCTGACCGATGCCGGATTGTTGGCCAAGGCAACGGTTTGGGCGGCGACCGCGCCGGCGGCGGCGAACCAGGCGTTCAACATCACGAACGGTGACCTGTTCCGGTGGAGCGAGCTGTGGCCGCGGTTGGCGAGTTGGTTCGGGATGGAGGCCGCCCCGCCGCTGCAGATGTCGCTGCAGGACGTGATGGCGGACAAGGAACCGGTGTGGAAGCAGTTGCAGGCCTCGCACGGCCTGGCGTCGACGTCGTTCGCGGAGGTGTCGTCGTGGCCGTTCGCCGACTTCGTGTTCGGGTGGGACTACGACTTCTTCGCCGACGCCTCGAAGTCGCGCCGGGCCGGCTTCGGTGAGTACGTCGACACCGAGCAG
This sequence comes from Kribbella sp., assembly GCA_036503355.1. Classification (GTDB taxonomy): domain Bacteria; phylum Actinomycetota; class Actinomycetes; order Propionibacteriales; family Kribbellaceae; genus Kribbella. The sequence goes on along the minus strand of DASXXB010000349.1, from coordinate 31,656 downwards.
ATGTTCTACGGCATCTTCGCCGACTTGCGCCGGCGCCGGATCATTCCCTGATGTGGCATGCTCCGGGCTGTGACGGCGATGGGTGCGGGAAAGCTGCTCGGGACGAACCTGCGGGCGCGGCGCGACGAGCAGGGCATCTCACTGTCCGAACTGGCTCGGCGGTCCGGGATCGCGAAGGGCACGCTGTCCCAGCTGGAGTCCGGCGCGGGGAACCCGACGATCGAAACAGTGTTCAGTTTGTCGAACGCTCTCGGCGTGCCGGTGTCTGCGCTGCTGGCCGACTCGCCGGCCTCCGACGTCGTCCTCGTGCGGTCCGCGGACGTCGACGTACTGTCCGGTGACGCGATCGACCTGCGGATGCTGCGGCGGCTGGAACACCCGGGCGGGCTGTTCGAGATCTACCATCAGGACATCCGGCCGGACGCGGTCCAGCACTCCGACGGGCATCCGGGGACCGAGCATCACATCGTCCTGTCCGGGCGCCTGCGGATCAACGCTCATGGGCAGAACTCGGAACTGGGACCGGGTGACTACCTTGCGTTCCGGGCCGCGGGACCGCATGCGTACGAGGCCGTCGACGGGCCTGTGCGGTCGGTCCTGCTGCTGGAATACCCGCCGGACGTGTACCCGGCGGCGACCGGCGGGCCGCATCTGCCGGGATAGTTCCGGAAAAGGTCCGGGACAGGTCCGGTTGGGTGCATTGACCGGTCGTCGGAGGCACGCGTAATCTCGGAGTCGTTCATTTTAGCGAACGTCTTGCCCGAGGAGTCCGTCATGCACCGGTCCGCGACACCCGATGTGGTGGTGGTCGGCGCGGGCATGGTCGGGGCGGCGTGCGCGGAGGCGCTGTCGGCTGCCGGGGTGCAGGTGCTGGTGATCGACCGCGACGGTCCCGCCGCCGGGACGACGGCATCGGGCGAGGGCAATGTGCTCGTCTCTGACAAGGAGCCGGGGCCGGAGCTCGACCTGGCGGTCGCGTCACGCTCGGAGTGGGACGTCGTACGCCGCCGGCTGCCCGAGCGGGTCGCCGACGTCGAGTGGGAGGCCAAGGGCGGGGTCGTGGTCGCGACCGGAGACCCCGATCCGCTGACGGCCTTCGCCGCCAAGCAGCGGGAGGCCGGGGTCGACGCGCGGGTCATCACGCCTGCGGAGGTCTTCGAGCTCGAGCCGTTGCTGACACCACGGGTGACGATCGGGGTGCACTACCCGGACGACGCCCAGGTGCAGCCGGTGCTGGCCGCGACCGCGTTTCTGGCAGCCGTTCGTGAGCGCGGCGGCGAAGTGCGATCGGGGGTCACCGCGCTCGGGATCCGGCAGTCGCAGGGCCGTGTCGTCGGCGTGGACACCTCGGCCGGCGACATCGCCTGCGGCGCAGTGCTGAACGCGTGCGGCCCGTGGGCGGGTGCGTTCAGCGCGGCGGCCGGCGCGCACATCGAGGTACTGCCGCGGCGCGGGATGATCCTCGTGACCGCGCCGCTCCCCGAATGCGTGCGCCACAAGGTGTACGACGCGGACTATGTCGGGGCCGTCGGCAGTGGGGACGCAGAGTTGCAGACGTCGACGGTCGTCGAGTCGACGCGGGCGGGGACGGTGCTGATCGGGTCGAGCCGGGAGCGGATCGGGTTCGACGACACGGTCCGCGTCGAAGTACTGCGAGAGCTTGCGCGGAAGGCCGTCGGATTGTTCCCCTTCCTCGGCGACGTGCCCGTGATGCGGGCGTACGGCGGCTTCCGTCCGTACGCGCCGGATCATTTACCGGTCATCGGCCCGGATCCACGGGTGCACGGGCTGTGGCACGCAACCGGTCATGAAGGCGCAGGCATCGGCCTGGCGCCAGCGACCGGCCGCCTCATCACAGAGCAGTTCCTGGACCTCACCCCCCACCTCGACCCCACGCCCTTCCGCGTCGACCGCCCAGCGGTGATCGCCGCATGAGCGCCTACCTCCGCCCGCGCTCCGGCGACCCAGCTGAGCTGGGTGCGCCACCGACGCTGGACGTGACCGTCGACGGGGAGCCGGTCTCGGCGCACGCCGGTCAGACAGTGGCCGCCGTACTGCTGGCCAACGGCCGAGACACCTGGCGGACGACGCGCGTACACGACCGCCCGCGAGGAATCTTCTGCGGTATCGGCGCCTGCCACGACTGCCTCGTCACAGTCAACGGCCTCCCCGACGTCCGAGCCTGCCAACGAACCATCACCCCCGGCGACCAAATCACCACCCAACCCGGCGCCGTCCTCCCCACCACCCAACCCGGCGCCACCCACCCAACTCCTCGACCCACCACGGCCCTCCCCACCTCAGAGCCCGCCACTGGTGACTCCAGGACCGAGCCCGGTGTGGGTGTCTCCTCCGGCCGCTCGACCACGACTGGGGTGGGGCCTCGGGTGGAGGAGGTTGTGGTGGTGGGCGCCGGTCCCGCGGGGATTGCAGCTGCGCTCGCGGCGGCGGACGCCGGGGCGCAGGTGCTGCTCGTGGACAACGGCCGCGCTCTCGGCGGACAGTACAACCGCCAGCTGGCTCCTGAGTTCGCCGCAAACCGCCCGGACCGCCTGCAGCACGAGTGGAAAGCATTCGCAACGCAACGGGACCGCCTCGCCACCCACCCGCGGATCACGTACCTGCCCGACACGTCGATCTGGGCCATCGAAAACCTGCGGCTCTGGGCCCAGACCGGACCGGCAGACTCCGCCGGACGCCGGCCGTTCCCGATCGATGCCAAGGCGATCGTCCTGGCGACCGGTGCGTACGATCGCGTCCTCCCGTTCCCCGGTTGGGATCTCCCCGGCGTCTACACGGCAGGCGCCGCACAAGCACTGGCCAAGGGACAGCGCATCGCGGTAGGGCATCGCGTGCTCGTCGCCGGCACCGGCCCGTTCCTGCTACCGGTCGCCGAATCGCTGATCGGAGTCGGCGCCCGGGTCGTCGCACTCCTCGAAGCCAACGCACTGCGAACAGTCCGCAAAGGCTGGTCCACCGATCCACTGGTTGCCCCGAGCAAGCTTCGGGAGGCTGTCGGGTACGGCGCCTTGCTCGCCCGGCACCGGATTCCGCTCCGTCACGGCTGGACGGTGATCGCCGCCCACGGCTCGTCACAGGTCGAGGCCGCGACGATCGCCCGCCTGGACGACAGCTGGAGCCCGATCCCCGGCAGCGAACGCCGAGTGGAGGTCGACGCCATCTGCGTCGGCTTCGGCTTCACCGCCAACCTCGAGCTCGCCGTCTCCGCCCGCTGCAACCTCACCACCGGCCCCGACGGCGGCCCAGCCGTCGCGGTGGACACCGACCAGCAAACCAGCACGCCCGGCATCTTCGCCGCCGGCGAGCTGACCGGCATCGGAGGCGCCACCCTCTCCACCGCCGAAGGCACCCTCGCCGGCACCGCCGCCGCCCACCACACCCAAACCACCGCCCCCGCCCACCACACCGGGACCACCGCCCCCGCGCACGAGAGCGGGACCACCGCCTCCGCGCACGACGCCCGGACCGCCACCTCAGCGCACGACGCCCGGACCGCCGCCTCAGCGAACGACACCGGGACCACCGCGTCCGCGCATCACGCCGGGGCCACCGCCTCCGCGCGCGACACCGGGACCGCCGCCTCTGCGCACGACACCGGGACCGCCGCCTCTGCGCACGACACCCGGGCTACTCCCGAAGGCACTCCCGCCGACTCTGCCGGGGGGCACGACATTCGCACCGCCGCCACCAGGCCTCCACGCGCTACAGCCCCGCCCGCTGCCGAGACCAACGTGAAGGTCGGGGCGGATCCGGCTGTGGTTGCGGCTGTCGTGAAGGGGCGGCGGTTTGCTGCTGCGTTGGCTCGGGCCTATCCGGTGCGAGACGGTTGGAAGAGTTGGAGTACTGCGGACACGCTCGTCTGCCGGTGTGAAGAAGTCACCCGCGGCGAGCTCGAGAGCGCCGCGGAGCAGCGCGGCCTGGGTGACGGCCGGGCGATGAAGCTCAGCAGTCGCGCAGGGCTCGGGATGTGCCAGGGGCGAGTGTGCTCGCGCACAGTCGCCGCCTTGCTTGCCCGGCCCGGCGACGTGCCGGAGACCAGCATGAAACGACCGATCGCCGTACCAGTGAGGCTGCGGGATCTGGCGGCGGCCGAGGCCGCAGAAGCACCACTCACCAGGCGACCAACCGGGGCGCCAGGAATCGATCCTGGAATTGCGCCGGAAACGATGGAGGAACAATGAGCGAGAAGCTGGACGGCGTCATCGTCGCGACCGCGCTCCCGTATGTCGCGGACGCGTCGGCGCCGGCGGGGCTGCGCCCGGATCTGGACAAGTACGCCGAGCACTGCCGCTGGCTGGTGGACAACGGCTGCCGCGGCGTCGGGCCGAACGGATCACTCGGTGAGTACTCGTCGCTCACCGACGACGAGCGCCGTGCCGTGGCGAAGACCGCGATCGAGGCTGTCGGTGACGATGGCGTAGTCGTCGTCGGTGTTCACGGTGTCGGCTCGCACCAGGCGCGGGCGTGGGCGGAGAAGGCCGCCGAGGACGGCGCTGACGGCGTACTGTGCCTGCCGCCGACGATGTACCGCGCGAACCGTGGCGAGGTGATCGCGCACTTCACCGAGGTCGCGAAGGCCGGGCTGCCGGTGATGGTCTACAACAACCCGCTCGACACCAAGGTCGACCTGACGCCGGACCTGCTCGCCGAGATCGCGCAGATCGAGAACGTCGTCGCGGTGAAGGAGTTCTCCGGTGACGTCCGGCGGATCCTGGAGATCCGTGAGGTGGCGCCGGACCTGGCCGTGATCGCGGGTGCCGACGACCTGACCCTCGAGGCGCTGCTGATGGGCGCGACCGGCTGGTTCGCCGGCTTCCCGAACGTGTTCCCGAAGGAATCGGTGCGGTTGTTCGAGCTCGCCACGCAAGGCAAGCTGGAGGAGGCCCGCGCGTTGTACGAGCCGCTGGTCGCCGCGTTCCGGTGGGACTCGCGGACCGAGTTCGTGCAGGCGATCAAGTACGGCATGGACTACGTCGGCCGGTTCGGCGGACCGTGCCGGCCGCCGCGTGGTCCGCTCGTCCCGGAGCATGTCGCGCAACTGGAGCAGGACATGAAGAAGGCAGTGGAGTCCTTGAAGTGAGGGCTGAAATGACGGCTGAAATGAGGCTGGTGTGAGGTCTGTCCGGACGATCAGCGCCATCGACTCGCACACCGAGGGCATGCCGACCCGCGTCGTCACCGGCGGGGTCGGCGTGGTTCCGGGCGCGACGATGGCCGAGCGCCGCGAGTACTTCGTCAAGCACCTGGACGACCTGCGCCTGTTCCTGGTGAACGAGCCGCGCGGCCATGCCGCGATGAGCGGCGCGATCCTGCAGCCGCCGACCCGGTCCGATGCGGACTGGGGTGTGCTGTACATCGAGGTGTCCGGCTGCCTGCCGATGTGCGGTCACGGCACGATCGGTGTCGCGACCGTGCTGGTCGAGTCCGGCATGGTCGAGGTGACCGAGCCCGTGACGCAGGTCCGGCTGGACACGCCGGCCGGTCTCGTCGTCGTGGACGTTGCCGTCAGCAACGGTCGCGCGGAGCACGTCACGCTCCGGAACGTTCCGTCGTACTCGCATGCCCTGGACGCCTCGGTCGACGTGCCGGGGCTGGGCAAGGTCACCTACGACCTGGCGTACGGCGGGAACTACTACGCGATCCTGCCGCTGGAGCAGCTCGGGATCCCGTTCGACCGCGCCGAGAAGGACCGCATCCTGAAGGCGGGCCTGGACATCATGGACGCGATCAACGCCAACGACCGCCCGGTGCATCCGCTCGATCCCGGCATCAACGGGTGCAAGCACGTGCAGTTCACCGCGCCAGGACTCGACGGCGCCGACTCGCGGAACGCGATGGCGATCCACCCCGGCTGGTTCGACCGTTCTCCCTGCGGCACCGGTACGTCGGCCCGCATGGCCCAACTGCACGCTCGCGGCGAACTCGCGCTCAACACCGACTTCGTCAACGAATCCTTCATCGGCACCCGCTTCACCGGCCGCCTGATCGAGGAAACCACCGTCGGCCCGCACCCAGCAGTAGTCCCCACCGTCACCGGCCGGGCCTGGATCACCGGCACCGCCAACTACCTCCTCGACCCCGACGACCCCTTCCCCACCGGCTTCGTCCTGTAACGACCTGGACGTTCAAGCTCGTCGACTGCGGCAGACAGAGGGTTGCCCGTCGAAACTGCAGGGTTACCCACTCGAAATACGAGCGGGCAACCCTCGCTTTGAACGGGCAACCCCTCGCGATTCCCCGCGGGGCGCGCACCGACCGCCCAGCGCTCGGGCCGGATGCTCGTGCCGGTTGCTCGGGCGAGCTGGTCGTGCCGGTTGCTTGGGCGAGCTGGTCGTGCCGAGTGTCGGTGGTTCGGGGGCTCAGCGGTGGAGTTTGGATTGCCAGTCGGTGGGGACTGCGCCGCCGGGGACCGGCTGGGTTTCGGGGCGGGAGGCGGGCGGGGCGAGGTCGGGGCCGTCGTAGTACTGGGACTCGCCGTAGTGCCAGAACCAGTCCTCGCCCGGCTCGAAGCTGCGGACGATCTGGTGCCCGGTTTCGGCCGCGTGGGCCGAAGCGTGCTGCGCGGGAGAGGAGTCGCAGCACCCGATGTGACCGCACTGCGCGCACCGACGGAGGTGGAACCACCAACCGCCGGCCTGCTGGCACTCGACGCAGCCGGTGCCGCTCGGCGGGACGGTGCTGTCGATGCCTGGCGTTCCGGAACTCTCAGTCATACTGCACATCCTCACCCGTCCCAGCCCCCTGAACAAGCAACCTCCACTCCCGGGCCGAACGCTGCTTTGTGCACCAGTTCCGTACCGCGGAGCGCCCGGCGTACGGATCTGGTGCACAAAGTCGGAGCTTCGCCGGTGTGTGGTGAGCCTGGTTACTCGGGCCAGGGGGAGTTCTTGATGATGTCCACGAAATCGGTGCGGTGGAAGCCCGGGACGAAGTGCTCCAGGACATCGGCCTTGACGTTGCCGAAGGTCGTCGCCGGGCGGTCCTGGATGCCCTCGGTGAACGCCGCGAGGATGCGGTCCTTGAAATCGGGTCGTGGGTGGGCGGCAACGACAGCGGCGCGTTCGGTCTCGCCGATGGCGTCGTACCCGATGCCGAGTACGTCGAGTTCGACGCCGCGGCTGACGAGGGCGATCTCGGCGGGCAGGTGGAGCGGGATCTCCGGCCTGGTGTGCAGGGCGATCGCGGTCCAGACGCGGTCGGCGGGGTCGCCGTTGATGCCGTGCCGGTTCAGGAAGGCGCGGGCCTCGTCGGCGCCGTCGATCTCGAAGCGCTGGTCGGTACGGCGGTAGCGCTCGGTGAGACCGAGGTCGTGGAACATCGCGCCGACGTAAAGCAGCTCCGGGTCGTACGCGAGCCCCTGCCCGCGGAGCGAGCCGAACAGGAACACGCGGCGGGAATGGTCGAAGAGCAGTGGTGTCGCGGCGTCGCGGACGAGTTCGGTCGCCTCACGGGCGAGTGCGCTGTCGGGGATGCGAATGCCGGCGATTGTTTCGGTCATGTCTTCAGGTTCGTGGCGGGGGCTACGCTGGCGCCATGTCCAGATCGCCACGTGAACCACATATTCGGACACATCGGGTCGCGTTCGTGGTGTACGACGGCGTGACGCTGCTGGACGTGACCGGGCCGCTCGAAGTCCTCCACCAAGCCAACCTGGTCCAACCCGGCGAAGACGAGCACGCCCCAACCCAGAGAGAGGCCAGCACACCCTTGCACGAGAACGGCGGCAGCGCCGCGCGGCAGTACGGGAACGGCGAGAGAGCGGTGGGGCGGTACGGGAACGGCGAGGGGGGCGTGGGGCGGTACGGGGATGGTGCGGGAGACGTGCGGCGCGGACCCGATGCGCAGGGCACACGGCAGTCCGGGGAGGGTGCGACGGTCGTGGGGCGGTACGAGGATCGTGCGGGAGACGCCCGGCGCGGGGCCGATGCGCAGGGCACACGGCAGTCCGGGGAGGGTGCGAGGGGCGTGGGGTGGTGCGGGGATCGTGCGGGAGACGCGCGGCGCGGGGCCGATGCGAAGGGTGCGCGGCAGTCGGGGGAGGGTGCGAGGGTTGCGCGGCAGTCCGGGGAGGGTGCGAGGGTTGCGGGGTGGGATTGGGATGGCGGGAGGGACACGCCTCTGGGTGGAGGAAGCGGGTGGGCGGTCGGGCGGTACGAGACGGTGTTGGTGTCGGGGGTGGGTGGGGGTGTTGCTACTGCGGCCGGTGTGGTGTTGGCGGGGGTGGTCACTCCGGTGGAGGCGGGCGAGGTTGACACGGTGGTGGTGGCCGGGGCGGATCATCTTGTTGATGGGGTGCCTGGCGATGTGTTGCGGGTGACGGAGGCGCTTGCGTCACGGGCGGGGCGAGTGGCATCCGTGTGTAGCGGGGCGTTTGTGCTGGCGGCGCTCGGTTTGCTGGACGGGCGGCGGGCGACGACGCACTGGCGGCATGCGGAGGCGATGGCACGGCGGTACCCGAAGGTGGAGGTGGTGCCTGACGCGCTGCATGTCACCGACGGGCGGTACGTGACGTCGGCGGGGATCAGCGCCGGTATCGACCTCACGCTCGCCCTCGTGGAGGCGGATCACGGGGCTGCGACAGCGCGGGCGGTGGCTCGTGAGCTGGTGGTGTTCCTGCAGCGGCCGGGTGGGCAGTCGCAGTTCTCGACTGCGATGGCGACGCCGCCGGCGCGCAGCGAGCTGATGCGTACGATCGCGGAAACGGTCATCGCTGATCCGGCCGGCGATCACAGCCTGCCGAATCTGGCCGCGTCGGCAGCGGTCAGTGCGCGCCACCTGACCCGGCTGTTCCAGAACGAGTTCCGCACCACTCCCGGTCGATGGGTCGAACGGGTGCGGCTGGATCGGGCGCAGCAGCTCCTGCTCGACGGGCACAGCATCACCACGGCGGCGCGACTCAGCGGGCTCGGCAGCGACGAGACCCTCCGCCGCGCGTTCGCCCGCCACCTCGGTACGACGCCCACGGAGTACCGCCGCCGATTCCAGGCCACCCACGACCAGCCCGCAAACCAGCCCGCAGGCTAGTCCGCAGAGCAGTCCGCAGGCCGTCCGCAGGCCAGTCCGCAGAGCAGTCCGCAGGCCAGCCCGCAGAGCAGCCCGCAGGCCGTCCGCAGAGCAGTCCGCAGGCCGTCCGCGGAGCAGTCCGCGGAGCAGTCCGCGGAGCAGCCTGCAGAGTAGGACACGAGCCGTCCGCTTTCCCCGGGAGGCTTGGTGTATGACGAAGATCCCGGGTGGTAAGTCGACAGTCACGCCGTACGTCGTGGTGAAGGATGCGGGGAAGTTCCTCGACTTCGTGGAGCGGACTTTCGAGGTTCGGACCAGTGGACGGTTCCTGAACCAGGACGGCTCGATCGGGCATGCCGAGATCACCGTTGGGGAATCGGTGCTGATGACGTTCGACGCAGCGGCTGACTGGCCGGATACGCCGAGCTTTCTGAGCGTGTACGTCGATGACGTCGAGCGGACTTATGCACGGGCGCTCGAGGCGGGTGCGACCGTTGTCACGGAACTGATGAACTCGCGGATCACCGGCGACCGTGGTGGGCGGGTGAAGGATCCGGTCGGCAACATCTGGTGGTTGCAGTCACACGTGCAGGACGTCGACCCGGGTGAACTGCCCGGCCTGTTCGCGGATCCGGTCGAGGCCGCGCTGATGCGGAAAGCGCAGGAGACGTTCGCGAACGAGATGCGAGGCCGAGCGCACTGAGCATACGAAAGCCAGCCCCAGCAGCGGTTGTTCAGTGGTTGGTCAGGTGTACGGACTGGCCGGGGCGTAGTTGGGCGCAGGGGTCCAGGTCGGGGGCGGTGATGTAGGCGATGACGGGATAGCCGCCGGTTACCGGATGGTCGGTGAGGAAGATGACCGGAGTACCGGAGGGTGGGATCTGGATCGCGCCGCGGGTCATGCCCTCGCTGGCGAGTTCGCCGGTGCGGGCGCGTTCCAAAGGGATCCCGTCGAGGCGTACGCCGACGCGGTTGCTGTTGGTGCTGACGTGATAGGTCTGCGAAACCAGCGACGTCCACCCCGCGTCGGTGAACCAGTCGCGGCGCGGCCCGGGCGTCACCCGCAGTACGACCTGACCGGAGGCCGGGTGGGCAACCGGCGCGAGGTCGACCCCGGGCATTGGGTGCACCAACGAACCGACCTGCAGCGTTTGCCCCGCCACCAAAGGCGATGGGCCCAGGCCGGACAACAGATCGGTGGACCGGGAGCCCAGAACCGGTGGAACGTCGATGCCGCCGCGGACCGCGACATAGGTGCGGAGGCCGGTCGCCGGTGGGCCGAGACGAAGGACCTCGCCGGCCTTCAGCAGGGCAGGAGCGTTCAGGGGTACGCCGGTGCACGGGGCGCCGGTGATGGCGACGACGAGGTCAGCGTCGGCGTGGAGTGTCAGGCCGCCGTACGTCACCTCCAGCGCCGCCGCGCCGACCGGGTTGCCGACCAGCCGGTTCGCCAACGCGTACGCACCGCGATCGCAGGCGCCGGAGGCCGGTACGCCGAGGGCCGCCTGACCTGCTCGTCCGCGGTCCTGGATCGTTGCCAACGGCCCCGTTTCGAGAACGGTCAGGCTGCTCATCCACGACCCGCGTCGACGAACCGGACCCGGCGCCCGGGGTGGAACAGTGCGGCGGGTTCGCGGGCGGAGTCGAAGATCCGCACCGACGTACGGCCGATCAGCTGCCAGCCGCCCGGGGACTCACGGGGATACACGCCGCTGAACTCTCCGGCCAGCGCGACCGCGCCGGCCGGCACCTTTGTCCGCGGCGACTGGCGCCGCGGAATGTCCCAGTCACCAAGCGACGTGAGGTAGCCGAACCCCGGCGCGAACCCGCAGAACGCCACCGTCCACTCGTCCCCGGTATGCCGCGCGACCACCTCGTCGACGCTGCACCCGAGCAAGCCCGCCACGTCGGAAAGATCCTCGCCGTCATAGACAACCGGGATCTCGATCAAGTCGCCCGCCACCTGCGTCCCCTCGGCTGGGGTCACCGCACGAAGGGCCCTGGACAGTACGTCGAGACTCCCCGACGTCGTCACCAGCACAGTCCGCGCCGCGGGTACGACGTCGACGACATCGGACGGCGGATCGGCGGTCAGCGCGGCGTAGTACCCGAGCACCTCGTCGAGGTCGTCGAGCTCCACCAGCAGCGCCCGGTCACCCGACGGGAGGATCCGCATCAGCCGGTGAACGGGCGCAAGGTGACGCCCGCTCCCTCCAACGCGCCACGCACCTTCCGCGCGATCTTGACCGCTCCCGGGGTGTCGCCGTGCACACAGATCGACGCGGCATCGACGACGAGCGCGCCGCCGTCGACGTCGGTGATCGCCTGGCCGGTCGCCATCGCCGTACAGCGCGAAGCGATCTCGTCCGCGTCGTGCAGCACAGCACCCGGCGAGCGGCGGGACACCAAGGTGCCTTGAGGCGTGTACGCACGGTCCGCGAAAGCTTCGTGCACCGGAGTCAGCCCGGCGTCACGAGCGAGCTGCAGCCAGACCGAGCCCGGAAGTCCCAGCACCGGAAGGGTTTTGTCGTACTCCGCGACCGCCGCGACCACCGCAGCCGCCTGCTCGGTGTGATGGCCGATCGTGTTGTAGAGCGCACCGTGCGGCTTCACGTACCGAACCCGGTCGCCCGCGATCCGCGCGAACGCGTCCAGCGCGCCGAGCTGGTACACGATCTCGTCGCGCAGAACCGTCGGCTCCACGTCCAGGAAACGCCGTCCGAAGCCGGCCTTGTCGGCGTACCCGACGTGGGCGCCGATCGCGACGCCGCGCTCGACCGCCCCGGCCGTCACCCGGCGCATGATCGACGGGTCGCCGGCGTGGAAACCGCAGGCGACGTTCGCGCTGGTCACGACGTCGAGCAGCGCCGCGTCGTCACCCATCGACCAGGAGCCGAAGCCTTCACCCATGTCCGCGTTGAGGTCCATCCGCCACCTCCCGACCACGAGCCTAGGGATTGTTCAACAATCCTGCAAGAGTCTTGTTCCACTTTTTCGCCGTAGCTGGGATGATGCGGAGATGACTACGGGTGGGGCCGAGGAGACCGGGCGGCAGGCGTGGCTGCGGACCGTGGCGGCAGATGTCGCGCGGCTGGACCGGAGCAGCTCGGCCGAACGCGCCGCGGACATCCTGCGGCGCAGCATCACCGAGGGTGCGCTGCCGCCGGGCGCACAGCTGTCCGAGGTCGAGCTGACCGAGGTCCTCGAGGTCAGCCGGAACACACTGCGCGAGGCGTTCCGGCTGCTGACCCACGAGGGACTGCTCGTCTACAAGCTGCATCGCGGCGTCTTCGTCCCCGAGCTCGACGAGCACGACGTGATCGACCTGTACCGGTTGCGCCGTGTCCTCGAGGTGGACGTCGTCCGAGGACTCGCCGAACGCGACCCGGAGCTGCCCGCGAGCCGGCTCGAGCCGTTGCACGACGACGTCGAGGTCGCCGAGGCGGCCGCCCGCGCGGACCGTTGGCCGGCCGTCGGTACGGCGAACATGCGCTTCCACCAGCACCTGATCGGGCTGGCCGACAGCTCGCGGATGGACGCGATGACCGGCCGGCTGCTCGCGGAGTTGCGGCTCCTGTTCCACGTGATCGCGACGCCGCGCGAGCTGCACGAGCCGTACATCGAGCGCAACCGCGGGCTGCTCGAGCTGCTCGAGGCCCGCAAGTACGAGCAGACCGCGAGCGACCTGCATCAGTACCTGCTCGACTCCGAGCAGGGCATCCTGGCCGCGTTCCTGGATAAGGGCTTGCGCCAACCCGCCGCGACCTGAATTGATGAGCAGAAACTGTCAGCAGTAAAAGGGAGCACAGGTCATGACCGATGACGCCCGGACCGACCAGACACCGAAGTCCTACCGTCCGATCGACGCGAAGGGTTTCCGGGACTTCATCGCTCGTGGCTGGGGACCGGTGGACCGCTCGGTGTCGGTGCCGGACGGGCTCGCCGAGGCCGCCGCGGAGCACCGCCGCAAGCTCGCCGCCGCGCTGCCGGGCCGCCGGATCGCGCTCGGGTCCGGTCGTGCCCCGGTCCGGTCGAACGACACCGACTACGATTTCCGCGCCGACAGCGACTTCGTCTGGCTGACCGGCTGCCAGGCCGAGGGCTCCGTGCTGGTCATCTCCGGCGACGGCGACGCGACGCTCTATCTGCGCGAGACCGCCGGCCCGGACGAGGCGGACTTCTTCGCCAACGCCCGCGACGGCGAACTGTGGATCGGCCCGGTGCCCGGCCTGAAGGACTGGTCGGCCGCGCTGCAGATCGCCTGCCGCCCGATCGACGAGCTGCCGGCCGCGCTGCGTGGCGCGGTGCCGTTCATGTTGTCGGTGCCCGGCGTCGAGCCGATGCTGGACGCCCTGGTTCGTACGTCGCCCAGCGACGGCAACGCATTGCGCCAGACGATCGCCGAACTGCGCCGGATCAAGGACGACTGGGAGCTCGACCAGCTGCGCGAGGCGGTCGCGGCCAGCGTTCTGGCGTTCGGTGACGTGGCGAGCGAGCTTCCGGAGGCGATCCGCGGCGGCGGCGAGCGCTGGCTGCAGGGCACCTTCGACCGGCGCGCGCGGACCGCGGGCAACGGCGTCGGCTACGCGTCGATTGTTGCTGCTGGCAACCACGCACCGGTGCTGCACTGGGTGCGCAACGACGGCCCGGTGAACGAGGGCGACGTGATCCTGCTGGACGCCGGTGTCGAGACCCGCACGCTCTACACCGCCGACGTGACCCGGACCTTCCCGGCGACCGGTGAGTACACCGCAGCGCAACGGCAGGTGCACGACCTGGTGCACAAGGCCCAGCTCGCCTCGCTCGATGCCGTCAAGGTGGGAGCGCCGTACCGCGCGTTCCAGCACGAAGCGCTGCGGGTGCTGGCCGAAGGACTGCGCGACTGGGGCCTGCTGGACGTGTCCATGGACGAGCTGCTCGGCCCGGACGGGCAGCAGCACCGTCGCTACATCGTCTGCGGCACCGGCCACTACATCGGCCTCGACGTCCACGACTGCGACGCGTCCCGTCCGGAGGCGTACTTCGCCGGCACCATCGAGGCCGGTATGGCGCTCGCGGTCGAGCCCGGCCTGTACTTCCACCCGAACGACGAGACCGTGCCGCCGGAGCTGCGTGGGATCGGCATCCGGATCGAGGACAACGTCGTCGTCCACGCCGACCGGCTGGAGATCCTGACCGAGGACCTGCCGATCACCACCGACGGCCTGGAGCAGTGGACCCGCGCGCACCTCGGGAAGTAATCAAGATTACCAGTCACGATCTGTAACGTTTGCCGCCGCGCGACGATGTAGCAGGTGGGGGAGGGCCGAACTCGGCAGGCGCGTGACAGTGGGGGGCCACGACATCACGCGCCGGCCGAGACGGCTCGACTGGGGCCAGGGGGACCCAGCATCCCTGGGTACGGGGAGTAATCATGAATCTACGGGTGCGAGTCATGAACTGCGGCAACCTGCACTGGTGCGCCGACATCGACGACGCGGACGATCCGCAACCGGACGATCCGTTCTGGTACGTCGACAACTGCCGGAGCCAGGCACAGGCGCTGGAGACCGCCTGCGCCGAGCTCCGGCTGATGGCCGGCCGCCTGGTCCGCGGGGATCACCTGGACCGGGTCCTGGACATCACCGGCGTCCCGGTCTGAGCGATCAGTCGGTGGGCGGTACGGCGGCACAGGTGCTGCCGCGCTCCGGCACGTCCCGGGCGATCAGGTAGTCGTCGACGGTGGCCTGCATGCAGGGGCCCTTGGTGTAGCTGCCATGCCCCCAGCCTTCGTACGTGAGCAGTACGCCGTGGCGCCCGAGCTGCCGCTCCACGCTCTGCGCCCAGCTGTAGCCCGTGGCCGGGTCGTGGATCGCGTTGGCCAGCAGGACCGGTGTCTTCAGCCCGTGGACCTCGAGCACGTGCTGCGGGTTGTGCGCGGCCGGCGTACCGAGACAAATCGAGACAGCCATCAGTGGGCCGGGGTAACGCAGGTCCCGGTTGTTCTGCGCGAGCCGCTTCAGGTGGGCGGCGTACTCGCGATAGTCCCGGACCGGCAGGTTCCAGTCCTGGCAGAACACGGCCAGCGGGTACGGCGCGACGCCTGTGTGCACGGGCTTCGGGGGAGTGCCGCCGGTCTTCAGCATCTCGGCCAGCGCGGGCCAATCAGGTCCGTACAGCTTGCGGAACACCGCATAGCTCAACGTGAACGGGTCCGGCGACTTCGCCAGCTGATCTGCCCAGAGCGCATGGATGTCGCCGCCGTGCAGTGCACAGCTCGTCGTGGCGTCGCACCACTTCACGAACTCGTCGAACGAGTCCTGCCCCGCGACCGCCTGGTCGTCGAGGAACGATTGCGTGGTCGGTGAACTGTGGTCGATCACGCTCTCCAGCACCATCGCGCGGACCCGCCGCGGGTACGTCTCGGCGTACTGCGCTCCGAGCAGCGTCCCGTAGGAACTGCCGTGGAACGAGATCGTGGACTCGCCGAGTGCCCGGCGGATCGCGTCGACGTCTCGCACGGTCTGCCAGGTGTCGATGTGGTCGTACAGCGGACCGGTGTTCTTGCGGCAGTCCGTCGCGAGCCGGCGGTTGTAGCTGATCGTCGTACGGAACTCGGCCTCGCTGGTGATGATCGGTGACGGCTGCTTGTTCAGCAGGTCGGCCGAGCATTTCACCGGATTGCTGCGGGCGACGCCGCGCGGATCGAAACTGACGATGTCGAAGCGCTCCTTCAGGCCGGTGCTGAACCGCTCCATCCCGGTCTTGATCCGATCGACCCCGGAGTCCCCCGGTCCACCCGGCCCGAACACGAGCACACCCACCCGCTCGCCAGGCACCTCCGCCTTTCTTCTCGCCACTGCCAGGCCGAAGGCCGGTCCGCCCGGGTTCCGCCAGTCCACGGGAAGCTGGAGCGTTGCACACTCCGAGCCCTTCACCTCCGCGGGATCGTCCTTGCCTTCCGGTTTGCAATCGGTCCAGTGCAGCTGCGGGCGGCTCGCCGAGGCGGTGGTCGTCAGCCCGGCAGTCGCGATACCGAGTACGAGAGCGCCGGCCAGGGCGCGTCGGATGAGTTTCATGCGCACGATCCTTCGGCAATCGCTTGCCTCCGGCATCGGGGACGAGCCCCGCACGACCCCGGTCGTGGTTTGGGGGGCTTGTTAGGGTCGGTCGGGATGAGTACCAGACATGCGCAGTGGTTCCGGGCGGTGGCGATCGCCGAGGCGGTCTCGTGGACCGGGTTGCTGATCGGGATGCTGTTCAAGTACGTGCTGTCCGGCAACGAGGTCGGGGTGAAGATCTTCGGGCCGATCCACGGCGGCATCTTCATCCTGTACGTCGCTACGGTGCTGGCCGTCCGTGGTCCGCTGCGCTGGTCGTGGCCGGTCACGCTGGCGGCGCTGGCGGCCAGTGTTCCGCCGCTGTTCACCTGGTTCTTCGAGATCTGGGCGGTCCGCACCGGCCGGATTGACGGCGCCCCGCAGACCGCCGTACCGTCCACAACGTCAGTCAATTCAACAGCCGCATGAACCCGTGCGGGAGAGACCCGGGCCGGAGCGCCGGAACCCGGGCGCCGTAGGAGCAACTCTCCCCAAGAATCTCTCAGGCACCTTCACCGCACGGGCGAGGCATCTCTGGAGGACGTCGGGTCCAACAGAGCGGGGAGGACACCAATCGGTCAACGGCGACCGGAAGGAACCTCCACACGATGGCGATCAGTGTCTTCGACCTGTTCAGTATCGGGATCGGCCCGTCGAGCTCCCACACCGTGGGACCGATGCGTGCCGCCCGCACCTTCGCACTCGGCCTCGCCGACGACGGCCTGCTGGCCGCGACGGCGACCGTTCAGGCGCAGCTGTTCGGCTCGCTCGGGGCGACCGGGCACGGGCACGGCAGCAACAAGGCCGTGCTGCTCGGTCTGGAGGGCACCGACCCGGAGACCGTGATCACGCACTCGGTCGACGCCCGCGCCGAGACGATCCGCGAGCGCGGCCGGATCGCGCTGGCCGGCACCCACGAGATCGCGTTCGACGAGAACACCGACCTGGTCATGCACCGCCGCAAGGCGCTCCCGTACCACCCGAACGGGATGATCTTCGTGGCCCGTGACGCCGCGGGCGCAGTACTGCGGGAACGCACGTACTACTCGGTCGGTGGCGGCTTCGTCGTCGACGAGAACGCCGCCGCGGGCGACCGGATTGTGCCGGACACGACGCCGCTGAAGTACCCGTTCAGCACCGGCGCGGAGCTGCTCGACCGGTGCCGCGAGTCGCAGCTGCCGATCAGCGAGGTGATGCTCGCGAACGAGCTCGCCTGGCGTACCGAGGACGAGGTCCGCGACGGGCTGCTGCACATCTGGCAGGTCATGCAGGACTGCGTACGCGAGGGCTGTGAGACCGAGGGCATCCTGCCCGGTGGCCTGAAGGTGCCGCGCCGCGCGCACGCGCTGCACAAGAAGCTCAGCCAGGACCCGTGGTCGGTGGATCCGCTGAAGGTGATGGACTGGGTGAACCTGTTCGCGCTCGCGGTCAACGAGCAGAACGCGTCCGGTGGCCGGATCGTGACCGCGCCGACGAACGGTGCGGCCGGCATCATTCCCGCCGTACTGCACTACTACCGGCGGTTCGTCCCCGGCGCGACCGAGGACGGCGCCGTACGGTTCCTGCTCGCGGCCGGCGCGATCGGGGTGCTCTACAAGGAGAACGCGTCGATCTCCGGCGCCGAGGTCGGCTGCCAGGGCGAGGTCGGCTCGGCCTGCTCGATGGCCGCCGCCGGTCTCTGCGAGGTCCTCGGCGGTACGCCGCAACAGGTCGAGAACGCCGCCGAGATCGCGATGGAGCACAACCTCGGCCTGACCTGCGACCCGGTCGGCGGACTCGTGCAGATCCCGTGCATCGAGCGGAACGCGATGGCGTCGGTGAAGGCGATCAACGCGGCCCGGATGGCGATGCACGGCGACGGCGTCCACGTGGTCACGCTGGACAAGGTGATCAAGACGATGCGCGAGACCGGGCGGGACATGAAGGTCAAGTACAAGGAGACCTCCCGCGGCGGGCTCGCGGTCAACGTCATCGAGTGCTGACCAGGTAACAGCAGTACCAGGCTGTCGCCGGCCGCGGGCGTGATACTGGGGACCATGGGTGAACTCGGAAGGACGTTGCACGCCTGGCGCGATCGGGTGACCCCTGCGGACGTCGGCCTGCCGGGCGGTGGGACGCGCCGGGCGCCGGGCCTGCGGCGCGAGGAGCTCGCCCTGCTCGCCGGGCTGTCGGTCGACTACATCGTGCGGCTGGAACAGGGCCGCTCGGACTCACCGTCCGCGCAGGTGCTGACCGCACTGGCCCGGGCGCTGCGGCTGTCCGATGCCGAGCGCAACCATCTGTTCGTGCTGGCCGGTGAGGTGGAGCCGTCGCCCGGGCGCATCTCGACGTACATCCCGCCCGGGGTGCAACGGATCGTGGATCAGCTGGACGGTGCGCCACTGTGCGTGTGTGACGCCGCCTGGACGATCATCACCTGGAACCCGTTGTTCGCCGCGCTGTCCGGGGACCCGTCGCAGGCGCAGGGGCGGTGGCGGAACATCATCTACCGGAACTTCCTGGGGCCGGGGGAGCGCATCGTCCAGACCCCGGAGCAGCAGCGGAACTTCCGGACCGCGATGGTGACCGACCTGCGCGCCGCCCTGGCCCGGTACCCGCACGACGCGGATCTGCGGGCGCTGATCGACGAACTGCGCACCTCGGACGACTTCGCCCGGCTGTGGGAGAACCCGGTCGTCGGCTTCCACCAGTCGGAGCGGAAGACCATCCGGCATCCCGAGGTCGGCACGTTCGACATCGACTGCGACATCCTCGCCGTACCGGGCAGCGATCTGCGCATGGTCGTCTACACCGCGGCGCCGAACAGCGAGGCGGCGGAGAAGCTCCGGCTGCTGTCGGTGATCGGGCTTCAGGCGCTGACCTGAGGGGTCAGCTAACGCATCGCATTCCTACGGTCGCGTAGGTGGTATCGCATTTCCCGGATGGTTTCACTTTCGGGTGGAATTTGTTCCAAGGGCTGTTTGAAACGACTGGTCAGCCGATACTCTGCGGGACTTGTGAATGCCATGTCTGCCTCGGCGCCCCGCCGCTCGCCCTGGCAGAACCCGCGGCGCCGCCGTCAGGTCGCTGCCGCCGCCGGCGTCTTGCTGCTCGGGTACGCCGTGCTGGTCCTCGTCGCGCTGCTCGGCGGACCGCGGATCGGTGCGTCCTTCCTGCCGCTCCCGGGAGGCGGCCCGGAGCCCGCCAGCCCGGTCGCGGGTCCGCAACCGGGTCAGCCGTCACAACAGGTCGTGGTCCCGCACGAGTCCTCATCGACGCCGAGCGCCACACCGGCCGTGCCGCCCACCGCCGTACCCACGCTGTTGCCGACCGCAACGAATCCGGGGGAGGTGCAACTGCCGGACGGCATCACGAGCACGCCGTGTCCGACGCCGCCGCCGGGATCCGCCACCCCTGAGCTCGCCGAAACCACCGGCCCGGCGCTCCCGCCCGCAACCCGCCGCCCGCCGACCGCGCCACCCACCCAGACCACCACGCGCCCGCCGACCACATCCCCCACCGGCAACCCGCCCACCCAGCCGACGACATCCCCCACCACGCCGACCACCCCCAGCACCCCGCCCACCACCCCCGAAAACCCCGACGATCCCGACCACCCCACCGGCCTCGGAGGCCTCCTAGGCACCCTCCTCCACAAACTCGGCCTCTGATCACGTGTACGTGTACTAGCGTTGGTACATGTCGATGAAGCGCATCAACGTCTCTGCCGATCCAGAGGATCTGGCGTTGATCAAGGACGCGTCCCGTCGGCGTGGGATTCCCGAGGCCGAAATCATCCGCGAGGGCATCCACCTGGCCGCGATGGCGAACCGGGTGTGGGACGAACCGCTCGACTGGCCGACATTCGACGGCTCCGGTGAGCCGGTGACGAACGACGAGATTCGCGACGAGGTCGCGCGTCGTAGCGAGCGGTGATACTCGTTGCCGACACCTCCGGCATCATCGCGGCGTTCGATCGCAACGCACCGGAGGGGCCGTCGTGCAGGAAGCTCCTGCAGGACGCCGGTACGGTCATCCTCTCGCCTCTTGTCCTCGCGGAGGTTGATCACCTTGCCCGTGCGCGGCTCGGGTCGGCGGCACGCGCGACGATCCTCGACCTGCTGACCGCCCAGGTGCGACGGCTGCGCTTCCAGGTGCCGGACGTCCGCGCCGAGACCCTGACCACCGCCCTCGCCGTGATGGGCCGATATGCCGACCTGGATCTGGACCTTGCCGACGCGGTCACGGTCGCGCTGGCCGCGGATTACCGTACGGACACAGTCCTGATGCTCGACCGGAGAGACTTCCGCGCAGTGCGCCCACTGACTCCGCATCCCGCGTTCCGCTTGTTCCCCGACGATCTTCAGTAGGCCTCTACTTCGGTGGTGGAGGCGTTGCCGTTGGGGCGGGGTTGGAGGTTCACCTGCCAGCCCTGGTTGCGGGTGAAGGTCTTGTCGAACTTTTTGAACGAGCAGTTCGAGCGGAACTGGCGGCGTGCCGGATCCCAGTCGGCGCCGCTTTTGAAGTACAGGTGGTAGGCGCCGCCGAGGTGGTTCACGGTGGTGGTCTTCGACGCCCGGATGTAGATCATCAGCTGCGGACTGCTCGGCGGCCGGCCGTCGGCGACGATCGAGATCGCGACGTCCAGCGCCGTACCGTTGGTGATCTTCAGCCGCCCCGTCCCTTCGGGCCCACGCCGGATCAGGACCTCACCGCTCCCAGGCCGTTGGCTCTTCGGGGCGGGACCAGGGTCGGGGAGCGTCGTGCCGAACGTCAGCTTCAACCGTTGCAGCTGGTCGAGCGCCGAGCTCAGGTCCGTGCGTAGCTGCCGCTGCACCGTCTGCGAGGTGTACGCCGCCCCGCCGCAGCGCGCGTTGTCCTCGGTCGAGTCCACCGCACCCGCCAACTGGGTCGCGGCGACACCGATCCGCTCCTGCAGCAACCCATGGGCGGCGCTCAGCTGCGGCGTCACCGTCAGTGCCGCCAGCCGGATCGCGACGGTGTTGAGCGACCGCGCGAGCGTGCGCATCGCCTCGCCGAGGCCCTCGGCAGTCCGGACCCGGGTCAGCGTCCGCGCCGGTCCCGCCAGCACCTGATCGATCCGGCTCAGCTCGGCCTGGTACGCCGCCACGCCGAGCGGGGCGGACGTCGGCACCGAGGACGCGGGCGCCGGCACCGAGGACGCGGACGGCGACGCGGCAGGGCTCGGCTGATGCTCCGGACTCCCACCGCAGCCGGCCAGCACACCCACCCCGGCACAGAGCGCAAGCCAGCGCCTCATCCCCACCCCCAGGTCCCCACCCTTTGTCTGCGTACTAAAGGGTAGAGCATTAGTCCCGGGGCGCCGGACGCACGAACGGGAACGCCAAGGTACTGCGGATGTTCTGGCCGGTCAGCATCATCATCACCCGGTCCACGCCGATCCCGAGCCCACCGGTCGGCGGCATCGCGTACTCCAGCGCGGACAGGAAGTCCTCGTCCAGCGACATCGCCTCGGGGTCGCCGGCGGCGGCCTTCAGCGACTGCTCGGTGAGCCGGCGCCGCTGCTCGACCGGGTCGACCAGCTCGGAGTACGCCGTACCGATCTCGGCCCCGAACGCGACCAGGTCCCAGCGCTCGGCGAGCCGTGGTTCGGAGCGGTGGTTGCGGGTCAGCGGCGACGTCTCGAGCGGGAAGTCGGTGTAGAACGTCGGCAGCGTGGTGTTCGGCTCGACGAGCTCGTCGTACAGCTCCAGCACCAGCTCGCCGGGAGTCATCTCGAACGTGGTGTGGATGCCGTGTTCCGCGCACAGCCCCCGGAGCTGCTCCGCGGACGTGTCGGGGTCGATCGTCGTACCGGCGGCCTTGCCGACCGCGTCGTGCACGGTGATCACGGGCCAGTCGCCGGAGATGTCGATCTGCTCGCCGTCGCGCCGTACGACGGGCTTGCCGTGGACCGCGGTGGCGGCCTCGATCAGCAGTTCGCGGGTGAGGTCGCGCATCACGACGTAGTCGGCGTACGGCTGGTAGGCCTCGACCGAGGTGAACTCCGGGTTGTGGGTCGCGTCCGCGCCCTCGTTGCGGAAGTTCCGGTTCAGCTCGAAGATCTTGCCCATCCCGCCGACGCTGAGCCGCTTCAGGAACAGCTCCGGCGCGATCCGCAGGAACAGGTCGGTGTCGTAGGCGTTGATGTGCGTGACGAACGGCCGCGCGTTCGCGCCGCCGTGCACGGCCTGCAGCATCGGCGTCTCCACCTCGACGAACCCGCGGGTCTCGAAACCGTTGCGCAGGGCCCGTACCGCGGCACTGCGCTGCTGCATCATCCGCAGCGAGTCCGGGTTCATCACCAGGTCGATGTGCCGCTGCCGGACCCGCGCCTCGGGGTCGGTGAAGCCCTTCCGCTTGTCGGGCAACGGATGCAGGCACTTGGCGGCCATCGTCCACGACGTCGCCGCGATCGACAGCTCGCCCCGGCGGCTGGTGACGATCTCACCGGTCACGCTGACGTGGTCGCCGATGTCGACCAGTCGCTGCCACTGGTCGAGTGGTACGTCGCCGCACGACTCGGCCGTGAGCATCACCTGCAGCTGCGTGAGCCCGTCCTGCAGCTGCGCGAACGAGAGCCCGCCGTGGTTCCGCATCCGCAGGACCCGGCCGGTCACGGACTCGGTGTGGCCGGTGTGGTGGTCGGGCGGCAGGTTCGGGTACAGCTCGCGCACCCGCTCCAGCGTCTCCGTCCGCGGCACGCCGACCGGGTACGGATCGATGCCCGCAGCAACGAGCTCCGCGAGCTTGGTCCGCCGGATCTGCTCCTGCTCGGTGAGCTTGCGCTCGGGCAGGGTCGGCCGCAGCAGCTCGGTTTCCTGCTCCCGTACGGCGGACGCGAAGGCCTTGCCGTCCGCGGCCATGATCGCGTGCCGTTCGGCGGACTCGACGCTGTCGACGCGGGTCCACGGCCGCGGCGCCGGCAGGAAGCCCTCCGCGGTGCCGACCGCCAGGAGTACCTGGACGAGCGAGGCGCCGCGCGAGTAGCAGATCAGCCGCGGCGACCAGCGCGGCAGGTACTTCTCGTTCGACTGGTAGAGACTCTCCCACTGCCAGAACCGCGACGCCGCGGTGAGGAAGGCGTTCGTGAGCCGCAGCACCGGGCCCGCGCCGACCCGCTCGGCGTCGCTGAAGATCTCCCGGAACACCGCGAAGTTCAGCGAGATCCGGTGCACGCCGAGGTCGCCGCAGGCGTCCACCAGCGACGTCACCATGAACTCGATCAGCCCGTTCACCGACTCGGGGTCGCGGCGCATCAGGTCCAGCGAGACGCCGCGCACGCCCCAGGGCGCGAACGACAGCAGACCGCGGACGTTGCCCTCGGCGTCGCGCGCGATCACCATCACGCAGCGCGCGTCGGCGCGATCCCCGAGCCGTCCGAGCGCCATCGAGAAGCCGCGCTCGGTCCGCGCGCCCCGCCACTTCTCGGACAGCTGGGTGTACTCCGCCATGGCCTCCGGCGACAGGTCCCCGTGCCGGACCACCTCGGCGTGGTACCCGGCGCGCTGCACCCGCGTCACCGCCTGGCGCACCGGCCGCATCGTCCGGCCCTCGAGCGTGAAGTCCGCGACGTCGATGATGGCTTCGTCGCCCATCGACAACGCGCGCAGCCCCGCGTCGACGTACGCCTGGGCCGCCTCCTCGCTCGCCGACAGGACAGCGGGGGACCAGCCGTACCGGCGGGCTTCGGCGAGCCAGCGCTGGATCGCGGCCGGCCAGGCGACCGGGTCGCCGAGTGGATCCCCACTGGCCAGGCTGACGCCGTTCACCACCCGGTAGGCGATCGCGGCGTCGTTGCCCGGTGCGAATACCACCGCCTTGTCCCGGCGCGTGGCGAAGTACCCGAGGGAATCGCGTTCGCCGTGCAGGAGGAGCAGGCGCCGTACCTCGAGTTCCTCGGGCTGGGTCAGGTACCGGACGCGCTGGACCGAGCGGAGGAAGATCCAGAACGCGATCACCAGCGACGCCGCGGAGATCGCGCCGACGGTGAGGCCGATCCAGCCGTGACCTTCGTGACCGCCCATCTTGCTGCGGGACTGGCCGAGCGCAGCGATCACCGCCCAGCCGATCTTCTGCCGCTGACCGCTGAGGCTGTGCGGGAAGAGCTGGGTGAGTGTGATGCTCACGGCGATCGAGATCAGCATGCCGAACACGAGTGCGCCGATCGCGAGCCGGCGGCTACCGGGTGCGAGCCTGGCCGGGAAGGCGCCGCGGATCGTCCACAGCAGGACGACGATCGCGGCGACCACGACTGCCTGGACGATGCCCCACTCGAGGTCCTGCACGCTGGCGGGACCGAAGTCGCGGAGCAACTCGGCGTCCGTGGGATTGGCCAGCCGGACGCTGGTGAACGCGATGCCGGCGACCTGTGCGAGCAGCCAGAGCGCCTCGAACACCCAGAGCACCCAGAGCAGGGCGGCGCGCTTGCCGCGGAGCAAGGCGCTGCCGACGACCGCGAGGTAGACGGCGGAGAAGATCGTGTGCCCGGCCGGTATGCCGACGAAGTCGAACGCGGTGTCGACGTGCTTGACCAGCCTGGGGGTCGCGGCATGTAACGGGATCGCAATGAACGACCAGACCGAGGCCAGCACGACCACGCGGCCCACCCAGACCGCTGCCCGGTGCTGCCACGCCGGTACTACTGCTGTTTGCTCCGACCGCACGAGCCGATCATCCCATTAGTTTGCTGAGACTTCGGTCGACCTAGGTCTACCCAGACAGTACAGCTGACGCCACAGCCAATACTTTGGTTGACGTGCCACGGTGTTGACATGGTCTGTGTGCCGTACCGCCTGATTCGCAACCTGATGCTGGCTGCCGCCGTGCTCTACTGCAGCCTGCTGCTGGAGGCGGCCGCCGGGTTCCCCTTGGACGTCCGCAGCTCGTTCCTCAGCGAGCTGGGCGCGCGGGACCAGGCGACCAGCCTGTATGCGCGGGCGACGGACCTGTTGAGCAGCGTGCTGATGCTGGTCGCGGTTCTGCTCTCCCGGCGTGCGGCCCGCCGGCGGTGGGACGTGGCCGGTCTGCTGGTCAGTACGGCGGTCTTCGCCGTCGGAACGATGTTCGACTCGTTCTCTCCGATGGACTGCGCACCGTCGGTCAGTGAAGCATGCAGGGCCGCCGAGGGAAGCGGCGGCCAGGCCGGAGCGGCACTGGTGCTGCACGAGGCGACCTCGACGATCGCGGGCGCGGGCACCATTGCTCTCGGCGTCTTCGTGGTCCTCGTGCTCTACCGCTGCGGCTGGGGCGGCCGCCTGAGCAAGCTGGTGGCAGTGCTCGGCGCGGGCGTTGTGGTGACCCAGGTCTGGCTGGGGTCCGTGGTCGCGTACGAGACGCTGAGCGGTGCCGAGGTGGCCGCGCCGGGCCTCCTGCAACGAGCGTCGACCCTGGTGACTTGCTTAATGCTGGGGACAGCGTTACCAGGTCTGAGGCAGGCTTGTCCCGATGAACGCGACGTGGATCGTGGTGCCCGGCCTGGCTGAGACTCCGGAGGAGTTCGCCCGGGTCGTCGAGTTGCTGCCGGACGAGGACGTTCGCGTCATCGACCCCTGGCGTACGCCGATCACCTCGGAGGTGGACACGCTACGCGCTGCGGCCGGCGTACCGCCCGACGCCGTGGTCGGACTGGTCGGCCACTCGATCGGAGGTCTCGCCGTACTGCGCTGGGCGTTGACGCGACCGCACGAGGTGTCACGGCTGGTGCTGGTCGACAGCAGCCTGACGTCGGAGACCGGGTGGCGTCCGTTCTATCCGGGCAAGCGCGGTGACCGCGTCGTCCGCTCAGTGGTGCGGTTCCTCGCGCGTCTCGGCGTACCGCAGCTGCTAGGTCCAGCGGTACGCCGGTTGATCGTCCGGCTCGGCAGTACGTCGAACCACGACCTGCTGTCGCGGGCCACCGCCAAGGCGCGGTACGGCGGGCGTGAGTCGTGGCTGCTGTTCTGGGACGAGCTGGCCGGCAGTTGGGAGCTCGCTGCCGAGGTGGGGAAGCTGGTGGCCGGACCGGTCGGGACAGTCGCACCGACCTCGCTCCTGGTGGCTGTCGGAGGCACCTCCCGCTTCACCGCCAAGGGCTGGCTCGCTGGCCAGCAACGTCTCGCTGACGCACTGGGCGCGACGGTCCAAGTCCTCACCGACTCCGCCCACCTCGTCCACCTGGACCGCCCCGACGCCATCGCCACCGCACTCACGTAAAACCTCTTCCGTGAGCTGGGGTGGGTGTCGTACGCTCATTCTACTGAAACAGTCGTGGCAGTTATCTTGCGTAGTGGATGTGCACTATGAGTGATCGCATTCCGTTCGACCTGCGGTGGAAGTGGTTCCTCGACGACGCCTGGACCCGCTGGCGTCTGATCCACCGCCTGTACCTGACCCGCGCGTACAGCTGGACCAGGGAATGATCGTCATCACCTGCTCGGTGTGTGATCGGCGCATGCTGCTGCCGATGAGCATGGTGACGGGCCTGGACCGCCGGCTCGACCTGACGGGACAGGTGCTCTACGAGCTCACCTACACGTGCTGGTGTGGTGCGCCCGGCGCGAAGGTGGTGAAGGGGCCTAGGTAGTGGTGCTGGTCATCGCGGGGGTCGGGAGCTTGCGCTGCCAGACCTCGTCCAGTGCCATCCGCATCGCTCCGGTGACGACAGCGTCCTCGGCCAGGGCCGACAGCTCCAGCTTCGGGTGGTTGAGGGTGAGCAGGCGGAGCTGATCGGAGATGGCGTCCAGCAGTACGGCGCCGGCGCGGGCGACACCACCGCCGATGACGACAGCTGTCGGGTCCAGCACGAGCACGGACGGAGCCAGCGCCCGCGCGAACGTCCGCGCCACCTGCTGTACGACGGCCTGCGCGACCGGGTCACGCTCCGCCGCAGCGGCGAACACGTCCGCGGTGTCCAGCTGCTCTCCACCCAGCTCGGCGAGCCGCGAACGCGGGTTGTCCAGCGCCGCCTGGCGTCCCAGCGCGGCGATCGCCTCCGAGCCGACCGCACGTTCCAGCGGTCCGCGGCTGTCGTCGGGGTTGATCACGTCGTCGGTGTCGGTGGCGATGAAGCCGATCTCGCCGGCCGCTCCGGTACCGCGGTGCAGCCGCCCGTCGATGACGATGCCCGCGCCGAGCCGCTCACCCCACTGGACGGCCAGCAGCGTGCCCGTGCCACCACGGGCCGCAGCGATCGCCAGCGCGGCCAGGTTGGCGTCGTTGTCCAGCATGACCGGGCAGTCGAGCAGACCGCGGATGTGCTTGATCAGGTCGACCGCCGACCAGCCCGGGACGCTGGGGACGAGCTGGACCCGCCCGGTGTGCTCGTCGACGATGCCGGGGCTCGCGGCGACCACGGCGGCGATGTCCTCCGCGGGCACCTCGGCCTCGGCCAGCGCCTCGTTGATGACCTCGCCGATGACGCCGAGCAGCTCCTGTGCGGTCCAGCCGGGCCCGGAGCGCCGTACCAGGGACAACTTGCGGCCGGCGAGATCGGAGACGCCGACGGTCACTCGGTGCGGACCGACGTCCAGCCCTAGCACCGGCGCTGCGCGGCCGCGCAGCGAGACGCGGATGGCCGGGCGGCCGAGCGAGCGGTCCGCGGAGTCGGGGCCGTGCTGCTGCAGCCAGCCGGCATCGAGCAGCTCGTCGACGGCCTGGGCGACCGTCGGCCGGGCCAGTCCGGTGCGTTCGACCAGCTCGGCGACGCGCAACGGTGCGGGCGCGGACCTGCGGACCGCATCCAGGACCGAGGCGACATTGATCCGCCGCAGCATCGTCGTACCGCCGCCGCCGACCGTTCCCTTACCCATGTCCGACCCCTTGCCTGCCACTCGCACAGTATAGGGAGCGAGCGTTCGTAAATACTGTCCCTGTGCCGAACCGGCCGGCGGATCCCGGTGCGTGCGTCGACAACTATCACCCGCGGGGGTGCCGGACGCCCCAGTACACGCACCCTGCCCGGAATCGGGCCTGTTCAGTCCTGGACAACGGTTCTGGCGAAACTGCTCAGTGCCTCCCGGTCCGGTTGCTGGGTCTTGGTCATCAGACTCGCCACGTGCTTCTCGACGGTCCGTGGCGAGATGTGCAGCCGGGAAGCGATCGACTTGTTACCGATCCGGTCCACCAGCAAGCGGCAGACCTCGTACTCCCGCGTGGTGATCCCCAGTTGCCGCAGGTACGCCGGAACCTGCTCCGAACCGCTCCGCCGCTGGGAGACGGTCGCACCGAGCTGCCGCATCAGCCCGCGGCACGCACTCGCCACCACCGGAATGCCCGCGCTGTGGAAATAGTCCTCGGCCAGCCGCAACCACGCGACCGGATCACCCCAGCCGTCCGCGGCGGCGGGTTCGGCCACCATCCGCAGACCGAGGTGCCGCGCCATCGGGAACAACGCGGCGGTCTCGACCGCCTCCTGCACCTTGGCGTTCGCCGCTTCGGCCTGGCCGTCCCGGCCGAGCAGGACGGCGTGGGCCAGCTGGACGAACTGCTTGTTCCACCGCATCCCGCTCGCGGCGGTCGCGGTCACGGCCTCGAAGTGCTCCCAGCCGTTGCGTCCGGACAGTACGCCGAGCAGCAACGCGAGACCGTTCTTGCCGGACAGCTGGAACGTGGTCGGGTTCTGCGCGTCGTACGCGAGCGCCTGCGCCAGCTCGGAGTCGGCCAGTTCGCGGTTCTCCTCCAGGAGCGCGCAGAACGTCCGGGCCAGGCCGTAGGAGTACGGCAGCTCGTACGACGCACGCTCGCCGCCCCAGTTCGCGATCTCGGCCAGCGTCGCCTCCATCGCGGACCGGCGGCCCTGGTGTGCTTCCAGGATCGCCTTGGTGGCCAGGAAGAACGTCGCCGACCGGCCCAGCCGCAGCCGCCGGGTGACTCCGACGCACTCGTCGATGATCTCGGCGGCCCGCGCGTACTCAGCGCGCAGGATCAGCTGCTGGCCGAGCATGCCGTCCACCTCGTACACCAGCGTGATGGCGCCGATCCGCAGCGCCTGCTGCCGGGACCGCTCCAGCTCGTCGATGCTGCCGTCGGCGAGGTACACGCTGACCGCCTGCAGGATGTGCGAGACGACGCGCTGGAGAGTCATCCCGTGGTCCTCGGCGATCTGCCGGGCCCGGTGGAAGTAGTCGATGGACCGGTCGAGGTCCTGCTCGCGCGCGAGGATGCCCAGCAGTTGCAGAGCTTCGCAGGCCACCTCGGGCAGGTCGGCGCGTTCGGCAGCAGCGGCGGCGCGGGTGGCCAGTTCGGCGGTGGTCTTCAGCCGGCCGGGACTGGTCCGGGCGAACTCGAGATTGGCGGCGACCACGTCGATCGGGGCCAGGTCGGCGTCGCCGGCGTCGCTGCCGAGCAGCGACCGGGCGGTCGCGACATGCTGGAGTGCGGCCGCCCAGCGGCCGGCGACCATCTCCGCATTCGCCAGCTGGACGTGGAGTGCGGCGACCTTGCGGCTGTCGAGATTCCGGTCGGCCAGTTCGTCGACGGTCGCAGTGTGCAGGGCGAGCTGCTCGAAGCTTCCGGTCGCACTGAGTGCGAGCAGGAGGGCGTTGAGCACCTCGGCCCGGTGGCCGATGTCGGGATCGGCGGCCAGCAAGGTGTTCGCGCGGTCCAGCAGGTTTGCCGCCGACCCGGTCGAGCCGTCGTCGAACGACCGGCGTCCGGCCACGGCGAACAGCCGCCCGGCGCGGATGATGTCGCCACCGGTCTCGGCGAGTTCGGCGACCATCGGGCACCATTCGCCGGGCAGCCCCGGATGCAGCTTCTCGACCGCGTCCGCGCAACGTGCGGCCAAGGCGGCGTGCTCGGTCGGGGTCAGGCCGGCGAGCAACGATTCGGCCGTCAGCGGATGCCGGAACGCGTACCAGTCCGGGGCCGGCTCGTCCGGACCCACCAGCTGGGCGGCGACGCCGGCCCGAAGTGTTGCCAGCAGCAACCGTTCGTCGGTTCCGGTGGCCTCGCGGACGACGCTCAGGGGGAACCGGTGCCCGATCACCGCGGCCAGCACCAGGATGTCGCGCGACTGCTGCCCGAGCTGCGCGGTACGGCTGCCGATACTGCGCACCACCGCGGGCGGAACATTCGTGTGCAGGTCGTCGACAACGTGCACGCTGCCGTCGGCCCCGGACACGAGCTGTCCGCTGCGGTTCGCCTCCTGCAGCAGTTCCTCGACGATGAAAGGGATTCCGGCACTGTCGGCCCAGAGCTGGCCGGCCAGCTGCTCAGGCAGGCCGTCGACCGGCACCTCCAGACAACCCGCGGCGAGTTCGGCGACCTCACTGCGCTGCAACGGCTGCAGTTCGAGCAAGTCGGCAGCGCCGCGCTGCGCCGACAGCCGGGCGAGTTCGTACGCCGGGCAGGTCTCGGACCGCAGTGTCGCCACGAGCGCGATCGGCTGGTCCTCGAGGTTGTCGAGCAGGTAGTCGATCACGGCCAGCGTCTCAGGGTCGGAGCTGTGCAGGTCCTCGAGGACGAGCAAGCACCCGCGATCGCGGCCTACCAGTGCAAGCAGCCGCAGTACTGCCTCTCCGAGCAGGACCGGTGACGCAGCGGTGTCGTGTGCGGTGCCGTCGTCCCAGTCCGGTACCAGTCGGCCGAGCACCTGCCGGTACGGCCCGAGCCCGTCTGTCGTAGGCATTTCGCCGCGCCGGATCAACGAGAGCAGCGCCTCGGTGAACGGGCGGAAGGCAACCATCGTGCCAATCGCACCGACCCGTCCACGCAGCGTTGCCATGCCCGTGTCGAGGGCCTCGGTGGTGGCCGTCGCCCCGAGCCGGCTCTTGCCGATGCCGGGCTCACCTACCAGGAAGATCGCACCACCGTGACCGCCGCGGGCCTCGGCCAGCAGGCGGTGAAGACTCTCGATCTCCCGGTCTCTGCCGACCACCGTAGGCGAACGGGTCTGCATGGTTGCCAACCTTAACGATGAATTGGTTTTAGCGCAGACAGCTTGACCGAGGGCCGGCCCCCGCCGGCCCTCGGTCAAACGTTCGCTGGTTCCGCGGGTGGCTCAGCCGCCGCAGGTCCAGGGCAGGCAGTTGGGAGTCATGACGGCAACTGCCATGGCGCTGGCGCCGGCGACACCGGCCAGGGCCACCGACCATGCGCCGAGCTTGCGCAACGTCGATCGCGGAGTGGTGCGGTGCGGCGCCGCGTTCTGCTCGGCTGCCGGAGTTTCGTGCTGAACATCGTCGTACTGGGCGGTCATGCTGTAACCCCTTGTCACACAGTGGGTTCCGGTGCTGTGCCACACCTCGACCCGGCGGTTGATTCGAGCAGCAGCACGGACGGAACCCGTTCGGGGTACGCAAGACGGAGCAGCCCGTACCCGATCCCCGCCAGACCGGTCAGCAGGCCTGGAGACGGTACGGCGTTGGGTGTCCCGCACTGCGGTCCGTACTGCTCTACTGCCGCGAGTACCAGCCCGGCACGACGTCGTCGTGCCGCCTCTGCAGCCGGGTACTCACGTGCGGCGAGCCACAGCAGTGACTCCACCGCGCCGAGCTCGCCGTGGCACAGACTGAGATCGGCGAGCACCGGACGTTCGGTCGCGGTCCTCAGATAGGCGTCCAGGTCCGCGGGG
>DASXXB010000348.1:0-12719 GCA_036503355.1 Kribbella sp. | reverse complement strand
CTACGTCGTCGAACGGCAAGTCCGACACCAAGCCGGGGTCCGACGCGCCGAAGCCGGACGCGGCCACGACGGACGCCCCGAAGGCGGAGGCCAAGCCGGAGGACTCCAAGGACGAGGTGAAGGCCGCGTCCAACGGCGCCGTGAAGAAGACCACCACCAGGAAGTCGACGGGCTCGGGCGAGTCCCGTCCCAGCGACTCCTGACACCACCGCAACGGCGAAGGTCCCGCACCCCGGCTCGGGGTTCGGGACCTTCGTCTGTCCGGACGTCGCCTTGCGCGTACGACGTTCAGCCGGCCTGAGGCTCCGGGTCGTCGGCCTTGGCCATCGTGTAGCGGCCGGCGGACAGCAGTTGGGTGGCATACCGATGCGTGATGCACGGGTAGGTGCCGCCGCAGCTGAGGCAGACCGCGTCGTTGCGGTGCAGCCAGGGGACGACCCTGAACCGCCTGGTCCAGGTCAGTGGCTCCCGGTCCGGGGCGTGGGTCCGGAGCGCCGCGCGGGCGACGTCCTGGATCTCCGGGGCCGACCAGTCCTCGGCGCTCTTGTCCATCAGCGCGCTGAGGTCGGGATGGTGGTGATCGGTCGGGTGGGCTTTGTTCATTTATATGTGTCTTCCGAGGCAGGTGGGAGGACGCCTTTAATCGCTCGCTTCAAACGTTAGTGCCTCGGCTGGACCGTCGCGCCTCGATAACCTGCGGCCGAGTGTCAGATCTTCGTCAGTTCAGGTCCAGAGGGTCTCGAGGGTGATGCGTGCCTCGAGCTCGAGGAGGTGCCGCTTGGTCGGGATGCCGCCACCGAAGCCGACCATCTTCCCGCCGGCGCCGACCACCCGGTGGCAGGGCACCACAATCGCGATCGGGTTCCGGTTGCAGGCCGTGCCGACGGCGCGAGCGGCGCCGGCGTCACCGACGATCTTCGCGACCTCGCCGTACGTCTGCATCTCGCCGTACGGGATCCGGCTGAGCTGCTTCCAGACCGCGCGCTCGAAGTCGGAGCCGCCACGGACCGACAGCGGCAGTGTGAACTCCTGCAGCTCGCCGGCGAAGTACGCCTTCAACTGCTCGGCGGCCTCGGTCAGCAGCGGATCGGTGTCCAGCGGGCGATCGGTGGCGCCGAAGTGCAGCCGGCAGAGCCCGGCCTCGTCGACGGCGAGCGTCAGGTCGCCGATCGGTGAGTCGACCACGGACCAGTGCATGCCACCATCCTCCCCGCCGCCGCCGACAGTTTCCGGCGGGAATGCGCCACAACCCGATGTTCTCGCCCGGTCACGCCCTGTTGTGCTATGTCTGATCCATGCCGAGCCGGCCGTCGAAGGTACCGCTGGACCGGTGGTTCAGCTCCGAGCGCGCGATGGGGATCGGTGCGTCCGTCCTGATCGGGCTGGTCACCGTGACCACCTGGTCGACCGCGTGGTCGGACTGGTACCTCTACAAGACCCGCAGGACGTACGGCGACAACCCGGACAAACTGTCCGAGGCGAACCTGATCTCCGGCTCGCTCGGGATCATCGCGGCGCTCGCACTGCTCGCGGCCGCGGCGGTGTTCATCGTCTGGCTCTGGCGGGTCCGCTGGAACGCGGAGATGTTCTGCCGCGGTGAGCACCGGTACAGCCGCGGCTGGGTGCTCGGCGGCTGGCTCGTGCCGGTGGTGAACCTCTGGTACCCCAAGCAGGTCGTGGACGACATCGTTGCCGCCAGCGACCAACGGACCGATCCGCTGGTCCCGTCGCTGGAACAGATCCCGGGCACCCGGCTGGTGTGGGCCTGGTGGCTGTCCTGGGTGGCCGGCTTCGTCACCGGAAACATCGTGCAAAGAGGGGTGCTGGCCGGCGCGTCGGAGCTCGGGGATCTGCGGACGAACGTCATACTGTCGTCGGTCTCGGCGCTGTTCACCACCGGCGCGGCCGTGCTCGCGGTGATCCTGATCCAGCGCATCGACGAACTCCAGAGCACGCGTCCCTGGGTGCCCTGGTGGGCGGTCGGGACACCGCAGAACGGCTTCCAACCGCCTGCTCGGTAAAGCAAACCGTCACGCGCCGTCAATTGCCTCGTTACCACTGGTGATGGGCG
Organism: Kribbella sp.; assembly: GCA_036503355.1. GTDB lineage: Bacteria > Actinomycetota > Actinomycetes > Propionibacteriales > Kribbellaceae > Kribbella. Next base: position 10,648 of record DASXXB010000348.1, on the reverse strand, counting down.
TACGAAAAGAACACGTTAAGTCGACACCCTCTGTGCTGGGGCCGACTGCCCTGGCGTACCTACTTCGTGGTATCAATGTGGCTCGGTCACGCGGGGGCAGGACCAGGCCGAAGCGCCGGACAGACGACGGAGTTCCAGCAACGCGAGGGACGCGAGACGTGAGCCACCCGCAGGCATTGATGACCCCTGTCGAGGACGAGGAAGAGTGGCAGCCGCACGCGGCTGAAGAGTTCCAGCGGATCGGGACGGTCGGCAAGATCGCCGTCGGACTGCTGGGTGCATCCACCGTGACTCACCTGCTGTCCACCTGGTCGGACTGGAACACGTTCTCCGTGGTGCACCGCTATCTCGGCGGCATGCCGAACGTCGACGACGCGGACCTGAACCGCGCCGACGCGATCGCCAAGGTGACCGCCGTCCCGAACGTGATCATCTCCGTCGCGGCCGCGGTCTTCTTCGTCCTCTGGCTGTGGCGGGCCCGGGTCAACTCCGAGGTGTTCTGCCAGGCCGACCACCGCCGCAGCCACGGCTGGGTGCTGGCGAGCTGGTTCGTCCCCGGCCCGAACCTCTGGTATCCCAAACAGATCGTCGACGACGTCTGGCTCGCCAGCGATCCGAAGACCCCTGTGTATGCCGACGACCTGCGCCGGTTCAGGACCCCGTCGCTCACATCCGTGTGGTGGGTCGCCTGGATCGGCGCTCTCGCGTTCGACGTGGTGGTCCGCCGGTTCCTGATGTGGATGGAGGCGACGGTCGGCTCGCTGCGCGGCATCGCTCTCGCGGGTACGGCGTCGTTGGTGCTGACCGCTGTCTCCGCGGTGGCCGCGACGATGATCATCCGCAAGATCAACCACATGCAGACCGCTCGTCCGTGGGTTCCGTGGTGGGACCAGGGCCCGAAGCTCAGCGCGGTTCCGTCGTACCAGGTGACCCAGGTTCCGTCGTACGCGAACGACGACACCGACGAGCAGCCGGCCATCTCCGAGCCGATCGCGGTCGCTCCGGCGCTGGGCCTGGTCCGCGAGCCGCAGTTGCAGATGGCCGGGGCGCCGCAGGCCCCCGCGAACCCGTTCGCCCCGACTCCCGAGGCCCCGGCCGCGAGCCCGTTCGGCGGAGCTCCGGAGGCGCCGGCCCCGAGCCCGTTCGCGCCGCAGCCGGCCGAGGAGGCGCCGAAGTGGAGCCCGTTCGCGCCGGTCGTGGAGAACTGGCAGGACGCCGACGCCGGTCCCGCGACCGAGCAGTTCAGCCCGGTCGAGGCCTGGCAGGACGAGAAGCCGGCCGCCGAGACGTACGCCGCCTCAGAGCCGACCTGGGAGGAGTACCGCAGCACGATCACCCAGGACACGCTCGGTTCGGCGAGCAGCTGGCGTGACGAGGCGGCTCCGATGACCGTCGTCCAGCCGGACCCGTACGGCTACCAGCCCGAGCCCCTGCACCAGCCGGAGCCGCAGCACCAGCCGGTCGAGGAGCAGTGGGCGGCGCGCTACTCCGAGCCGTACTCCTACGAGTCCGACTACCTGACCTCGACGGCCTCCCCCGCGGAGACCTACGAGGCTCCCCAGCCCGCACCCGAGCCTGAGCCCGCGCCTGTTGCGCGCGCCGGTCGCCGGGCCGCTCGGGTCGCGGTAGACAGCCCGTCGGCGATCCAGCCGGCCGTTGGCAGCCACTCCACGCACGCAGCGCAGTCCGGCCACCCGACGCAGCCGGCGTACCAGGACCACACGGTCTACGGTCAGTCCGAGCACACCCAGCCGTCGTCGCACGTGTCCGCGTCCTCCGGGTACTACGAGCCTGCGCCGGTGCCGAGGCTCGACGCGCAGGACGACTTCCTGACCCCGTCGAAGCCGCTCCCGCCGGTCCCGTCGTACGGCCCCGAGCCGACGTACCCGGCCGCCGACCAGTACACGGACTACGGCTCGTCGTCGTACACCTCGGACTACGCGTCGTCGTACAACTCGGAGTACAGCTCGAACCAGTACGACAGCTACAACGGCGGCTCCGAGTACGGCAGCAGCACCGAGTCGTACGAGACCTACAGCCCCAACTACGCCAGCGAGTCGTACGGTTCGCAGTACCAGCAGGAGCAGGACGAGTACCAGCAGCAGTCGCCGTACTCGTACGAGCAGCAGCCGGCCGACCCCGAGCAGCAGAGCGGCCCGCGGACCCAACCGCGCCGCGGCCGCTGGATCTGATGAAGTAACCGGATGCGTCTAGGTTTCGCCACCCTCGGTTGTCCCGGAGCAGCACTCGACGACGTCCTGGAGCTTGCCCAGGGCAACAACTTCACCGGTCTGGAGCTGCGCGCCGCGCCGGAGGAGTTCACCCACACCGGCCTGTCGAAGGCGCAGCGGCGTGAGTTGCGGGCCCGGATCGAGGACGCCGGCCTGGAGATCTTCGCGGTCAGCAGCTACGTGCGGCTGTGCGCGGTCGAGGAGCAGCCGCTCGAGGCGCATCTCGAGCTCGCGGCCGATCTCGGCGCGCTCGGTGTCCGCGTGTTCCCCGGCGACGACACCGGCACGGACGCCGGTACGCCGGACGGACCGAGCGCCGGCGAGATCCGCGCGCTGGACCGCGTCACGTCCGCGCCGCGAGAGGTTCCGATCCTGCTCGAGACGCACGACTCGCACTCGACCGCGCGGCAGGTCGGCGCGTTCCTCGCGCTGCTGGACACCGATGCGCCCGGCCACCAGGTGAAGGCGCTGTGGGACAGTTCGCACACCTGGTCCCACGGCGAGACCCTGGCCGAGTCGTTCGCGCTGCTGCGGCCGTGGCTCGAGCTCGTCCAGTTCAAGCAGGCCGACTCGCGGCAGGACTACCGCCCGGTCGCGATCGACGAGGGCGACTTCCCGATCCGCGACCTGCTGACCGTCCTCGACGGCACCGACTACCCGCTCTCACTCGAGTGGGAGCTGAAGTGGCATCCCCAGCTGCCGTCGCTCGCCGAGACCTTGCCCGCGGTTCACACCTGGCTCGGAGACGGCTCGGTCAAGTAGCGGGTCAGCGTTGGCCCGAGCCAGAAGACCACCTCGTCGGCCGGCATCGTCACGATCGGCGGTAGCTCCAGGATGTAGCGCCACAGTGCGAACCCGAGCATCTGGGTCGAGACCAAACCGGCCCGGACCGCCGGCGAGTCGACCGCGTGCCGGCGCAACGTGGGTTCGAGTTGCGCAGCGAAGATCTCCCGCATCCGCTGCACGGCGACCTCGTTGGTGACGGCTGTCCGCAGCAGAACTCGCAGCGAGTCATCGGCCTCCCAGCGCGCCAGGAAGTGCCGCACCAGCACCTCACCCAGCGACTCCAGCGGTATGTCGCCGAAGTCCGGCAGCCGTACGTCGAACTCGGCGGCTGCCGCGAACAGCTTCTCCTTGCTGCCGTAGTACCGCATCACCATCGCCGGGTCGATCGCCGCGTCCGCCGCGATCGACCGGATCGTCGCGCGCTCGTATCCCTCCGCGCCGAACCGCTCCCGGGCCGCCGCGAGAATCGCCGCTCTGGTGCGGTCGGACTTCTTCTCCGCCATACCCACAGCATATGCCAACAGCTGTTGACTTTTGCCAGGCGTCGGCCTAGCGTAAAAGTCAACAAGCGTTGATAAAGGAGGAGCGATGACTCCGAGGGGTGCAGAGGTTGTGGTGGTCGGTGCGGGTCCGGTCGGGCTCGCGGTGGCGGTCGGTCTCCGGCTGCACGGGCACGACGTCGTGGTGGTCGACCAGCAGGCGGAGGGGACGAACACCTCCCGGGCCTGCGTCATCCACCCGCGGACGCTGGAGGTGCTGGAGGAGCTCGGCGTGACCAAGCGGCTCGTCGACCTCGGCCTGCAGTTGCAGGACTTCGCGATCCGCGCCGGCGACCGCAAGCTGATCCCGGTCGGCTTCGCGGAGCTGCCGACCGCCTACCCGTTCGTGACGATGATCCCGCAGCCGGTCACCGAGCAGGTCCTGCTCGAGCGCCTCCAGGAGCTCGGCGGCTCGGTACTGCGCCCGTACGCCGCAACCGGTCTGACGCAGACCGCCGACGGCGCCGAGATCACGCTGGACAGCGGCGACGTGGTCAGTGCGAAGTACGTCGTGGCCGCCGACGGCATGCACAGCACGATCCGGGAGCTTGCCGGTCTGCGGATGCCCGGCAACACCCTTGAGCTGTCTCTGAGCCTGGTCGACGTGCGCGTCAGCGGTGGCCTGCCGACCGACGAGGTCGGGCTGTACTTCGCTGAAGCCGGCATGCTCGTCGTCGCCCCGCTGCCGGACGGATCCTTCCGGCTGGTCGCCGAGGTGCACGATGCACCCGAGCACCCGGACGTGGCGTTCGCGGAGCAGTTGCTGGCCGACCGCGGGCCGCGAAAGTCCCACCCCAAGGTCACCGAGGTGGTGTGGGGTTCGCGGTTCCGGATCCACGAGCGGGTTGCCGACAAGTACCGGGCCGGACGTGTGCTGCTGGCCGGCGACGCGGCCCACACGCACAGCCCAGCCGGCGGGCAGGGCATGAACCTGGGACTCCGCGACGCGGTCACGTTGGCAGACGCACTCTCCCAGGCACTGAAGGGCGACGAGTCAGGTCTCGACTCCTACGCCACGAACAGCAGGGCGGAAGCGGTCCGGGTCATCGGCCTGGCGCATCGCCTGACCCGGCTCGCCAACGTCCCACGGCCGGTCCGCCCGGTGCGCAACGCCGTACTCAGCCTGGTCGGCCGAGTGAGCAAAACCCAAGCCGGCCTCGCGAAGCAGCTCGCCGGCTTCCCGGAGCGTTAACCCCTCGAGTGGCCCGTTGGCCACTGGTAGGCAACGGGTGAACGGGCAAGGTGCGGGTTAACCTGCGGTCGATTCGCGGATCTCGAGCGTGTACGGGACCGTCAGGTCGCGGTGGGGGGAGTTGTCGTCGCCGGTGATCCGGTCGAGGAGCAGCGCGACCGCGTTGTCGGCCAGCCACTCCTTGTCGGGCGAGATCGAGGTCAGCGACGGCGAGTGGAACCGGCCGTCCTCGATGTCGTCGAAGCCGACCACGGCGACGTCCTCGGGCACCCGCAGCCCGGCATCGGCCAGGCTCCGCAACGCCCCCAGCGCCAGCAGGTCGTTGAAGCAGAACACCGCGTCGGGCGGGTTCGGCAGGGCCAGCAGCTCGCGCATCGAGGCGGCCCCGTCCGGGCGGTGGTAGCCCGTCCCGGCGAGCTCGAGCGCGGGATCGTGTGACAGCCCGGCCTCCTTGAGCGCTTTCCGGTACCCCTTCCGCCGGACCGTGCCGGTGCTCGTCCCGCCGACGCCGATCGCCGCGATCCGGGTCCGGCCGAGCGAGACCAGGTGCGTGGTCGCGTCGTACGACGCCTGCACCGAATCGACCGCCACGCGGTCGAACTGGCCGCCGGCCGGGCGCTCGCCGAGCAGCACCAGCGGCTTCCCGGTGTGGACGGAGGTCAGCTTGGCCGGAGCGGTGGCGAGCGGGGAGAAGATGATGCCGTCGATCAGTTGCCCGCGCATCCCGTCCAGCACGAACCGCTCGGCGGCGGCCTCGCCCTCGGTCTGGTCGATCAGCACGGTGATCCCGCGGCGCTTCGCGGCCCGGCTGATCTCGGCGCCGAGCTCCGCGAAGTACGGCGAACCCATCTCCGGGAGCGCCAGCGCGATGAAGTCCGAGCGGCCCTTGCGCAGCGAGCGGGCGCTGACGTTCGGCTTGTAGTCCAGCGCGTCGATCGCGGCCTCGACCTTGGCCCGGGTCTGCGCGGTGATGTGCGGGTAGTCGTTGATCACGTTCGAGACGGTCTTCACCGACACCCCGGCTCGCGCGGCCACGTCGCTCAGCCTGGTCGCCATCCGAACCTCCTGTCGCTCACCTGTCGCCCGAGTGTGCCATCGCCGAGCTCTTTACACCGATTGTCAATCGTTGTAGACATCCACGGTAAACGTTGTAAAGCATCCTGGGGAGGCCCTGTGGCTCGGCTCGTGGTGGACCCGGCGTTCGCGGTCGGTGCGCTGGATCGGCGGCTGTTCGGCTCGTTCGTCGAGCACATGGGCCGCTGCGTCTACACCGGCATCTACGAACCCGGTCATCCGAGCGCCGACCAGGACGGGTTCCGGCAGGACGTGCTCGAGCTGGTCCGCGAGCTCGGCGTCACCGCGGTCCGGTACCCGGGTGGCAACTTCGTCTCGAACTACGACTGGGAGGACGGTGTCGGGCCGAAGGACCAGCGGCCGCGACGGCTCGACCTCGCCTGGCGGGCGATGGAGTCCAACCAGTTCGGCACCGACGAGTTCGTGGCCTGGTCGCGGAAGGCGCAGCTGCAGCCGATCTGGGCCGTGAACCTCGGCACCCGAGGTATCCGGGACGCCGTCAACCTGCTCGAGTACTGCAACCTGCCGGCCGGCACCGCCCTGTCCGACCGTCGTGTCGCGAACGGCAGCCCCGAGCCGTACGGCATCAAGGTCTGGTGCCTGGGCAACGAGATGGACGGCCCGTGGCAGATCGGCCACAAGACCGCCGACGAGTACGCACGGCTCGCCGAGGAGACCGCGAACGCGATGCGCCGCGTCGAACCGGACCTCGAGCTGGTCGCGTGCGGATCGAGCAACGCCGGCATGCCGACGTTCGGCGAATGGGAGCGCGTCGTCCTGGAGCGCACCTACGACCTGGTCGACCACATCAGCCTGCACGCGTACTACGAACCCCACGACGGCGACCAGGCCAGCTTCCTGGCGGCCGCCGAGGAGATGGACCGGATGATCTCGTCGGTGATCGCGACCGCCGACCACGTGAAGGCGCTGAAGCGCAGCGACAAGGAGCTGACGCTCTCCTTCGACGAGTGGAACGTCTGGTACCAGCAGAACTTCCCCGGCGAGCTCGGGCTCGGGATCCGCGACGTCGGCCCGCTGATCGAGGACACCTATACCGTCGACGACGCGGTGGTCGTCGGCAGCCTGCTGATCACCCTGCTCCGGCACGCCGACCGCGTGAAGATTGCTTGCCTCGCGCAACTGGTCAACGTGATCGGCCCGATCCGCACCGAGCCGGGCGGCCGCGCCTGGCGGCAGACCATCTTCTACCCGTTCGCGCTGACCGCGCAGTACGCCGGGCCGACCGTGCTGCAGACCGCGATCAGCGGCGGTCCCGTGATCGACACGGCGGCCTTCGGCCAGGTGCCGGCGCTGTGGAGCACAGCGACGTACGACGAGAACACCGGGGAGACGGCGATCTTCGTCGTGAACCGGAGCGAGACCGACAAGATCGACCTGGAAATTCCGGTGCCCGGGCAGGTTGTCCGGCACCTTGCGTTGTACGACGAGGACCGTTCCGCCGTGAACACGGCGGACGACCCGGACCGGGTTCAGCCCCGGACCGTCGACACCACCGACGTTGCCGACGGTGTCTGCCGCGCCACGTTGCCGCCGGCATCGTGGCACATGATCCTGCTCAGCAGTTGATTCCAGAGGGGACCCGCCCGTGCCTCCGAAACGACTACTCGCCGCAGCCCTGACTGTGGCCGCCATCGCTGCCGGCACCTCCGCCGCGACAGCCGCACCAGCCGCTACAGCCGCGCCGGCCGTGACCAGCACCAACCCGGTCTCCGCGGCATTCGGCGCCGACACGTTCGCCGACCCGTCGATCATCCAGGGCCGCGACGGCTACTGGTACGCCTACGCCACCTCCGACCCGCTCGTCGCGGACGGCCCGTTCGGCCTGATGCACATGGCGCGGACCAAGGACTTCAGCTCCTGGGAGTACCTCGGAACCGTCTTCAACGACCAGACCAAGCCGGCCTGGGCCGCGCCGGGCTCGTTCTTCTGGGCCCCCGACATCAGGTACTTCGACGGTCACTACGTCATGTACTTCACGGTCACCGATACCAACGCCAACGCGGGCGGCGACCCGGCGATCGGCGTCGCGACCGCCCCGACCCCGGCCGGACCGTGGACCGCCACCGACGGCCCGGTCGTCACCCCGAAGCCGTCCGGCGACGGCCGCTTCTACGGCACCATCGACCCGGCGATGCTGACCGCCGCGGACGGCAAGCGGTACCTGTACTACGGCGGCTTCTTCGGCGGCATCTCCGTCACCGAACTGAGCGCCGACGGCATGCACGCGGTCGGAACGCCCACGCAGGTCACGATCGGCGACCGGTACGAGGGTTCGTACGTCGTCTACCGCGACGGCTGGTACTACTTCATGGGCTCGTCGATGAACTGCTGCGCCGGGCCCACCACCGGATACTCGGTCTTCGCCGGCCGCTCCCGCTCGCCGCGCGGCCCGTTCGTCGACGCCGACGGTGCGGCGCTCACCGACTCCCGGGTCGGCGGTACGACGGTGATCACCCAGAACGGCAACAAGTGGATCGGCCCCGGCCACCACGCGTTCATCACCGACGCGGCCGGCCAGGACCACATCGTCTACCACGCGATCGACCGCAACACGCCCTGGCTGACCGACCCGTTCGGGATCAACCGCCGGCCGATGCTGATCGACAACATCGACTGGATCAACGGCTGGCCCCGCACGAACGCCGGCGCCGGCCCCTCCGAAGGTCCGGTGCCCGCGCCGGCAACCGGCTCGGCGCTCGGCATCGACTCCACCGACCCCGCCGCGGGACTCCAAGGCGCAACCCGCCAACCGGGCGACTCGTTGGGAGGCCCCACGGCCACCATCGACGGCGCAGCCCAAACCCGCCAGCAGGCCCCGGACGGCTCCCTCCGTGTCGAGGCGGACGTCAAGCTGGGCAGCTCCTTTACCACCGTGCTGGGCAACCAGGTGGTGACGACTGTTGCGAACAACCGTCTGACGGTGAGGGCCGGCGGACGTACGTCGTCCGTGAACCTGCCGGCGGACTTCGACCGTACGCAGTGGAACAAACTGTCGGTGCAAGTCTCCGACTCCACCGTGACGGCACGACTGAATGACGCGGGCCTAGGAGATGTGTACGGGGAGGCGCAGCTCGCAGTACCTGGGCTGGAGCTCAAGTCCGCGCCGGTGCGGTGGATCGGCTCGGCGGAGGTGGACAACCTGACGGTGCGTTCGGCGGCCAAGCCGGTCAAGAAGACGGTTGCGGTGCCGCGGACCGGGAAGTTGCTGACCGGTGACGACTTCGACGGTGCGCTCGGCGCCGACTGGTCGTGGGTACGGCAGGACGACAAGGCGACTGTTGCTGACGGCAAGCTTTCGTGGCCGCTGGAGAACGCCGACATGACCGGCTCGTCGAACAACGCCGGACTGCTGTTCCACACCACCCCGGCCGGCGACAGGTGGATCGCGGAAACCAAACTGCACCTCGACACCGGGCAGGGCGACGTCCGCAACTACCAGCAGGCCGGGATGATCGCGTACCTCAACGACAGCGACTTCGCGCGCCTCGGCAACGTGGCGATCTGGAAGACCCGCCAGACGGAGTACGGTCGTGAGCTCGTGGCGCGTCCGTCGGACGGTGCCACGTCGTACGGCGCGGCCGCGATCGGGCGCTCGGCGCCGACGCTGTGGATGCGGCTGGCGTACCACAAGAATGCTGCCGGCGAGCACGTGTACCGCGCCGGCACGTCGGTGGACGGGAAGAACTGGACCTGGGGCGCGTCCTGGGTGCTGCCGTCCGCGGCCAAGATCGGCCTCTACGCCCACGGCGAGTTCACCGGCGCGAACCCGCCGCCGGTCGCCACCTTCGACTACCTCCACTTCTACGAAAGCAAGTGAATGTTCTCCAACCCGGTGTACGACGGTAGCTTCGCCGATCCGCAGGTCATTGCGGTAGGCAACGAGTACTACGCGTTCGCGACCAACGGACCGCTCGGCAACGTGCAGACGCTGACCTCTCGCGACCTGGTGTCGTGGGAGCCGGTGGGTGATGCGCTGCCGTCGGTGCCGGGTTGGACGACTCCCGGACGGGTGTGGGCGCCGGAGGTCGCGGTGCACGCGCCCGACCGGTACGTCATGTACTACACGTCCCGCGACGTCGCCGCCGGACGGCAGGCGGTCGGCGTCGCGGTGGCGTCCGCACCCGAAGGTCCATATGTCGACAAATCTATGAATCCGCTCATCAGTCAGGCCGACGAGGGCGGCTCGATCGACGCGTCGCCGTTCCAGGACTCGAGCGGCCGGCGCTGGCTGTACTGGAAGAACGACGGCAACGCGATCGGCGTCGACACCTGGATCTACGTGTCCGAGCTCTCCGAGGACGGGCTCACCCTCGTCGGTCCGGTGCATCGGCTGATCAAGCAGGACCTGCCGTGGGAGGGCAACCTGGTCGAGGCGCCGTACATGGTCGAACGGAACGGGAAGTTCCACCTGTTCTACTCCGGTAACGCGTTCGACAAGGCGTCGTACGCCGTGGGTCATGCACTGTGCGAGTCACCGACCGGTCCTTGTGTGAAGTCCGGCGATCCGATCCTGTCCAGCTCCCCCGACGCCGCCGGCCCCGGGCACAACATGGTGCTCGGCGACTGGTTCGTCTACCACGCCTGGGACCCCGCACAGGTCGGCACCGACCCGAAGGGCCGCACGATGTGGCTCTCGCAGTTGACCTGGGACGGCGACACCCCGGTGGTGCAGCCCGCGCTCGCCAACAATCCCCTGCAGCCGTAACCTCCCCGGCTCAGCTGCAGTTCCAGTGGACCGGCGCTCCTGTGCTGCCGTCCACGCCGTACAGCTGGTCGTCATCGGTGAGGCCGGCGACCGAGGCCCC
>DASXXB010000347.1:0-9582 GCA_036503355.1 Kribbella sp. | reverse complement strand
GTAGGTGCCGGTGGTTGTTATTGACAGCAGGAGGAGGGCGGAGAGTTCGTCGCGGAGTTGGTGGCGTAGTTCGGAGTTGTCGCCGGCGCAGTCGGCGAGGTGGTGGAGGAGTTGGGCGCGGTCGGTGGAGTGGTGTTCGCCGGCGCAGACGACGACCTCGGTGCCGACGGCGTCGATCTGGCCGCGGTGCTCGATCGCGTCCGGGAAGACCCAGGCGAGCAGTACGGCGGACGCGGCGACCGTCAGCACCAGCCAGGCCACGACTTTGCGCCTCATCGGACCCGCTCCGCCCGATGCCGGCGTACCCGCCAGACCACGATCGCGACCACCACGACAGCCAGTACGACGAGCGCCGCGACCCGGCCGAAGGTCTTCTCGACGCGCGCGTACGAGTTGCCCGCCAGGTACCCGACCAGCACGGCAGCGGTCCCCCAGACGATCCCGCCGGCTGCGTTGAACGACAGGAACTTCAGGTACCGCATCCCCGACATCCCCGCCAGTGCGGGCATCGTGGCCCGGAAGAACGCCACGAACCGGCCGAGGAACACCGCCGTACCGCCACGCTCGGCCAGCTGCCGGCGGGCGGACTCCAGCCGCTCGCCGCGCCGTTTCAGGAAGCGCGTCTCCATCAGCCGCGGACCGAAGTACCGCCCGATCTCGTATCCGACCGTGTCCCCGAGGATCGCGCAACCGACGACCACGACCAGGATCAGTGCGAGCGACGTGTGCCCGAGCGCCGCGGTCACACCACCGAGGACGGCGGCCGTCTCCCCCGGCAGCACGAACCCGACGAACAACGCGTCCTCGGCGAACACCAGCAGCCCGACCGTCGCGTAGACGGCGATCCCGTGCAGCCCGAGCAACCAGTCGGTCAGCCCGCTCATGACAGTCTCACGCCACCTAGCGTTGCACTCCCGGTGTACGCGGCCGCGACCGGGCCGGATCGGGCGGTACAGGCGCTTGAAATTCCCCAACGTCACCAGGGATGCACGCGAAGTTCACTGCCGGTGCGCGAAGGGTTGTGCGCGGGGTGTGATGCGCGGATCGTGTAACGCAGAGCAGCGACTTGGGGGCCGGCTGTTCGGTGGGGGAAGACGGCAGGGCCGTCTTCGGTCGAGGAGTGCGCTGGGGGTGATCGTCTCGGTTCGGCGTACCCGCGCCGGCCTGCTCGTGTGCCCCCGCGGAAGGGGGAGAAATGCCCAGGAAGGCCAACGGGCGAGCGGACAAGCACCGTGACGAGTACCGGATGCCGGGCGAGGCGGCGCCGGAACCGAACGGGCACGCCTCGAACGGACAGCCCGCGGCGGACGGCATGCCGACGGCCGATCCCGCCGGCACCGGCATGAGCGGTGGCGGATCACCGGCCGCAGACATGGCAGGTGGCGGGTCGCCGGCCGCGAACATGGCGGGCGGATCGCCGGCGGCGAACATGAGTGGCGGTACGCCGGGCGGTCTCGGGATGACCGGCGGCGGTACGCCGGGTGGTGCCGGTATGAGCGGCGCGACCGACGGCGGACGCACCGAGACCCCGTCGCGGCGCCAGTGCGGCGTGATGGACGTGCACCGGCGGCTGCTGTCGACGTCACCGGAGTACGCCGCGGCACGGTCCGCGCTCGAGACCGCGACGATCGGCTATCTCGCCGGTGAGCAGCGGTTCTCCGGGATCGCGCGCATCCCGGTCGTCGTCCACGTCGTCTGGAACACCAACGCGCAGAACATCTCGCAGGCCCAGATCGACAGCCAGATCGACGTACTGAACCGTGACTACCGCGCCACCAACCCCGACACCAGCATCGTGCCGAGCGTCTTCAGCGGCCTGATCGCGGACGCGAAGGTCGAGTTCTTCCTGGCCACCGAGGACCCGAACGGGAACCCGACGAACGGAGTCACCCGGACCCAGACCAGTACGGCGACCTTCGGCACCGACGACAAGGTGAAGTCGTCCGCGACCGGCGGCATCGACCCGTGGCCGACCGACAGGTACCTCAACATCTGGGTCTGCCAGCTCGGCGGCGGCCTGCTCGGGTACGCGCAGTTCCCGGGCGGCCCGGCGAACACCGACGGTGTGGTGATCCTGCACAGCGGCTTCGGCACCAACGGTACGGCGGCCGCGCCGTTCGACCTCGGCCGTACGACGACGCACGAGGTCGGGCACTACCTGAACCTGTTCCACATCTGGGGCGACGACGGCAGCGGCTGCAGCGGCAGCGACGAGTGCGCCGACACCCCGAACGCGGCCGGCCCGAACTTCGGCGTACCGACGTTCCCGCATGTCACCTGCAGCAACGGGCCGAACGGCGACCTGTTCTACGACTACATGGACTACACCGACGACCGCGGCATGGTCATGTTCACCACCGACCAGGTGTCGCGGATGCAGGCGACCCTCGACACGGTCCGCAAGGACCTGCCGGTGTTCGAATCGGCGCGTACTCCGGAACCGGCCGGCTCGGTGGTGTCGTGGGGCGCGGACCGGCTGGACGCGTTCGTGCTCGGCACCGACCTCGCGATGTATCACAAGTGGTGGGACGGATCGGCCTGGGGACCGTCCGTCGCCGGCTACGAGTACCAGGGTGGTATCTGTATGAGCGCTCCTGAAGTCGCGTCCTGGGGGCCGAACCGGCTGGACGCGTTCGTCCTCGGAACGGACCGCGCGCTGTACCACAAGTGGTGGGACGGCTCGGCCTGGAACGGCTACGAGTACCTCGGTGGCGTCTGCATGAGCCCGCCACGGCTCGCGACCTGGGGGCCGGACCGCCTCGACGCGTTCGTCCTCGGAACCGACCGGGCGCTGTACCACAAGTGGTGGGACGGCGCGTCCTGGAACGGCTACGAGTACCTCGGCGGGATCTGCATGAGCCCGCCCGAGGTCGTTGCCTGGGGCCCCGATCGGCTGGACGCGTTCGTGCTCGGCACGGACAACGCGGTCTACCACAAGTGGTGGGACGGCTCGGCCTGGAACGGCTACGAGTACCTCGGTGGGGTCTGCGCCTCGCCGCCGCGGGTGGTGGCCTGGGGTGAGAACCGGCTGGACATGTTCGTGATCGGCACCGACTCGGCGCTTTATCACAAGTGGTGGGACGGCGCGTCGTGGAACGGCTGGGAGTACATGGGCGGTGTCTGTACGACGGCACCGACCGTCGTCTCGTGGGACGCGAACCGGCTCGACGTGTTCCTGCTCGGCACCGACTCGGCGCTCTACCACAAGTGGTGGGACGGGACCTCGTGGGGACCGTCGCTCACCGGGTACGAGTACATGGGCGGGATCTGCACCGACGAGCCGCGTGTCGTCTCGTGGGATGCGAACCGGCTGGACGTGTTCGTCACCGGCACAGACAAGCAGCTGTACCACAAGTGGTGGGACGGCTCGGCCTGGGGGCCGTCGGTCACCGGCTACGAGGCGCTCGGCGGTGTGATCAGCGACTTCAAGGTGACGATCCCCGAGTCCCCCGCCTCGATCGGACAGGCGGTGCGGATCTGACCACGCCACCGGTCGGCCGCTGGACGCATTCCTTCGAGGAGGACCACGACGGGATCAGCGTCTACCGCCGCGACGACTACGCCTTCCCGCCGGCCCGCGGCCGGCGGGGGGTGGAGTTCCGCGCCGACGGCACGTTCGTACCGCTGATGATCGGCCGCGGCGACGCCCCGCAGGCGGGCCCGGCCGGTCGTTGGACCCCGGACGGCCGCCTCGCCGCCGCCCCCGCCGATGCGAACCCGTTCCAGGGAAGGTCCCTGGAAGCCGGGCCGGGGCGGATCGTCTCCGCGACCCCTGACCGCCTGGAAATCGCATGGCAAACCTGAGACGCCCGGTTGGGAAGGATTTCCGGGCAGGATTCCTCCCCAACCCGGGGCTGGACGAGGAGTGATATGAGGGCTGGACCTGTGCGTTATCTCGTCGTGCCGACCGCGGATGCCGCCGGCGGTGCGCGGTCGGCGCGGATCGGGGAGAAGACGATCCTCTGGGTCCCGGCCGATCAGCGTCTCGGGCGGGCGTCGCGAACCGTACCCGGCCTGCTGCTGGTCACGCAGGTGGGCCGGAGCTTCCAGGACGAGTACCCCGGCGTCACGCCCTTGCTCGACCACGGCCGGCATCTGGTGATCTCGTCCGCCGACAAGCCGCGGCGGCGTTCCAACCACTGCTGGCGTGTCGACAATCTGCGTTCCGGCACGACGATTGTGGACAATCCGACTGTCGTCGGTGCGCGGGTCGACCCGCTCGTCTCGGACCTGGTGGCCGAGGTGTCGATGACGTCGTACCAGAGCGATCTGACCTGGCTGGCCGGGCTCCCGACCAGGCATTCACTGAGTACGACGTTCACCGAGGCGATGGACTTCGCCGCCGACCGGATGGTTGCCCTCGGCTACCAGGTGGCCAGGATGCCGATCAGCGTCGAGGCCGGGCACTCGGCCAACCTGATCGGTGACCGGGCCGGCGCCGGAACCGATCGCGGCCTGGTGATCGTCACCGCGCACCTGGACTCGATCAACCTCGCCGGCGGCCCGGCAGCGGCCGCGCCCGGTGCCGACGACAACGGCAGCGGTTCCGCCGGCGTGCTGGAACTCGGTCGATTGTTGACAACCAGATTGTGGAAGAACGACCTTCGGCTGATCCTGTTCGGCGGCGAGGAGGAGGGCCTGTTCGGCAGCAAGCAGTACGTCGCGACGCTGCCGCCGGCCGAACGGGCCCGCGTACGCGCGGTCCTGAACATGGACATGATCGCGACCAGCAACAGCGCCGTCCCGACCGTCCTGCTCGAGGGCGCGCAGGTCTCGGCCGATCAGATCAGCGCGCTGGCGACCGCGGCCGCGACGTACACGGGCCTGAAGGTCGAGACCTCGCTGAACCCGTTCGCCAGCGACCATGTGCCGTTCATCAACGCCGATCTGCCGGCAGTGCTGACGATCGAGGGCGCGGACAGCGCGAACGGGCACATCCACTCGGCCAACGACACGCTCAACTTCATCGACTATGCGCTGGCAGCGGAGATCCTGCGGATGAACATCGCCGCCCTCGCCGGCTGGCTGGAACCCACGGTCGTTGCCCGGCGCCCCCGTCCGGCAGGATCCGTCGTCTCCTGGGGACCCGGCCGGCTCGACGTCTTCACGGTCGGAACGGACTCCGCCGTGCACCACAAGGCGTTCGACGGTACCTGGCACGAGTCCGAGTCGCTCGGCGGTGGTGTCCTAAGCTGACGGTCATGTGGAGCCCGAATGCGCGTGATGTCGGCGGACTTCCGACCCGGTACGGCGTCCCGACGCGCTCGCGGGCGCTGGTGCGGAGCGACGTGATCGATGCCCCGCACGACGAGTTCGTCGCCCTCGACGCGGGACTGATCCTCGATCTGCGCTCGGACTGGGAGCTCAAGCAACCACATCCGCTCGACGGCACCCCGGCGTACCGGCGGATCCCCTGGATCGATCCCGAGGCCGAGAAGCAGCGAGATCCGGACGCCGAGCCGCGGTTGCTCGATGTCTACCGCAACAGCCTGACGCGCAACGCCGCCCACATCAGCCGGGTCTTCACCGCGATCGCGGACGCACCGATGGACCGGCCGGTCGTCGTGCACTGCAAGGCGGGCAAGGACCGGACGGGCCTGACAGTCGCGGTGCTGCTCGAGCTGGCCGGCGTACCGCGCGCCGAGATCGCGGCCGACTACGCGGTCAGCGAGCTCAACCTCGGCATCCAGGACGGTCCGGAGTTCACGCGGACGCTTCCGGAGACGATCCTCGGGTCGCTCGAGCACCTCGACTCGCTCGGCGGCGTACACGCGTACTTGAGCTCGCTGGGACTGAGCGCGGCCCGGATCCATCGGCTCGCGACGCGATTGGTGCCGGTCGACGTACCGGCGATCGTGTTCGACTTCGACGGGCTGCTGATGGACACCGAGTCGACGATGGTCGCGAGCTGGAAGGCCGAGTGGGCGCACCACGGCCTCGAGCTCGACCTGGAAGGCTTCTGGCCCGGGCACGGGGGCGATATCAGCGAGGAGCGGTACGCCGTCCTCGCCGCGGCCGTCGGCGCCGGGTACGACCGGACCGCGAGCCACGCGCGCCGCCTCGCCCACCGCGAACGACTGCACGCCGACCTCGATTTCCGCGCCGGGATCCGGTCCTGGATCGCGGCCGCCCGCGAGTTGGGTGTGCGGACCGCGATCGCCAGCAGTTCGCCGCGCGACTGGGTGTTCGGTCACCTGGAACGCGTCGGCGCGGTGGAACTCTTCGACCAGATCGTCACCGGTGACGAGGTCGCGACCCACAAGCCGGACCCGGCGATCTACGAGCTCGCGCTGCAGCGCCTCGGCGTACCGTGGGCGATCGCCGTCGAGGACACCCCCCACGGTGTCGCCGCAGCCCAGGCGGCCGGCCTGTACGCCGTCGCCGTACCCAATCCGTTCGTCACGACCGCTGCGGTCCAGGCAGCCGACTTGGTTCTGGACAGCGCGACCGAGCTCTCCCTCACCGAACTGATCCTTTTCAGCGCGGCCGATCGGCGCCTCTAGACCACCGAGAGCGGTAGGAGCTTCTTGCCAGTTGGGCCGATCTGGATCTCGGTGCCCATCTGCGGACAGACGCCGCAGTCGAAGCACGGGGTCCAGCGGCAGTCCTCGACCTCGATCGCGCCGTCCTCCTCGAGGGAGTCCTGCCAGTCCTCCCAGAGCCAGTCGCGGTCCAGGCCCGAGTCCAGGTGGTCCCACGGCAGTACTTCGGCATACTCGCGCTCCCGCGTCGTGTACCAGGCGAGATCGACCGGCTCGTCGGCGAGCGCCTTCTCGGTGCACTCGATCCAGCGGTCGTACGAGAAGTGCTCGCTCCAGCCGTCGAACCGGCCACCGTCGCGCCAGACCGCCTCGATCACGCGACCGATCCGGCGGTCGCCGCGGGACAGCAGACCTTCGATGATGCCGGGCTTGCCGTCGTGGTACCGGAAACCGATCGCCTTCGCGTAGCCCTTCTCGGACCGGATCGCCGCGCCGAGCTTCGCGAGCCGGGCGTCCGTCTCCTCGGCGCCGAGCTGCGCGGCCCACTGGAACGGGGTGTGCGGCTTCGGCACGAACCCGCCGATCGACACCGTGCACCGGATGTCGCGGCGGCCGGACACCTCGCGGCCGGTCTCGATCACCCGCTTCGCGAGGGCGGCGATCGCCAGCACGTCCTCGTCGGTCTCGGTCGGCAGGCCGACCATGAAGTACAGCTTCACCTGCCGCCAGCCGTGGCTGTACGCCGCCGCGACCGTGCGGATCAGGTCCTCCTCGGTGACCATCTTGTTGATCACCTTGCGCATCCGGTCCGACCCGCCCTCCGGCGCGAACGTCAGCCCGCTGCGCCGGCCGTTGCGGGAGAACTCGTTGGCCAGCGTGATGTTGAACGCGTCGACCCTTGTCGACGGCAACGACAGCGACACGTTGCTGCCCTCGTACCGGTCGCCGAGGCCCTTCGCGACGTCCGCGATCTCGCTGTGGTCGGCCGACGACAGGCTCAGCAGGCCGACCTCCTCGAACCCGGACTGCTTGAGCCCGTTCTCCACCATGTCGCCGATCGTGGTGATGCTCCGCTCGCGCACCGGGCGCGTGATCATGCCCGCCTGGCAGAACCGGCAGCCGCGGGTGCAGCCGCGGAAGATCTCCACCGAGTACCGCTCGTGCACGGTCTCGGCGAGCGGCACCAGCGGCTTCTTCGGGTACGGCCACGCGTCGAGGTCCATGACCGTGTGCTTCGCGGTCCGGAACGGTACGCCGGGACGGTTCGGGGTGACGCGCTGGATCCGGCCGTCGGCCAGGTAGTCGACGGTGAAGAACTTCGGGATGTACACGCCGCCGGACTTCGCCAGCCGCAGCAGCACCTCGTCGCGACCGCCCGGGCGGCCCTCGTCCTTCCACTCCCGGATCACCTCGGAGATCGCCAGCACGATCTCCTCGCCGTCGCCCATCACTGCGGCGTCGAGGAAGTCGGCGATCGGCTCCGGGTTGAACGCGGCATGCCCGCCGGCCAGCACGATCGGATCCTCGTCGGTCCGGTCGACGGCGTGCAGCGGGATGCCGGCCAGGTCCAGCGCGGTCAGCATGTTCGTGTACCCGAGCTCGGTCGAGAACGACAGCCCGAACACGTCGAACGCCCGCACCGGCCGGTGACTGTCCAGCGTGAACTGCGGGATCGCGTTGTCCCGCATCACCTTCTCCATGTCCGGCCAGACGGAGTACGTCCGCTCGGCGAGGATGTGGTCACGCTCGTTCAGCACCTCGTACAGGATCTGCACGCCCTGGTTCGGCAGGCCGACCTCGTACGCGTCCGGGTACATCAGCGCCCAGCGCACACTGACCGCGTCCCATTCCTTACTGACCGAGTTCAGTTCCCCCCCGACGTACTGGATCGGCTTCTGCACACCCGGCAGCAGCGCCTCCAGGCGCGGGAACAACGATTCGACAGTCATAGCAACTTCCAGTCAGCGGTCCAGAGCGCCTACCAGCCTAACGCCGCACCCCTCCACCTCTGGAATCAGCCGAGGTGGGCCAGGAGCAGCGGGTTGATGACTTCTGGGTGGGAGTAGGTGACGAGGTGGGCGGCGTTCTCGATGACTTCCAGGTGGGCTCCGGGGATCTGGCCGGCCAGGGGTACGACGGTTTCGGGCGGGACCGAGGTGTCGGAGTCGGCGGTGACGAGCAGGACCGGGGCGGTGATGTTGCCCAGGCCGGGAAGCAGGTTGAGGGTGGTGAGGGCCTCGCAGCAGGCGGCGTAGCCCTCGTCGGGGCAGTCGTGCAGCATCCGGCGTACCGGCTCGAGATCGCCCTTGAACTCCGGGAGGAACCAGCGGCCGAGGGTCGCCTCGGTGATCGCCTGCGTCCCTTCGGCGCGGACCTGCGCCGCCCGCTGCGTCCACAGCTCGGGCGTCGCGGACGGGTTGGACGGCGGACAGACGAGGACGAAGCGGTGGAACCGTTCCGGCGCGTTCTCCGCGAGCCACAGTCCCACCGCGCCACCGAGCGAGATCCCGACGTACGACGCCTGCTCGACGTCCAGCGTGTCGAGCAGCTCCACGACGTCGCCGCCGAGGTCCTCGATCGTGTACGGCCCGTCCGGGACCTCCGACCCGCCGTGCCCGCGATGGTCGAACGCCAGCACCCGGAACCGCTGCGCGAGGACGTCGACCTGCGGCGCCCACAT
Organism: Kribbella sp.; assembly: GCA_036503355.1. Taxonomy (GTDB): domain Bacteria; phylum Actinomycetota; class Actinomycetes; order Propionibacteriales; family Kribbellaceae; genus Kribbella. The sequence goes on along the minus strand of DASXXB010000347.1, from coordinate 420 downwards.
CGCCTGGTTCGCGCCGAGCGACGATCCGAGCAGTACTACGGGCGCGTCGGCCGGGCCTGTCTCCACGTAGTTGAGTCGCATACCGACCACTCTACGTACGCCGACGCGCCCGGCGGGCTACTTCGGTGCGGGCGCCTTCCAGATGCTCCGGCCGAACGTGGCGGCGTACACCGTGCTGCCGTCACCGCTCACCTTGATGTCGAGGATCGACGTCTGCGGCAGGCCGCGGGCGATCCGTGTCCAGTGCTTCTGCCCGGAACGCATCGTGAACGCGCCGAAGTCGGTGGCCGCGTACAGCCGGCCGCGGACCGGGTCGTAGCTGAGCATCTCCACCGGCGCGTTCGGAAGGTTGCCGCTGGCATCGACCCAGGTACGGCCGCCGTCCCGGGTCTCGAACACCGACGCCGCCGCCGACCCCTC
>DASXXB010000346.1:0-1842 GCA_036503355.1 Kribbella sp. | reverse complement strand
CTGCCCGCGCAGGCGAGTCTCGATGCCGGTCTGGTGGATCGGCTCGGCTACCGGTCGGACGTGTACGACGAGCTCGAGAAGCAGCTGCAGTACGACGAGAGGCTGCTCGCGGAGCGGTACATCCGGCGCGGTCCGCGGACGCTGGACGAAGTACGCAAGACGCTCCCGTGGCCGCAGAAGCCGCTGGTGGCGGTAGTACGCGTGACCGGCGGTATCTCGGTCGGCCGCAACTCCAACAGCCCGGTGGGCGGTCCCGGCTCCGGCTCCGACACCGTTGGCGCCGCGCTGCGTGCCGTCGCGGCCAACGAGCGCGTGAAGGCGGTCGTGCTGCGCGTCGACAGCCCAGGTGGCTCGTACGTCGCGTCGGACGCGATCCGCAACGAAGTACTGCGGCTGCGCTCCACCGGACGGCCGGTGATCGCGTCGATGGGCGGGGTGGCCGCATCCGGCGGGTACTTCGTGGCGATGCCGGCCGACGTGATCGTGGCCCAGCCCGGCACGATCACCGGCTCGATCGGCGTACTGACCGGCAAGGGCGTCGTCCGCGATGCGCTGGGCCGGATCGGGATCTCGCGCGAGGCCGTGTCCGAAGGCACGAACGCGCAGATGTACTCGGCGCAGGAGGAGTTCACCGACGAGCAGTGGGCGCGGCTGGAGGAGACGCTCGACCGCATCTACAAGGACTTCGTCGCGAAGGCCGCGCAGGACCGCGGCCTCCCCGAGGAGCGGCTGGAGTCGCTGGCACGCGGACGGGTCTGGACCGGTGCGGACGCCCACAGCCACAAGCTGATCGACGAGCTCGGCGGCTTCCAGCACGCGCTGACGCTGGCCTGCAACCGAGCCGGTCTGGACCGCGACGAGATCGGGGTGACCTCGGCACCGCACCGCAACCTGCTGAGCCAGCTGAAGGCACCGACGACGACCGACGACCTGGCGGTCAGCGCGGCGCCGTTGACGCTCGACGGGCTGACCACCGGTCTCTACAGCGCGCTCGGCCTGCCGCCGGCCGGCGTACTGCGGATGCCCTTCAGCTGGGAGATCAGTTAGCTATTCGCGTTCGCCACCTGGGACCCAGAGGACGTCGCCGCCGGAGGACAGGTTGGCGACCCGGCCGAGGATGAACAGCAGGTCGGACAGGCGGTTCAGGTACGTGAGCGCGAGTAGGTTGACCGACGGTCCGTGCGCCTCGACAGCGGCCCAGCCGGCCCGCTCGGCGCGGCGGACCACGGTCCGCGCGACGTTCAGGTACGCGGCGCCCTCGGTGCCACCGGGCAGGATGAACGAGCGGAGCTTGGTCAAACGATTGTTGTACTCGTCGCACCAGCCCTCGAGCCGGTCGACGTACTCCTGGGTGATCCGCAAGGGTGGGTACTCCGGATCGGGCGTGATCGGGTTGCAGAGGTCGGCGCCGACGTCGAACAGGTCGTTCTGGATCCGCGTCAGCAGCACCGCGATCGTGCTGTTCAGATGCCCGGCGGCGATCGCCACGCCGATCGCGGAGTTCGCCTCGTCGACCTCGCCGTACGCCGCCAGCCGCGGGTCGGTCTTCGAGGTCGTGGAGTTGTCGCCGAGACGGGTCTCGCCGGCGTCACCGGTGCGGGTGTAGATCCGCGTCAAGTTCACAGCCATGCCAGGACTCTACGCAAAGCCCCGGACCCTCAAACGCTACAGTCGACCGGTGGAACGGTTTCGGATCGCAGGTGAGGCACGGCTCGACGGCGCTGTCGAGGTGGCCGGGGCGAAGAACAGTGTGCTCAAGCTGATGGCGGCAGCGCTGCTGGCGGAGGGTACGACGACGCTGCGGCAGGTGCCGGGCATTCTCGACGTCACGTTCATGGCGCA
>DASXXB010000345.1:0-5815 GCA_036503355.1 Kribbella sp. | reverse complement strand
GAGCTTGGGGAAGTGAGTTCCGAGGAACACGCTCCACCTCCCCGTTGCGGACTCTCCGACTCAGGCGAGTGCTTCCACCACTTCAGTTCCACTGCGCTCCACCTTACTCCACTTTCCACCACCGTCAACCAACTTCCGCCCACTCCGCCCCCCGTGCCGCCTGAATTCACGCCTGATTCCTGCTCGGCGCCCGCGTGTCGCTGCCGCCTCAACAGCGCCTGAACGGCGCCTGAACGGGGCTTGGTGGAGCGCCGTGGAGGACGTGGTGGAGGAAAGTGGAGGGCCGGCGGCCGGGCAGCCATGAACCATTCGTCCTGCGCACTCGTGAACCAGGTACCGGTTCGCAGCGTCGTACGCCCGACACACGCCTTCCCCCACCCGTACGCTGGGAGGACCGCCATTTGTCTCGCACCGAGACCGACCCGCCGTGAGGGCGTGCGCCGATGAACCCCGAAATGAACACCGAAACGCCAGGTAACGAAAACTTGACGGGTCTAGGCCCGACCCCTACAGCGGGTGAGAATGTGTCGGCAGTCAACGAATGGGGAGGACTCAGAGTGAGCACCACCGCGACCAGCTCGCCGCTGGCAGGAGCCGGGGACTTCGACGAGCTGTCCGAGGTGGCGGGCCGCGTCCGCCGGGCCATGGAGCAGGTGATCGAGGGCAAGCCCGACGTCGTCGAGGTCGCCGTCACGGTCCTGCTGGCCGAGGGGCACCTGCTGATCGAGGACGTGCCGGGCGTCGGCAAGACGATGCTGGCCAAGGCGCTGGCCAAGTCGATCGACTGCAGCGTGCGCCGGATCCAGTTCACGCCGGACCTGCTGCCCTCCGACATCACCGGCGTCTCGGTCTTCAACCAGGAGATCCGCGACTTCGAGTTCAAGCCCGGCGCGGTGTTCGCGAACATCGTCGTCGGCGACGAGATCAACCGCGCCTCGCCGAAGACGCAGGCCGCGCTGCTGGAGTCGATGGAGGAGCGCCAGGTCACCGTCGACACCACGACGTACACGCTGGACGCGCCGTTCATGGTGATCGCGACGCAGAACCCGATCGAGATGGAAGGCACGTACCCGCTGCCCGAAGCGCAGCGCGACCGCTTCATGGCGCGCGTGTCGATGGGCTACCCGGAGCCCGCCGCCGAGCTGCGGATGCTGGACGGGCACGCGGCCGACGACCCGCTGGCGAACCTGCAGCCCGTGACCGACGGCCAGCAGATCCTCCGGCTGGTCAAGACGGTGCAGTCGGTGCACGTGTCGGAGTCGGTGAAGGAGTACGCCGTGGCGCTGGTCGGCGCGACCCGCCGCTCGCAGGAGCTGCGGCTGGGCGCCAGTCCGCGGTCGACCCTGCACCTGATCCGCGCGGCCCGTGCGGCCGCCGCTCTCGACGCCCGCGAGTTCGTCCTGCCGGACGACATCCAGGAGCTCGCCGTACCGGTGCTCGCGCACCGCGTGCTGCCGGCGGCCGAGGCGCATCTCGGTGGGCGCGGAGCGGCCGACATCATCTCGGGGCTGGTGGCCAGCGTGCCGCTCCCCCGCGCACGTCGGGACTGAGACATGCGGCAGGCACTGCGCGGACTCACCACCAGAGGGCGTGCGTTCGTCGCCGCCGGGATCACCGCGTCTCTGTGCGCGCTGTTGCTCGGCCAGAAGGACCTGCTGCGCGTCGGCATCCTGCTGGCCGCGCTGCCGGTGGTCGCGGCGCTGGTCGTCGGCCGGACCCGGCTGCGGTTGCAGGTACGCCGGAGCCTCGCGCCGGATCAGGTCCCGGTCGGGACCCAGGCGACCGTCGAGCTGGCGCTCAGCAACCAGGGCCGGATGCCGGCCGGTCTGCTCCTGCTCGAGGACCGCATTCCTTATGTACTGGGGCACCGGCCACGCTTCGTCGTCGACCGGGTCAGCCCGAACTGGCGTCGTACCGTCACCTATCCGGTCAAGTCCGACGTCCGGGGGCTGTTCCAGGTCGGGCCGTTGATGCTGACGGTCGCCGACCCGTTCGGGCTGGTGGAGACGAGCCGGACGTTCACGCGCAGCCAGCACCTGCTGGTCACACCGCGGGTCTACAGGCTTCCCGAGGTACGGCTGGGTGCCGACCGGGCCGGCTCCGGCGAGAACCGGCCGCGGGCGATCGCATCGGCCGGTGAAGAGGACGCGACGGTCCGCGAGTACCGCGACGGCGACGACCTGCGCCGGGTGCACTGGCGGTCGACCGCGCGCCGTGGCGAGCTGATGGTCCGCCGCGAGGAGCAGCCGTGGCAGAGCCGGTGCTCGCTCTTCCTGGACGCCAGGACGATCTCGCACCACGGGCACGGCCCCTCGTCCAGCCTGGAGTGGGCGGTCAGCGCGGCCGCGTCGATCGGCATCGACCGGGTACGCCGCGGGTACGTCACGACGATGCTCGGCGGGCCGACGACCCTGTCCGCGATCACGCACCGGACGTCCGCGGCGGTGCATCAGCCGCTCACGCAGCAGCAACTGCTGACCGAGTGCGCCACCGTCGAGGAACACAAGTACGCCGAGGTCGGTCCGCTGCTGACCGTCGACCGGCACGCCCAGGACCCGAGCCTGGTGATCGCGATCCTCGGCGCCTGCAGCACCGATGACGTCGTCGCCCTGAACCGGTGGCGGACCAGCCAGGCGACCGGGGTCGCCATCGTGCTGGACGCGGCCAGCTGGGCGGTCGGCGCCGAGGCGACCGAGAAGGCGGCCCGCCTGACCGCCGCCACGGAAGCCACCGAGAACGAGCTGCGCCGCAACGGCTGGCGAGTAGCCAGAGCCCGCCGCGGCGACCACCTCCCGACCGTCTGGTCCGGCCTCGGACTGAGGAGTGGACGCATCGCATGACAGCACACATGCCACGCCTCCGGCGCGGCGGGTCATCGGGCTGTGACTCCCGGCCTTCCCTCGTCGCTCCGGTCGCTACGCTCCCTCCGCTCCTCAGTCCAGGCCGGGAGGCCCGATGACCGGACACGCAAGGATTTCTATTGCTGCTTGGGGGGCGACGGCGCTCGGGTCGCTGGTGCTGACGCCGGTGTTCTCGGGGCCGTTCCTGTTCATCAGCGCGTTCCTGTGCGCCTTGATCACGGGCGTCGGCGTCGGGTTGCAGAACCTGCGCATCCCGCGGGTCGTCGTACCGGTCGTCCAGCTGCTCGTCCTGATCGAGCTGCTGTCGCTGTTCTTCCTGCACGGCACGATGAAGTTTGGGCTGATCCCGGTCAAGGCGACCGCGATCGAGTTCAACTCCCAGATGGTCGACGCCATGGACTCGATCAACCGGTTCAGCGCGCCCCTGCCGCTGGACCGGCACCTGACGTTGTTCGCGGTATCGGTGATCGCGGCGACCGGGTTCCTGATCCACGTCATCGCCGTACAGCTTCGTCAGGCCGCATGGTCCGGGCTGCTGCTGCTGATCATGTACACGGTGCCGGCTGCGACTGTGCACGGCGGCCTGCCGTGGTTGCTGTTCATCCCGCCGGCGATCGGCTACATCGTCCTGCTGTCCGCCGAGGGCCGAAGCCGGCTCAGCCGCTGGGGCCGCCGGATCTCCGGCGTCTCCCATCTGGACGCCGCGGAGCCCGTCGAGGCGTCAGCGCTCGGCCAAGCGGGCCGCCGGATCGGGCTCACCGTGGTCGCGATCGCCGCCCTGCTGCCCGCGCTGCTGCCGACGCTGCCAGAAGGCGTCATCGGCAACGGCCTGGCCGGTGGCAGCAGCGGCAGCGGTCTCGGGGCGTCGATCTCGTCGACCAACCCGATGCTCGACATGGGCCGCAACCTCAAGCGCGGCGACAACGTCGTCGCGCTCACCTACAAGGGTGGCCAGGCCGGCGGCACCTACCTGCGGCTGACCGCTCTCGACCTGTTCGACGGCAACACCTGGCAGATCGCGCCGCGCGCCGAGGGGCACAAGCTGAACGGCGACCTCACCCCGCCGCCCGGCTTCACCGGCGACCTGTCGAAGGTCCCGCAGACCTCGATGGAGATCAGCGTCACCCGCGACCTGCGGTCCCAGCTCGTCCCGATCCCCTACCCGCTGCGTTCGATCTCGCTGAAGCGGGACTGGAAGTACGACTCCGGCGCCCTCGACGTGATGTCGAGCAACGGCGGGATCGTCGCGGGCAAGAAGTACAAGCTGACGGCGTACGACCTGCAGCCGACGCCGGAGCAACTGCACGACTCGATCACCACCGGTGCGCCGGACCGGTACACGATGAACGTGCCGGACAAGACCCCGGACAGCATCAAGCAACTGGCCAACGACGTCACGGCGGGTGCCCAGGGCAACAAGTTCGAGGCCGCGGTGGAGATCCAGGACTGGTTCCGCAACGGTCAGTTCACCTACAGCACGCAGAACGTCAAGGGCAGCGGGATGGCCGCGCTCGAGGACTTCCTGACGAACAACAAGGAAGGGTACTGCGAGCAGTTCGCCACCGGGATGGCGCTGATGGCCCGGATCATCGGGATCCCGGCCCGGGTCGGGATCGGGTTCCTGCCCGGGACGTCCGGCAAGGACGGCGAGTACACGGTCCGGATGCACGACATGCACGCCTGGCCGGAGCTGTACTTCCAGGGCGCCGGCTGGGTCCGCTTCGAGCCGACGCCATCCGCGCGGGTCGCGACCACGCCGGGCTGGACGGTTCCGGCGAACGAGACGCCGACCACGCCGACGACAGCGCCGACCACGGCGTCGACGACGCCTGGCGGCAAGGAGTCCCCGTCGGTCAACAAGCCGCAGCACGACCCGAGCCTCACGGACCAGGGCGGCGCCCCGATCGTTGGCACCGGCAACTGGTTCACCAACGGCGGCGGGCAGGTGCTGGCCGTGGTGTTCGGCGTCGTCCTGCTGCTGTGCATTCCGTGGCTGCTGCGGGTGCTGACCCGGCGACGGCGGTTCCTGCGACCACCGGGACGCGCCGGGGCCGAAGGACTGTGGGCCGAGATCCGGGATACCGCGCGGGACCTGGACCTCGACTGGTCCGACGTCTCGACACCGCGCCAGGCCGGCCAGTGGCTGATCTCGAAGGTCCCCGACGAGACCCATCCGGCCGCACGCCGGCTGGCCCGCGGGATCGAGGCGCTCCGGTACGCCGGCAACGCGAACCTCGAGCTGGACCTCCGCGCCGACGCGTCCGACGTACGCAAGGCTCTGTGGTCTCAGGCACCGGTACGCCGGCGCTGGCGGGCGCGTCTGCTGCCGCCGTCCTGGCGCTGGTACCTCAGCCGGGGCACCACCGAGGCGTCCGACCTGCTGGACGAGTTCGACCTGCTCCTGGCCCGGCTCCGCTCACTGGTCCTCCCGAAGCGGGCATAGAAACGACCACACCCGTCCCACCAGGGCACGGGTGTGGTCGAAACTCAGGTTGCGCTCAGGCCGTCAGAGATCTTCCTCGCGGCGGCGACGCCAGCGATCCTCCATGCGCTCCATGAAGCTGCCGGACGACTCGTGCTTGGTCCGGTGCCGCTTGGTCGGCGGTGGCGGCGGGATGTCGTCGGACTCCCCCGCGTTGCTGATCCGCTTCATACTCAGCGCGGCGATGTACAAGCACGCCACCATCATCACGAAGCCGATCACTCCGATGATGGTGTTGGGGATGATCGCGCCGGTCATCAGCACCGCGATGCCCAGCACGAATCCAACGCCGGCGAGCACTGCCCGGCGCCTGTAGTACAAGCGCACATTGGTCCCACGCATGGCGGAAACGAACTTCGGGTCTTCCGCAGCAAGGGCACGTTCGAGCTGCTCGAACTGGCGCTGCTCTTCTTCCGAGAGGGGCACCGTCGATCCCTCCATGATGAGCGCGATCTCGATAGGCCGCCTCCAG
>DASXXB010000344.1:0-9327 GCA_036503355.1 Kribbella sp. | reverse complement strand
CGCGTTGGACGTCGTACGGAAGACCTTGCCGAACCCACCGGACGCGAAGATCACCGACTTGGCGGAGAACACGTGCAGCTCGCCGGTGGCCAGCTCGTAGGCGACCACACCGCTCGCCTTGCCGTCGGTCATCAGCAGGTCAAGCACGTAGTACTCGTTGAAGAACTCGACGTTCTGCTTGATGCACTGCTGGTACAGCGTCTGCAGGATCATGTGGCCGGTACGGTCGGCCGCGAAGCAGGAACGCCGTACGACGGCCTCGCCGTGGTTGCGGGTGTGACCACCGAAGAAGCGCTGGTCGATCTTGCCCTCGGCCGTCCGGTTGAACGGCAGGCCCATCTTCTCCAGGTCGAGAACCGCGTCCACGGCCTCCTTGCACATCACCTCGGCGGCGTCCTGGTCGACCAGGAAGTCACCGCCCTTGACGGTGTCGAAGGTGTGCCACTCCCAGTTGTCCTCCTCGACGTTCGCCAGCGCGGCACACATGCCGCCCTGCGCCGCGCCGGTGTGGGAGCGGGTCGGGTAGAGCTTGGTGAGTACGGCGGTGCGGGTCCGCTTGCTCGACTCGAGGGCGGCACGCATTCCCGCGCCGCCCGCGCCGACGATGATGACGTCGTACTGGTGCTGCTGCATCAAGATCCTTTATTTGCAGACCGACAACGTGGAGTTGGGGTCGAGGCAGGGGTCGAAGGTGAAGATCACCAGGGTGCCGAGGACCACGATCACGATCGCGGCCGTGATCAGCAGGGCCTTCAGCCAGAACCGGGTCTGGTCTTTCTCGGCGTAGTCGTTGATGATCGTGCGCAGGCCGTTCGTGCCGTGCAGCATCGCCAGCCACAGCATCAGCAGGTCCCAGACCTGCCACAGCGGGTTGGCCCACTTGCCGGCCACGAAGCCGAAGTCCAGTGCGGTGATCCCGCCGCCGAGCATCAGGTTCACGAACAGGTGCCCGAGCACCAGGATCACCAGCGCGAGCCCGGACAGCCGCATGAACAGCCAGCTGTAGAGCTCGAAGTTGGTCTGCCCGGAGCGGTTCCGGCCGCCGCCCTTGAGGTTCCTCGACCGGCTGCTGGACCGGGGTGCCGCGATGTCGCTCATCTCAGCCTCCGAACACGTGGGTCAGATGGCGGATGACGAACGGGACGAACAGCACCACCCAGAGCACCAGCACGCCGATCATCAACTGCCGCTGGTAGCGCGGGCCCTTGGCCCAGAAGTCCACCAGGATCAGCCGGATGCCGTTGAACGCGTGGAACAGGATCGCCGCCACCAGGCCGACCTCGAGCAGGCCGACGACCGGGTTCTTGTAAGTCCCGATCACCTCGTTGTACGCGTGCGGCGAGACCCGGACCAGCGCGGTGTCCAGGACGTGCACCAGCAGGAAGAAGAAGATCCCGACACCGGTGATCCGGTGCGCGACCCATGACCACATGCCCTCCCGGCCGCGGTAGAGCGTGCCGGCTGGTTTGCTGGGCACCAGATCCTCCTCGTCGCCAAACCAAAGTCGTCTTGATGCTAGACCCGCTCCGTGAGGTGAAATGTCCGAAGAGATGTGACATCGATCGCGATCCGTGTGAGATCGGTCGCGTCGGTGCCTGGCTGAGGGGAGAGGGCAGTGAGTTTCTGGATCTGTGCGACCTGTGCGGTCGAGCACTCCGAGCGGGTCGAGGTGTGTGCGATCTGCGCCGACGAGCGGCAGTGGGTGCCCGCGGACGGGCAGCACTGGACCACGCTCGAGGAGCTGGCCGGTACCGAGGTCACGATCGACGAGGTCGAGCCGGGCCTGTACGGCATCCGCTCCAAGCCGCCGGTCGGGATCGGGCAGCAGTCGATGCTGTTGACAACGACCGGCGGGAACCTGCTCTGGGACCCGATCGGTTACCTGGACGACGACGCCGTACGCCGGGTGCGCGAACTCGGTGACGTGGTGGCGATCGTCGCCAGTCACCCGCACATGTACGGCGTCCAGGTCGAGTGGAGCCACCGGCTGGGCGACGTACCGGTGTACGTCGCGGAGGCCGACAAGGAATGGGTGGCCCGGCAGGACCCGGTCATCCGGACCTGGTCGGGCGAACTCAAGCCGCTACCCGGAGTGACCTTGATTCAGCCCGGCGGCCACTTCCCCGGCAGCGCGGTCGTGCACTGGGCCGGCGGCGCCGACGGCAAGGGCGTGATCCTCTCCGGCGACACCATCTTCGCGAACCCGGACCGCACCTCGGTCAGCTTCATGCGCAGCTACCCGAACCGCATCCCGCTGTCCGGCGCCGTCGTCGACCGCGTCGCCCGCTCCCTGGACCCGTTCGCCTACGACCGCCTCTACAACAACTTCGGCGCCTCGATCCCGACCGACGCCAAAGCCGTCGTCCGCCGCTCCGCCGACCGCCACGCCGCCTGGACCCGAGGAGACTACGACCACCTGACCTGACCTGACCTGACGCGTACGCCGGACGCCTCGTGCGGGCGTCCGGCTCCGCTTGCGTCAGCGCCCGGTCAGGTCCGTCCGACGGCGAGCCCGTCGATCTGGACGAGCTTGCCGGTGGACGCGCTGACCAGCTTGAGCGTGCCGCTGAAGAGCGTGCTCTGGACCGGCAGCCCGAGCAGCACCTGCTTGTGGGTCGTCGGATAGGCCAGGTTCACGGTGGTCAGGAACGTGTTCCCGGCGTACACCGCGACCGATCCACACGTCGGGCATCGCGTCGCCACCAGGAAGAACCGCTTCCCCTGCACCGTCCGCGTCAGCGACTTGCCGTACGTCGTGGTCTGCGTCGTCGTCCCGAAATAGAACGTCGATCCGGTCGCCCGTGTCCACCCGGCCGAGGCCAACGACAACGACCGGTCATCGAGCGGCCGCGAGAAGCACCGCTCCGCACTCCACTGGCCGACGTTCCCGAGCTTGTCCTTGGCCCGCACCGAAACGCAGTAGTCATACCCGGCCGCGACAGCGAGGTTCATCGACGTCGCGGTCGTATTCGTCCACGGCTGCACGTACGCGCCGTACGCCCCGGCAGACGTCGCCCGGCGGTAGCGAACGTCGTACGAAGCCACCCCACCGGCGTCGGTGGCCGACACCGTCAGCGTCGCCGTCGCGGCCACCGACGCCTGGTACGTCGGCCCGGTCACCCGAGCCACCGGCCCCGTCCCGTCGACGGTGAAGGCGCGGGAGCCGACGACCGTACGGCCGCTGGGCTCGGTCGCCTTCACGGCGAACGTGTGGGCGCCACCGTTCACGCTCGTGGCGCGGTACGGCGACGTGCACGGCGCCCAAGCGCCCGAGTCGAGCCGGCACACCGTCGACGTGCCGGCGCTGAGGGCGGAGACGTCGAACGGGATGCTGACAGCCCTCCCCGTCACGGCCGCGGTCGGCGGGATCTGGACGCTCAGGCCCTGCCACACGGGTGCCCGGATGCCCTCGACGTACTGCGCGAAGAGCGACGCCTCGGGTCCGAGCTTGCCGTCCGCGGCCACCGTCAGTAGGCCGTGCGTGTCGGTGTGGGCCCAGGTGAGGAGGCGGTCGGCCGCGGGCGACCAGTACAGCTTGCCCGGCAGGTAGGACAGTCTCGTCGACTGTGCCACGCCGCCGACCAAGGGGAGGAGGCCCACCTTGGGCGCGAACGGAGAACTCGCGTACGCGATCCAGCGTCCGTCGGGAGACACCGCTGGGGTCGTCGCGCCTTCCGTGCCGGCGTAGGTGCCGAGCACAGCGCCGTTGGCCTTCGGCTCGACCCGTTCCAACGCGCCACCGCCGGTATTCGCCACCACCAGTGCCTGCATGTCGGGCAGCCAGTTCGGCTGCCGGACACCGCAGCGAACCTTGACCGGGTTGCCGGCGGGGAGGGCGACCACCCAGACGCAGAATTCCTCCCCGTTCTCACCCTGTGAATAGGCCAGCCTGCCGCGGTCAGGCGACCAGGCGATGTCCCATACAGTGCCAACTGAGGCCACCCTGACCGGCGTCGAGACGGCCGGCGAGTCTGCCCGGACGGTCCACAGGGCTCCATCCGCTGCGTACGCCAGGTACCGGCCATCGCTCGAGGCAGCCATTTCGCCGATGCCCTGCGCGGGGATACCCGAGCCGACCGGAACCGGTTGGGTGCCGTCCGGCCACGACCACTGGTACAGCCCACCGTTGCTGTAGGCAAGTACATCGGACGTTTGCCGCGGGGCCTGCGCGGCGGTCGGTACGCCGTCACCGATCTGGTTCCGGGCGGAGACGGCGTACGTCGCACCGGCCGGCGGGTTGGAGTCGGTCCAGCGCGAGGTCGTTCCGTTCGCGGCCGGCGCCACCTCGAACGTCGTCGTGGTCCCACCGGCCAGGCGGTGCACGGTGTAGCCGGTCACCTCGCTCTGCCCGGTGTCCGTCGGCGCGTCCCAGCTCAGGTCGACGCCGGTGAGCGTTCCCACTGCCTTGAAGTTGACCGGTGCGGCCGCCGTACCGACACCGGTGACGGTCAGGGCAGCGTGATGCTTCCCTCTGGCTGTGTTGTCCGGCAGTTCCAGCTGAGCGACGTGCGTGCCGGACGCCGACGGCCGGACGACAAGGTCGACGGTGCAGCTCGCGCCGACGGCAAGGGCCGCCGGGCAGTGGTTCGTCTGGATCGTCCAGTCGCCGGCCGTCGTTCCGACGACGGTCGGTGCACCGAGCTGCACCTGCGTGCTGCCGGTGTTCCGGATGGTGACCGTCTTGGGCTCCGACGTCTGGCCGACGACAACGCGGCCGGCGTCGACCGGCCCGGTCGCGACCGCCACCAGCGGCCGTTCGCTGTGCACCCGCAGCTCCAGGATCATCTGTGGGCCGTCGCCGCTGTCCGTCCGGCAGACACCGTCGGCTGTCGCTGCCATCGTGGCAGTCGGCCAGAAGTCGTCGGTGTAGGCGAGCTGGTCGACTCGCAGCGTGCCGTCGATCGAGCACCCGAGCGTTGATCGGATCGATACCTGGTACGCGGCCCCCGGACCGATCTTGTAGACCCCCGGCCCGGGCAGATCGGGCAACGTGACGGACAACGCCGGCGAGCGCAGCATGCGGTAGTGCGCTCCGGCCGACGACTCCTCGAAGGACGTCACCACCTGGTCGGCCGTCCCGTCGGTGTCGACGGACAGCGCGGTGACCGCGCCGGTGCCGACGTCCGGCTGTCTCGTCGCGGTCACGACGGCGCTCGGCGGTGAGGCCCCGTCTGCGTTACCGGCGGTGACGCGGTACTCCGCGGTGCCGCCGACCGGGAGCGTGCGGTCGGCCCAGTTCCTCGCGGTCCCCGCGATCCGGCCGGAGACGTCCTGCCAGCTCTCCCCGGGCAGCCGGCGTTCGACCTGCAACCACGCGGCGTTCAGGACCACGTACCAGTGGAGGCCCTGCCCGGTCAGGATCGGGAACGGAGTGACGACGGGAGCCGTCGGTGCGACGACCGTGGTGCCGGTCACGGCCGCCAGGATCTTGCCGCCCGGGTAACCCGGCGCGGCCACGGCGATGCGGGCGCGCGCGGTTCCTGCGGTATCCCGCTGGTACGCGACGTCGACCGTGCAGGACTGGTTCGGCGCAAGGTCGTTCCCGGTACATCTGTCGGTGGCGATGTCGTAGTACTCGCCGCCGGGGACAGCCGGGTCGACGGTGGCCGCACCGAGTGTCCCGGTGGCGGCGTCGCCGGTGTTGGTCAGCGTGAGGGTCGCCTTGACCGGACTCGTCCGGCCTGCCTCGGGCATCGTGATCGGCGCCGGGGTGACCAGCGGGTGCGGGTGGTTACCGGCGAATCGGACGAAGCCCTGCGACGTGGTCGGGCCGTGCGAGCCGTCACACTCGACGATCCAGTTCGCGGACAGGCTGGTGACGGTGTCGCCGTCGTACTGCACCTCGTCGACCGTGAGGCTGCCCGACTTCACGGGAGCGATCTGGTTCTGGAAGGTGCGGCACACGTTGCCGATGCTGCCCACCGACGCGGTGCGATCCGCTGCCACGTCGTACGTCGTGCCGTTGGCGAAGTGCTGACCGACGGGTGGCCCGAACCAGACGTTCGACAGGTGGAGCTCGCCGTCGTCCTTCGTGGTTGCCCAGGTGATGTCGGTGTCGTCGGTGATCCGCTTGACACCCCAGGTGTTGTCGAGGACCAGGACGTCGGTCGTGATGGTTCCCATCGCGGTTTCGTCGCCGAAGGCGGTGTGGGCGATGAGGGGGATCGTGATGGCTGCGAGGGCGGCGGCCAGGGTGGTTCGGAACAGGGCGGACTTGCGGGCGCGGCGCATCGAATCTCCAGGGCAGGGGACTCCGGCGCACCCCGAGTGGCACCGGCGGAAGGGATAGAACTATCGCTTGACGGGTCCTGTCCGCAACTGGCTTGCTACTTGTTGCAAACGTTGCCGACCGACAGTCGCCGGGTTGTCACGCTGCGATGCGGGAGTGGGCCAAACGGCTGTGGAGAGCCAGGAGGCGGTCGACGCAGGTTTGCCAGTTGTAGTTTTCGGCTCGCCGGCGGGCGGCCTCGCGCCGGTGGGGGACTCGGGCGAGGGACAGGACGGCGTCGGCGAGGTCGGTGGGGTTGGCGGGGGTCCAGCGGGCGCAGGTTTCGTCGACGAGTTCGCGGGCGCCGCCGGTGTTCGCGGTCACCACCGGCGTACCGGCTGCGAGGGCTTCGAGGACCGCCAGGCCGAAGGTCTCGCCGGGGCAGACGGACAGTGCGATGTCGGCCTCGGCGAGGTGTTTCGCGAGCGTGCGGCGCCCGTCGACGTACCCGTGGAAGTGGACGGGGGCGTCGCCGGCGATCTCCTGCAGCTCGTCGAGGTGCGGGCCGGTGCCGTACACGTCCATCCGCAGGTTCACGCCGCGGCGGTGCAGCTCGGCCGCCGTGGCGACCGCGAGGTGCGGGCTCTTCTCCCGGGACAGGCGGCCGGCGTGGACGAGCTTCAGTACGCCGTCGTCCGAAGGCTCGCCCAGTGACGGGTGGAACGTGTCGAGGTCGACCCCGAGCGGGATCCGGACCAGCGGCGTGGTCACCTCGTCGAACTCGGCCGCCGCGTAGCGCGAGGTCACGACCACGGCGTCGTACGTCCGGCCGAGGATCTTGTACAGCGCGGCGACCGTGGCGACCATGTGGAGCTGGCTGTACTTCACGCCGTCGGCGCCCCACCACGCCTGGCGCAGGTTCGCCCCGCCGAGCATCCGGCCGGGACGCAGTACGTCGTTCCCGCCGAGCTGACCTGGTCGCGCGGCGCCGAGCGCGAGCATCGCGTCCAGGCGTTCGTGGCTGAACAGGACGGTGCCGATGTCGTTGCGGCGGGCCCAGCGGGCCACCGGCAGCAGCGTCGACTTGTCCGAGATCTCGACCGTGGTCGGGCCGAACCTCTTCAGGATGTCGATCACGGTCCACGGGTTGGTGATCAGCCGGTAGCCGCCGCTGACCTTCGGCGCCTTGACCCGGACCACGGTGCCGAGTTCGGTCTCGACGACCACGTCCTTCTCGCCCGGCGTGATCACGATCCGCTCGGCGCCGGCCTCGACGTACCCCTGGCCGACGTGCTCGATCGCGGTCCGCATGCCACCGGACGTCGGTCCGACGAAGTTCGCGAGCTGCGCGATCCGCAGGTTGCTCATGCGACGTGCCGTACGGCGGCGGCGTCCCGGAGTACCTCGGCGTAGTGCCGGTCGACGAGGTCGTCGACGACAGCCGGCCAGGTGCGGGACTGCACGCGTTCCAGGCCGCTAGCAGCCATCCGCGCGCGGGCCGTCGGGTGGTCGAGCAACGTCTGTACGGCGGCTCGCAGGGATCCCGCCTTGCCAGGTTCGAACAGCAGGCCGTTCTCGCCGGGGTGGATCAGGTCGAGCGGGCCGCCCGCCGCCGGGCCGACGGTCGCGACCCCGGACGCCTGCGCCTCCTGGATCGTCTGGCAGAACGTCTCGTGTTCGCCGGTGTGCACGAACACGTCCAGCCCGGCGAAGATCGAGGCCAGGTCGGTGCCCCGGCGCATCCCGAGGAAGGTTGCCGTCGGCAACGCATGCTCCAGTGCGGCGCGGTCCGGGCCGTCGCCGACGATCACGATCCGGCAGTCCAGGCCGGTCAGCTCCGCGAGCCGTCGTACCTTCTTCTCCGCGGCCAGCCGGCCGACGTACCCGACGATCGGCCTGCCGTCCGGTGAGATCTCCCGGCGCCAGTTCTCGTCGCGATGGCTGGGATCGAACAGGTCCAGGTTCACGCCGCGGCCCCACAGGTGCACCCGCGGTACGCCGCGCTGCACGAGTGCGCCGACGGCCGCGGACGAGGGAGCGAGCGTGCGGTCGGCCCGGGAATGCGTCCGGCTGACCCAGCGCCAGATGCCGCGGTCCGCGGCGGCGTACCAGGGGTACTGGCGGGCGAAGCCGGCGATGTCGGTCTGGAAGATCGCGACCGTCGGTACGCCGAGCCGGCGCGCCGCGCGCAGCCCGTACGCGCCGATGATGAACGGCGAGGCGAGATGCACGAGATCCGGCTTGAAGTCGGCCATCGCGCGCTCGATCGACGGGTCCGGCAGTCCGACCGGGTACTCCTTGTAGCCCGGCGTACGGAAGCTGCGGGCGCGCAACACCGGTACGTCGGCGTAGGTGTCCGGGCCCGGTCCGGGCGCGATGATCAGCAGGTCGTGCCCGCGGGCGCGGAGCCGGTCGGCGACGTGGCGAGCCGTGTTCGCCACGCCGTTGATCTGCGGCAGGAAGGTCTCGGCCACCATCACGATTCGCACATCTCGAAGGTTCCTCAGCGCGCGTGAACCCTGGGCGACACTCCCATGACACCGCGTCGATGTGCTGTCGACGGCTGCAGGGATTTCACGTGTCCTTCAGGTTGCCGCCCGGCTGTGGTCAGGGAGAAATCAGCGAAACGGTGGGGAAGTAGGAATCCTGCCGAGATCCAGCTCACAGGGCAGTGCTCGATGTCACCTGGGTGGTGCATACCCGGGGGGTGGTGGTTCGGAATACCGTGGGGAGATGAGTCATCGCAGCGAGTCGGGGTTCGCTATCCAGCCGGTCTACGACCAGGACGCGCTCGACGGATGGGACCGGTCGAGCCGGCTCGGGGCACCGGGGGAGTTTCCGTTCACCCGTGGTGTCTACCCGACGATGTACACCGGCCGGCCGTGGACGATCCGGCAGTACGCCGGGTTCGGCACCGCTCGAGAGTCCAACGAGCGCTACCACCAGCTCGGCGCGGCGGGCAGCACCGGCCTGTCGGTGGCATTCGACCTGCCGACGCAGATGGGCTACGACTCCGACGAGGTGATCGCCCACGGCGAGGTCGGCAAGGTCGGTGTCGCGATCGACTCCGTGGACGACATGCGCACGCTGTTCGACGGGATCCCCCTCGACCAGGTGTC
>DASXXB010000343.1:0-5412 GCA_036503355.1 Kribbella sp. | reverse complement strand
CAGCTGATCCTGCGCAGGCGGTTCGTCGACCACTGCACCCAGGCCGAGATCGGCGCCGAGATCGGCGTCAGCCAGATGCAGGTGTCGCGGCGCCTGCGGATGATCATCAACCACCTCCAACTCGCGTTGTCCGCCTGACCGTGCAGATGCATGATGAGAAGGTGACAGACATTGGTCAACAGACCGGCGCCGATGATCCGGGTGCGGAACCGTCGGCGCGGGAAGTCCTTGGCGTGGCTGCCGATGCCTTCTCCCGGCTCGCGCTGGAGATGCACGACGCGCCGGGAATCGAAGAGACCGTCCAGACGGTGGTCGACTTCGCCCTCGACGCCCTGAACTGCGACTACGCCGGTGTCGCCCTTCGCGCGTCCGGCGGCCGGCCGGAGATCCCCGCGGTCACCGATCCGCTCGTCGCCGAGATCTACGAGTTCCAGATGGCCGGGGCCAACGGGCCGCTGGTGAAGTGCATGCAGGAGCGGGCGACGGTCGCGGTGCCGGATCTCGTCATGGACACCCGGTGGCCGGAGTGGGCGAAGAAGGTTCTCGAGCTCGGCGTCGGCAGCGTCCTCGACGTACCGCTGTGGACCGCAGCCGGCACGGTCGGTGTCCTCGGCCTGTACAGCGCACAACCTGACGCCTTCGGCCCGGACGAGGAGGCCGTCGCCTACATCCTCGCCCGGCACGCCGCGGTGGCGGTCGCGACCGCGCGGCGCGAGGCGCATCTGAGGGTCGCCGTCGACGCCCGCAAGCTGGTCGGCGAGGCGATGGGCATCCTGATGGAGCGCTACAACCTGACCAGCGACCAGTCCTTCCAGGTACTGCGGCGCTATTCCCAGGACACCAACACCAAACTCCACGAGGTCGCCCGCCAACTGGTCGAGAGCCGCCGCCTCCCGAACACCTGAGCGGTCGCGGCGGGTCCGAGTGGGTACCGGGCCCCGCATGGACCACGAAGAACGCGCAACCTTGGTCGGGGCGCTGACCACGGAGCACTACGTCCTCCAGTCCGCCGCCGGGACGGCGATCGCGGAGGCGGGCAACCGGACCACCGCGTTCGTCCTGACCGTGTCGAGCTCGATGGTCGCGATCGGCTTCACCGTGCACGAGGAACGGGTGTTCTGGCCGTTCATCTCGGCGGTCCTCCCGCTGCTGTTCGGCCTCGGGCTGGTGACCACGATCCGGCTCGTCGAGACCGGCCTGCAGGGGCTGATGTACCAGCAGGCGATCGCCCGGATCCGCCGGTACTACCGCAACCTCGACACCGATCATGCGAGGTACTTCGGCAAGTACAGCCGCCTCGACGACCCGGCCGACACCACCGAGGCGCTGGCGATGCTCGGCACCAAGAAGGGCCCCGAGGTTTTCTCGATCGCCACGACCGCGGCCCTGATCACCGCGGCCATCGCCGGCATCGGTACGGCGCTGCTCGTGGTGCGGATCGCCGGCAGCGACGCGATCGGCGTCGCCTACCCGATCGGCGCGGGCGTTTTCGCCGTCCTGATGACGGTGTTCTTCTGCTACGAACGCGCCCGGTACCGCGAAGTTAGCCCAGGGGCAGGGACGGGCACCGGGTGAGTATGACTGTGAAGCTGAACGAAAAGGCGTTCGAGCACGCGAAGTTCCTGGTCGGGAAGGGACAGACGGCCAAGGACGAGCGGGACGACTGGAGCGAGCACGCCCCGACCGCGGCCGAGCAGAACGAGTACCTGGACAAGCACGGCTGGCGCGACTACGGACTGTGGTTCCTCGGTGTCGACAGCGAGATGGACGAGGAGACCAAGGGTCACTACGAGTTCCCGTACGGCGACTTCCAACGGGTGCACCGGTGCGGCGTGATCAGCGCCGAGTCCCGCGCCGCGCAGTACGACCATCCGGACATCCAGCACGCGCTGGAGAAGATCCACGAGCTCCTGGACGGCAAACACAACTGAGCCGAACCCGGCGGTTTCGGAACGGCGCCCGGGGAAACCTGTGCTGCATGCCGAATCTGCTGCCCTTCGCCTCCACACTGGACGCCGGACGGATCCTGCGCGACGTTCTCGGCCCGGTCGTCGCGCAGGGCCCGATTCTGCGGCGCCCCCGGCTGGGCGCGTTGGCCGAGAGGCTGCACGCCGACGACCGGGCGCTGAGGTGTGTCCGGCGGCTGCGGCGCAAGTACGGCGACGGGCCGGTGCTGCTGCGCGTGCCTGGCCGTACCCTCGCGCTCGTGCTGGCTGCCGAGGACGTACACCGGCTGCTGGCGGAGACGCCTGAGCCGTTCGCCGCCGCGACCGGTGAGAAGGCCGGCGCGTTGTCACACTTCCAGCCGCACGCGGTGCTGGTCACCAACCCTCCGCTTCGACCGGGCCGCCGCGCTCTGAACGAGCACGCGCTCGACAGTCACCAGCCCGTGCACCGCCACGGCCACCGGTTCGTGGAGGTGATCGCCGAGGAGTTCGACGACCTGCACGGCACGCTCGGCTGGGAGGACTTCCGTGCGATCTGGTCCCGCGTCGTCCGGCGGATCGTGCTCGGCGACGCGGCCCGCGACGACGTCGCGCTCACCGCGCAGCTCGACCGCCTCCGCGCCGACGCGAACTGGGCCCAGTTCGGCCCGGACCACGAGGAACTCCGCGACCGCTTCCTCGCCGGAATCACGCAGTACGTCGGCAAGGCCGAGCCCGGGAGCCTGGTCGAGGCCCTGGACCGGCAGGAGGATGCTCTGGACCCGGCCGGCCAGGTGCCGCACTGGCTGTTCGCGTTCGACGCCGCCGGCATCGCGCTCTGGCGGCTTCTCGCCGTGCTCGGCACGCATCCCGAACGGCTCGAGCCGATCGTCGCGGAGGCGCGGCACCCGGAGGCGTCGCCGCTGCTGGCCGAGGCCGGTGCCGCGGTCCAGGAGTCGCTGCGACTCTGGCCGACAACCCTCGTCGTCCTGCGTCAGGCGCACGAACCGACCCTCTGGCGGGACCGGATGGCGCCCGCCGGGACCGAGTTCGCGATCGTCAGCTCGGTGTTCCATCGCGACGACGAGGCACTCGACTTCGCCGACCGGTTCGAGCCTGCGGTCTGGCTGGACGGCCGGGCCGACGGGCCAGACAAGGCATGGCCGATCATCCCGTTCAGTGAAGGGCCCGCCGGATGTCCCGGGCGGAACGTCGTACTGCTGACGACGAGCGCGGCGGTCAGCCAGGTCGCCACGCAGTACGAGATCGACGTCGATCCCGCCACCCGCGCGAAGCTGGCCGGACCGATGCCCGGGACCTTCAACCACGCGACCGTGCGGATGGGGTTCTGGCGACACTCCTGACGAGGCTCAGGCAACGCGGTACGTCGAGGCGGCGAGCGGCAGCCAGGTCAGGCCGTGCCCCGGCGAATCAGGCGGGGCCACGGTGCCGCCGGCCGCACTGGGGAGGCCGTCGAACAGCATCGACTCGATGCGCGTGTGGTCGTGGAACCACTCGAGATGACGGAGATTCGGTACGGCGGACAGCGCGGCCAGGTGCAACCCCGGAGCGCAGTGCCCCGAGATCTGCAGGCCGTGTGCTTCGGCCACGGCGGCGACGCGCAGCAGCTCGGTGATGCCGCCGCAACGGGTGACGTCGACCTGCAGGCAGTCGACGGCGCCGGACATCCGCTCGAAGTACACCAGGTCGTAGCCGTACTCCCCCGCCGTGACGTCGATGCCGGTCCGGTCGCGGACGGTCCGCAGCCCGGCGAGGTCGTCCGACGACACCGGCTCCTCGAACCACGTCACGTCGTACGCCGTCAACCGCGCCGCGACCCGGCACGCCTCGCCGACCGGGTACGCACCGTTCGCGTCCACGTACAGCTCACCGGAACCGATCACGTCCCGCGCCTGCGCGACCCGCCGCAGATCCCGTTCCAGGGGCTCGCCGCCGATCTTGATCTTGACCCGCGGTATCCCCTGCTCGGTCCATCCCGACAGCTGGTCGGCCAGCTGACGATCGTCGTACGTCGTGAAGCCGCCGCTCCCGTACACCGGTATGTCGTCGTGCACCGCCCCGAGCAACCGGTGCAGCGGCAGTCCGAGCAGCCGGGCCTTCAGGTCCCACAACGCACAGTCGACCGCCGACATCGCCATCCCGGCCACGCCCGGCCGCCCGATGTTGCGCAGCTTCGATCGCATCGCGTTCCAGGATCCGCCGACGTCCATCGCTTTCCGGCCTTCGACCACGGCGGTCAGGTCTCGCGCGACGACGGTGGCACAGGCCGGCGAGCCGTACGTCCAGCCGGTGCCGGTGACGCCGCCGGAGGAGACCTCGACCAGGACCAGCGTCGTACTGTCCCAGGCGAAGGTCCCGTCCGCCTCCGGCGCGTCGGTCGGGACGGTGTACGCCGACGCCTTCACGGAGTCGACCACACCGTCGGCGACACCGGTTCCGGTCATGACTTGCCGGGCAGGAACTCCTGGACCTTGGACTTCACGCCTTCCTTGACCATGTCGACCCGGTCGCTGTCACCGCGCACGATCGACTCGAGCGCCTTCTCGATCTGGTCCCAGCTCGCGTGCGGCGGGATCGGCGGTACAGCGGGATCGGTGCGGAACTCGACCACGCACGGCCGGTCCGCGCGCAGCGCCTCCTCCCAGGCCGGCGCGACCTCCTCCGGCTTCTCCGCCGTCACCCCGTGCAGCCCGAGCAGCTTCGCGTACCCGGCGTACGGGAACTCCGGAAGCTCCTGCGAGGGCCGGAACTGCGGCGATCCGCCCATCGCCCGCAGCTCCCACGTGACCTGGTTCAGGTCGTTGTTGTGCAGCACGGCGACGACCAGTCGCGGATCGGCCCAGTCCTGCCAGTACTTCGCGATCGTGATCAGCTCGTTGATCCCGTTCATCTGCATCGCGCCGTCGCCCACCAGCGCGTACGCCGGCCGGTCGGGCAGCCCGAACTTCGCACCGATCACGTAGGGCACCCCGGGCCCCATCGTCGCGAGCGTCCCGGACAGCGAGCCGCGCATGGTGCCGCGGATCTTGATGTGCCGCGCGTACCAGTTCGCCGCCGAGCCGGAGTCCGACGCGAGGATCGCGTCCGACGGCAGCCGGTCGGACAGCTCGTGGAACACCAGTTCCGGGTTGATCGGGTCGGCCGAGGTGTGCGCCCGCCGCTCCATCACCTCCCACCAGCGCCGGACGTTACTCTCGATCCCGGAGCGCCAGGACAGGTCCTCCTTGCGGTGCACCAGCGGGATCAGCGCCTGCAGCGTCCGGGCCGCATCGCCGACCAGGTTCAGCTCGAACGGGTACCGCATGCCGATCATCGTCGGATCGAGGTCGATCTGGATCGCCCGCGCCTTGCCGAACTCCGGCATGAACTGCGAGTACGGGAAGTTCGATCCCACCACCAGCAAGGTGTCGCAGTCCATCATCAGTTCGTACGACGGCCGGGTGCCGAGCAGCCCGATCGACCCGGT
>DASXXB010000342.1:0-11356 GCA_036503355.1 Kribbella sp. | reverse complement strand
CAGTGCGATTCGTGGCAGCCGGGTCGGTGCCGGGCCGATGGGCGAGGCGGAGCGCGGCGACACCGCGCCCCGGCAGCGCATCGTGTTCTTCTGTGCGAACGGGCACGAGACCGCGACCTGGTTCGCGGTCGAGGCGGCCATTCCGGAGGAGTGGGACTGTCCACGGTGTGGTCTGCCGACCAGCACCGATGTGAACAACCCGCCTCCGCCGCCGAAGATCGAGCCCTACAAGACCCACCTGGCCTATGTGAAGGAGCGCCGCTCCGAGCAGGAGGCCCAGGAGATCCTCGACGAAGCCCTCGAGAAACTCCGCGCGCGGCGTGCGCGGGGCGAGGTCATCTACTAGCAGCAAGCAGGCAGCCCGGACCGACTCACCTCGGTCCGGGCTGTCGCGTTTTGTGACCGTGGCGGCGCGGGGAGCTAAGGTCTGCGGCATGAAGTCGTCGATCGCCCCTGTCCGCTGGACGCCGCCGCCCGCGCCGCCGGTCCGGCACCCGAAGAACGTCGACGTCGACGTCGTCGCGTTGCCCGGCAAGGGGCCCGAGGACACACTGATCGACGAGGACGGCAGTGTGCTCACCGGGCTGTACGACGGCCGCATCCTGCGCGTCTCCGCGGACGGCCGCACGATCACCACGCTCGCCGACACCGGCGGCCGGCCACTCGGCCTGGAATGGCTGCCCGACGGCAAGGTACTGATCTGCGACGCGAACCGCGGGCTGCTGACGCTCGACCCTAGGCTCGACACCGACAACCGGATCTCCACGCTGCTGTCCGAGATCGACGGCCGTCCGATGCGGTTCTGCAACAACGCCGACGTCACCGAGGACGGCACGATCTACTTCACCGATTCGTCGACCCGATTCGGCATCGACGAGTGGATGGCCGACCTCCTCGAACACAGCACGACAGGCAGCGTGTATCGCCGTACGCCGGACGGTGAGGTCACCCGGCTCGCGACCGGCCGGGGTTTCCCGAACGGCGTGGCGCTCAGCACCGATCGCCGTACGCTCTTCTGGGCCGAGACCGCGACGTACGGCCTCTACCGGCTCGACCTCGCCGACCCGGACGCCGAGCCTGTGCAGATCGCGTCGATCCCGGGCCTGCCGGACAACATCGCGCGTGGTTCCGACGGTCTGATCTGGGTCGCGGTCGGATCGCCGCGCAACGCCGTACTCGATCTGCTGCTGCCGAAGCATCCGGTGTTCCGCAAGCTGGTGTGGTCGCTGCCGGACGCGTTGAAGCCGAAGGCGGCGGACATCATCGAGATCCAGGCGTACGACGAGAGCGGCACGCTGGTGCACGACCTGCGCGCCAAGCACCCCGACTTCCACATGCCGACCGGCGTCCGCGAACGCGACGGCAAGGTATGGCTGGGAAGCATCGGCACCACCACCCTGGCCACCTTCCCTACACCGCACCACGGAAACTGACGGTTATTTCAACTTACTGTTAGTAGCGCTCGAACCATCGCGCGTTCAACAATCCGGGAGTAATCTCACGCGGCAGTCGCTGGATGCCAGCTCAGCCGTCGATTGCCTCGGCGGTTCCGCCCGTGAAAGGACGCGATCATGCGTGCTTCTCGATTTCTGCATGGCCCTCGTCGTTTGATCCCTGTCCTCGCCGTGACAGGCCTGCTGCTGTCCGGGGCGGTGGTGCCTGCCGATGCCTCGGATCCGGCCGCCGGCTCCGTGTCGCCGACCTCGCTGTCGGTCGACTGGACGGGCGGACCGTTCGTGGCCGCGAACGTAACCGGCACCGCGGGGGAGCCGGTTTGCGACGTGCCGACATCCTGCGACGACTTCGCGCTGACGGTCAGCACCCCTGCCGGGTACGGCACGGATCATGAACTCCGGATCAGCGTGGCTTGGCCGCTGGCCGCTGCCGACTTCGATGTGTACGTCAAGGACGCGAACGGAACGACGGTCGGTACGTCGGCCAGCTCGGCGGATCCTGAACTCGTGGTGCTGCCACCTGACTCCGGGACCTACACGGTACGGGTCGTGCCGTTCGCTCCGCTCGGCCAGTCGTACTCCGCGACGGCTTCGCTGGTGGACAAGCCGGTCAACCCGCCGCCGAGCAGCGAGCCGGCGCCGACGTTGACGACCTACGGCGCGCCGGAGACGTTGAAGAACGCGCACGATGCGGGGGAGCCGTCGATCGGCAACAGCTTCAAGACCGGCGCGACGTTCTTCCAGTCGTACCTGTCGACCTTCAAGGTCGGCTTCGACGACAGCACCACTCCGGCGACGGCGAACTGGGCCGATGTCTCCGCGACCGCGGCGAAGGGATGTCCTCAGGGCAGCACAGCCAGCCTGGACCCGATCCTGTTCACCGACCGTGCGACCGGCCGGACGTTCGAGTCGCAGCTGTCGGGCGTGAACTCGCTGACCTGCTACACCGACGACGACGGTGTGACCTGGCAGCCGAGCACCGGTGGTGGCATCCCGTCGGGCGTCGACCACCAGACGATCGGTGGCGGACCGTTGCCGGCCGGATCCTTGCCGACGGTGGGCTATCCGAATGCGGTCTATTACTGCAGTCAGGACATCGCGACCGCGTTCTGTGCGGCCAGCCGGGACGGCGGCCGTACCTTCGGCCCCGGAGTGCCGACGTACAGCCTGCTCGACTGCGGTGGCTTGCACGGACACGTGAAGGTGGCTCCGGACGGTACGGCGTACCTGCCGAACAAGGGCTGCGGCGCGAACCAGGCCGCGGTGGTGTCTCCCGACAACGGGCTGACCTGGACGGTTCGACCGGTGCCGCACAGTACGCCGGGTGATTCGGACCCGTCGATCGGCGTGGGGTCGAACGGGACCGTCTACTTCGGCTACACCGGCTCCGACGGCGTACCGCGGATCGCCGTGAGTCATGACAAGGGCGCGACGTGGACCGGCGATCAGGCGGTCGGCACCGAGTTCGGCATCAAGAACTCGGTCTTCCCGGCCGTGGTCGCCGGCGACGACGACCGTGCCGCGTTCGCCTTCATCGGTACGCCGACCGGCGGCAACTATCAGGACACCGCCAACTTCCACGGGGTCTGGCACCTGTACGTCGCTTACACCTACGACGGCGGAGCATCGTGGGTGACCTCGGACGCGACGCCGGACGACCCGGTGCAGCTCGGCTCGATCTGTACCGGCGGTACGACGTGTGGTGCCGACCGCAACCTGCTCGACTTCATCGACGTCACCGTCGACGACCACGGCCGGGTGCTGGCGGCGTTCGCGGACGGCTGTACCGCCGCGTGCGTGACGGGCGGGGCCAACAACCACGACGCGTACGCGACGATCGCCCGCCAGTCCGGCGGCAAGACGCTGCGAGCGGCGTACGACGCCGGCACACCGACCGTGGCTCGCCGGTGAGGGCTGCGACAGCGGCGCTGGCCGCGGTCGCGGTCTGTGTCGCGACGAGTGGGTGTGAATCGGGTGCCGAGAAGGTGGCCGAGAAGCAGCTCGCCTCGGCCCAGCGGCAGGTGCAGTGCACAACCGCAGCCAAGGCGGTTTCGCTGCCCGCGACCGGCGTACCGGCCAATCTGCCGCTGCCGCCGATGGCCGTGATCTTCCACCTCGAGGACCGCGGCCGGGACGGACTGGTGGTATCCGCGGTGACGACGACTTCGTTCAAGGACGTGTTGGCCGCCATGAACGCGGGATACTCCGTGGACGGATTCAAGATCACCGGTGGTGAGACGGAGAAGCACGACGCCGAGGCGAACTGGACCGGCGACGGTTACCGCGGTCGCTGGGCGATCCGCGAGATCGGCGCCCAGTGCCCCGGCGAAACCCTCGTCTCGATCCTCGTGGCCCACGTCTGACCAGTACCGCGACCTGTCGGCTCGTCCGTCCCGTCCGAAACGGGCGAGCCGACAGTACGCGGCTATGGTTTGGGCGGTGGTACGGCGCCTTCGGGCTGCGGCGACTCCGGGACGGCCGTCCCAGCGCTGTGGCCGTTGCCGGCGACCACCAGGGAGAAGTCGTCGCCGTGGTTGCTGACGCCCTCGATGACCGCCGCCTCGACCGCCTCCGAGCCGATCTCGTGGCGGAGCATCAGGGGATCTGTCCGCAGGTCCTTGGCCAGTGCGATCGCCAGTCCGACCATCACGACCGCGAACGGCAGCGCCGCGACGATCGTGAGGTTCTGCAGGCCTTGCAAGGCGTCGGCACCGCCTCCACCGGCGAGCAGCATGACCGCCGCGACTGCACCGGTGAGCACGCCCCAGAAGACGACCAGCGGCTTCTTCGGCTCGATCGCCCCGCGTTCGGACAGCGTGCCCATGACGATCGACGCGGCGTCGGCGCCGGAGACGAAGAAGATCGCGACCAGTACGACGACCAGGATGGTGGTCACCGCGCTGAGCGGGATCTGGTCCAGCATCCCGAACAGCTGGCCCTCGCTCGTCGACTGACCCGCGATGTCGGTACCGCCGCGCTGGATGTCGATCGCCGTACCGCCGAAGATGCAGAACCACAGCAGGCTGACCAGCGACGGCACCAGCAGGACGCCGGTGACGAACTGCCGGATCGTCCGGCCCCGGCTGATCCGCGCGATGAACATGCCGACGAACGGCGTCCACGAGATCCACCAGGCCCAGTAGAAGACCGTCCATCCGGACAGCCACTTCGCCATCGCGTCGCCGCCGCTGGCCTCGGTGCGCGCGGCCATCTCGGCGAGGTCGCGGAAGTAGTCGCCGATCGCGGTCGGCACCAGGTTGAGGATCAGTACGGTCGGCCCGACGACGAACACGAACACGGCCAGTACGACGGCCAGCACCATGTTGATGTTGGACAGCCACTGGATGCCCTTCGCGACGCCGGACACGGCCGACGCGACGAAGGCCGCGGTCAGGATCGTGATCACGGCGATCATCACGCCGTTCCCGGTCTTGTCCAGCCAGCCGAGGATCCGCACGCCGGACCCGATCTGCAGCGCCCCGAGACCCAGCGAAGCCGCCGATCCGAACAGCGTCGCGAAGATCGCGAGCCCGTCGATCAGCTTGCCGATCGGTCCTTCGGTACGCCGTCCCAGCAGCGGAGCGAACGCCGCGCTGATCAGCTGCGAGCGCCCGCGCCGGAAGGTGCCGTACGCGATCGCGATGCCGACCACGGCGTAGATCGCCCACGGGTGCAGTGTCCAGTGGAACAACGTGGTCGCCATCGCGGTCTCGAGGGCCTGCGACGAGCCGCCGTCGACGGTACCGGGCGGGGGACTGGTGAAGTGCGAGAGCGGCTCGCTGACGCCGAAGAACATCAGGCCGATGCCCATGCCGGCGCTGAACATCATCGCCACCCAGGACACGGTCCGGAACTCGGGCTGCTCGTCGTCGCGGCCGAGCGGGATCCGCCCGTACCGGCCGGCGGCCAGCCAGATCACGTAGACGACGAAGCCGGAGGCCAGCAGCACGAACAGCCAGCCGGTGTTCTGCTCGACCCAGCCGAGGGCCGAGGTGGACGCCGTACCGAGACCGGTGGCGTCGACGATGCCCCAGGCGACGAAGGCCAGGGCGATGACCGCGGTGACACCGAAGGTGACGCGGTCGAGTCCGGAACCGTGACTTCGGCTGCCGGGTGGTGGTGGGGTCGCAATCGCGGGATGTGATGCGTTGTCGGGGGTGTCTGCCTGGCTGTCGATATCGATGGCCACAGGTAAGTCACGCCTCGTTGCGGCGCGCCTCCGTTCTGTCGAGTCGGGGACTGTGTCTGTTTGTTCAACAGTGCCTTCCGACCGTGTCGGAGATTGGTGGAAAACGCAACAATCGTGGTCTCGGCCACATCGCGTAGGGTGCGGGCATGCGTTTCGGGATCGCGATCTTGCCGGAGTACCGGTGGCGGGACGCCGCGCCGCGGTGGCGGCGGGCGGAGGAGTACGGGTTCGACCACGCGTGGACGTACGACCACCTGACCTGGGCCGGCCTGCAGGACTCGCCCTGGTACGGGACGACGCCCACGCTGACGGCGGCCGCGACGGTCACGTCGACGATCAAGCTCGGCACGTTCGTGACCTCGCCGAACTTCCGGCACCCGCTGGCGCTGACCCGCGACATCCTCGCGCTCGACGACGTCTCCGACGGCCGTTTCGTCTGCGGGATCGGGGCCGGCGGAAGCCTGGACGCGACGATCCAGGGCGGACCGGAGCGCACGCCGCGGCAGCGGCAGGACCGCTACGAGGAGTTCGTGAAACTCCTGGACATCCTGCTGACCACGGACGGCGTGGACTTCAAGGGCGAGTACTACGAGACGCGCAACGGCCGCACGCTGCCTGGTTGCATCCAGCAACCACGCGTGCCGTTCATCCTGGCCGGCAACGGCCCGCGCTCACTGCGGTTCGCCGCGCAGCACGGCGACGGCTGGATGACGACCGGGGGACCGGGTGACGACCTGGACAGCTGGATGACCTCGGTCGCCGACCTCAGCCACCGCCTCGACGACCTCCTCGAGGGCCGCTCTCTGGACCGCTACCTGTCACTCGACTCCGCGGTCTACGCACTCTCCAGCCCGGCCGCCTTCGAGGACGTTGTCGGCCGCGCCGCCGCGCTCGGCTTCACTGACGTGATCACCCACTGGCCGCGTGCCGAGGGCGTGTACGCCGGCTCGGAGGACGTCCTGGAGCAGGTGGCCGCGGACGTGATCCCGGGACTGCGCCGATGACGAAGCCGAGCATGACGAAGGGGCCGCACGCCGGTCGGTGTGCGGCCCCTTCGTGGTGTGCTGGAAGGGCGATCAGATCGCGCGGATGTTCTCCGCCTGCAGGCCCTTCTGGCCCTGGGTGATCTCGAACTCGACCCGCTGGTTCTCGTCCAGCGAGCGGAAGCCCGACATCTGGATGGCCGAGTAGTGCGCGAACACGTCCGCACCACCGTCATCCGGGGTGATGAAGCCGAAGCCCTTGTCAGCGTTGAACCACTTGACAGTACCGACAGCCATTTGTCTATCTCCTCGATGGCTATTAACAATCCGTGGACCACACCTCATGGACCACGCGTCGCCGAAAGGCCCCAGACGACAGACCGGCCATGCAGCACAGCAAAGTCAGGGAGTCCAAAACTGCAACGCCATAACTGTAGCCGTTCTGCGGGCTGATGGTAGGGGTGACCACAAACACGTGTCGCTGATTGTCGCGACTCGCTACCCTCCGTGCCCGGACGATCCTGGCCCGCGAAGCCCCCGCCCGGAACCGGAAATCCGGCGCCGACCTGCTGTTTCGCGGGATGCCGCGGAGGCACGGCGTTGGCAACGAAGGACAATTGACCGGTACGCCGGGTGATGGACGCAGGATTCTGATCGAATCTCCCGGCGTGTCGCGCGGCTGTGCACAATTGCACGAGGCGCAACAGCAAGGAGACGGAAATGATTGTCACGGTGACCCGGAGCGGCGGATTCGCGGGGCTGACCAAGCGCGGCGAGCTCGACACCGCGGGTCTGCCCGACGCGGACCGGCTGGAGTCCGCGGCCCGGGCGCTCGCCGCCAAGGACCTCGGCTCGGGCCGGCCGCAGCCGGACCGGTACGTGTACCGCCTGGAGGTGCGTGACGCCCCGGACGCGGACGCCACGCAGCACACCCTCGCGGAGCAGGACGTGGACGCGACCACGGCGTGGCTGCTGGATCGCGTCCTTGAGCGTTAACGCCAGTCGATCTCCGGTGCCCGGTAGAAGTTGACGTCGAGCACCTCCCAGCGCGGTGCCTGCTGAGCCAGCCGGCCCTTGTACGTCGGCCAGTCGAGGGCGTCCTCCGACGACCAGCCGAGCTCGGCGATGCCGGGCAGCCGCGGGAAGACCATGAACTCGACCTTGTCCAGATCGTCGAGCGTCTCGGTCCACAGCGGTGCCTCGACGCCGGCGATCGCGCTCGCCGGCACGTTCGGGATCAGCGTGGCCGGGTTCCAGTTGTACGACTGCTCCACGCTGACCAGTCCCGCCCAGTCCAGCCCGAGCGGCGTCTCCGCGTGGTACTTCATGTCCAGGTACGACCGGTTCGCAGGGGACAGCACCAGGGTCGCGCCCTGCTCGACGGCCTTGACCGCGAGCGCCTGGGCCTTCTCGTCCTCGGTGCCCCAGTACTGCACGACGGTCCCGGCCGGCAGCGGCGCATCGGCGATCTCGTGCCAGCCCATCACCGTCTTGCCCTGCTTCACGACCAGCTCGGCCGCCTTCGGCACGAAGGTCAGATAGTCCGAGTGCGGCGTCGAGTGCGCCTCGTCCCCTCCCAGGTGTACGACGTCACCGGTTGTCTGCTCCGCGACCTCGCGGAACACGTCGTCGAGGAACTCGTACGTACGGTCCGAGCCGACCGTCAGCGTGCTGAAGCCGACCTCTGTCTCGGTGTAGAGCTTCGGAGCCACCCCGTCCGCGTTCAGCTCCGGGTATGACGCCAGCGCCGCGTTGGTGTGCCCCGGGGTGTCGATCTCGGGTACGACGGTCAGGTAGTGCTCCGCGGCGTACCGGACGATCTCCGCGAAGTCGGCCTTGGTGTACGAGCCGCCGGTCCCGCCGCCGACCTGCTGGCTGCCGCCGTACTCCGTGAGGCGTGGCCAGGAGTCGACCTGGATCCGCCAGCCCTGGTCGTCGGACAGGTGCAGGTGCAGGCGGTTGAGCTTGTACAGCGACACGAGGTCGATGAAGTGCTTGACCTGGTCGACGGTGAAGAAGTGCCGCGAGACGTCGAGCATCACGCCGCGGTACCCGTAGCGGGGAGCGTCCGAGATCGTCGTACCGGCGATCTCCCAGGGCCCGTCCTGCCGGCTGTCGGCGTCGGCCTTGGCCGGCAGGAGTTGGCGGAATGTGGTGACACCGCGGAACAGGCCCTCGGGGGTGGCCGCTGTGATCGTGACGCCGGACGCGTCCGCGCGGAGTTCGTAGCCCTCGGCACCCAAGGACTCGGCACCCTGGGTGGACAGCGTGATCGTGCCGGTTCCGTCCTGGACCGGCAGGGCGAATCCGGTCGAGCGCCGCAGTTGCGCCGCGAGCCGGTCGGCGATCGCCAGGGCGGCGGGGTCGTCGAGCCCGATCGTCGCGTCGGACTGCAGGGTGAAGGTCTGGTCAGGAAGCGCCTGCTGCGCCGTGGGCTGCGGAATCATGCTCGAAAGTGTTCGCGGCCGGATGGGTTACGTCAAGAGGCTTCAATATCAATCAGGCCGGCTCTTCACAGAGGTCGTGCGGAGGCCCGGGCACGGCCGAGCGCCGGGTCAGCAGCGGCTCGCTCAGCATCACCAGCGCCGCGGCCGCGGTCAGCAGGCCGCCGACGAGCGCCACCGCACGGACCGAGGTGTGATCGATCAGGGCACCGCCCACGAATGCCCCGGCGGCGATGCCGATGTTGAAGGCCGAGCTCGTCCCGGCCGACGCGATGTCCGTACTGCCCGGAGCCACCTGCAGCGTCCGGCTCTGCGTCGCGACCGCCAGACCACTGAACGCGAGACCGATCAGCGCGATCAGCGCGACCGTCACGACCTGCACCTGTCCGAGCGCGAACAGCCCGAACAGGCCGGCCGTGAGGATCCCGAGCGGGAGCACCGTCGCACCCCACGGATAACGGTCGAGGACGCGCCCGACGATGAGTGTTCCGGCCAACCCACCGGCGCCACTGGCGAGCAGCATCGGCCCGAGCTCGCCGGACGAGAACCTGGTGATGTCCAGCAGGAACGGCGTGACATAGGTGTTGAACGTCAGGAACCCGGTCACGCCGACAGCCGACGTCACCAGCAGTACGACGTACCGCCGGAGGTCGGGGGAGCTGCCGCGGCGGGACGGACTGTCCTTCACCTCGGTCCGCGGCAACAGGAGCACGATCCCGGCGCAGGCTGCCGCGCCGAGCAGAGTCATCACCACGAACGGCACCCGCCAGCCGGCCTGCTCGCCGAGCCAGGTGCCGAGCGGGATGCCGATGATCGGAGCCAGCGCGGTACCGATCGCGAGCCGCGCGACCACGCGCCCGCGGAACTCGGGCGGGAACAGGCTGGTCGCGATCGGCGGGGCGATCGACCAGAACAGTGCCTGCGAGAGCGCGATCACCAGCCGCGCGGCGAACAGCAGCTCGTACGTCGGGGCGGCGGCGGAGAGCGCGGTGGCGACGGTGAGAACCGCGAGCGTGCCGGACAGCACGAGCCGTCGAGGGAGGTGGTGGGTGAGTCGGGCCAGTGGGATGGAGGCGAGTACGACGACCGTGGCGTACCCGGTGACGAGGAGGCCGACCTGCGAGCGGGAGCGCCCGAGATCGTCGGCGATGACGGTCAGCAGACCGATCGGCAGCACCTCGACGGTCACGAAGGAGAAGGTCGAAACGCCGAGGAACACCAGTGCGGCGGCCGCTCGGCGGGACGTGAGGGGCATGAGTCACCTGATCCCGGTAAAATTTCGGACAGTGGTAGCGTCTCATCTGTGACCGACAGTTCTCATGCGGAATTTCGCATCGTGGGCGGACACCCCGCCCTCGACCTGGTGAACACGGTCAGCCCGCGGCTGCGCGGCGGCGAACCGGAGCACGACTACCTCACGTCGCCCGCCGAGCTGCTCGCCTGGAGCCGCCGGACCGAGCTGATCGACCTGCGCGACTTCAGCGCCGTCGAGGGCACCTGGCGCTCGGCGCCCGAGCTCGCCGAGAAGGCGTTGCGCGGGACGCTCGAGATCCGCGAGGCGACGTACGACGTGCTCGCGGCGCGGGCGGACGGCGCCGCGGTGGCGGTCGACGGCCTCAAGCGCAGCCAGGGATCCGCCTTCGAGCGCTTGATGTTGCGCTGGTCCGCGGCGGCCGCGCGGTCGATGCTGATCCCGGACGCCGGTCGCGAGCACGGGATCGCGGAGCTGGTTGTCGGTACGTCGCCCGCGCAGCTCATCCCGGACCGCCTCGTGGTCGCCGCGGTCGAGCTGGTGCGGACCGTGGACCTGCGGCAGCTCAAGGCCTGCCCGATCGACGACGGCGGATGCGGATGGCTGTTCCTGGACCGCAGCCGGAACGGTTCGCGGCGCTGGTGCGCGATGGAGGACTGCGGCACCCGGGCGAAGATCCGCAAGCTGGGCGAGCGCCGGCGCGCTACCGGCGTACCTGCTGTTCAGTAGTAGCGCCCGCGTTCCTTCACGGTCAGTCATCGGTTCAGAACGCGAGAACGCGTGTCGAAAGATGCGGATGGTCCCCGGGACCTGTCATCGTAGGCGGCCGGGCCTTCCGACAAGTGGGCCTTGCCCCTACCTGCCCCGGACCAGGAGCAGGTTGATGAAACAGAATGTGGAGGACAGATGACGCAGGTGGCAGAGCAGCCGGGCAGTACTGCCGGGCGGCTCGGCTCGGTGGTGCTGGACTGCCCGGACCCACTCGAGCTCGCCCAGTTCTACTCGGCGCTGCTGGGGCTGGACATCGACGAGAA
>DASXXB010000341.1:0-7286 GCA_036503355.1 Kribbella sp. | reverse complement strand
TCGTTGACCGAAGAATTCACTGACTGGTGCCGTTTAGCTCTCGACGACCTGGCGACGCTCGCCCTTGGCGCCGTACTGGCCGCAGTTCGGGCAGACGGTGTGCTGCAGGTGCTTCGCGCGGCAGGCGGGGTTCACGCAGGTGACCAGCGACGGGGCAGTGGTCTTCCACTGGGCCCGGCGGCTGCGGGTGTTGCTGCGCGACATCTTCCGCTTCGGAACGGCCACGGTTATGACTCCTCGGTTCGGCCGGGGGCTGGTGGACCCGGCCGGCTCTCGCTGTTCGGTCTGACTTTTCGGTGCAGCTGTTCAGTTGTCGTGCTGGTCGTGCTGATGCAGGTTGCCGAGGGCGGCCCAGCGCGGGTCGATCGGCTCCTCGTGCTTGTGTCCGGGCTCGTCGGCCAGGCGCACCCCGCACTCGGGGCACAGACCCGGACAGTCGTCCGTGCACAACGGCTGGAACGGCAGTGCGAGCACCACCTGGTCCCTCAGCACCGGCTCGAGGTCGATCAGATCGCCCTCCATCCGGCTGGCCTCGTCCGGCTCGGCTTCGCTCTCCGGGTAGACGTACAGCTCCTGGATGTCAGCGAGGAACTCGTCCTCGATGTC
Source organism: Kribbella sp. (assembly GCA_036503355.1). Lineage (GTDB taxonomy): Bacteria > Actinomycetota > Actinomycetes > Propionibacteriales > Kribbellaceae > Kribbella. Next base: position 6,680 of record DASXXB010000341.1, on the reverse strand, counting down.
AACCAGGCACCGCGCGCACTCCCCGACCAGGCGGCCGGCGGCCGTTCCGGTGACGAGCACCCCTTCGACCACCGATTCCAGCCGTAGATCGAACTGGATCGGATCGCCTTCGGGGACGCCGATCACGTCGATTCCGAGATCCGCCGGCGCCGGGCTCGAAAAGCTGACTTCGCGTTGGGACCCGGCGCGGCGTGTCAGCTCGTGCGTGTCGATCACGAGTGGGGACCGCGGGTCCAGGACGCTCAGGGCAAACCTTTCAGGCGTGGGCAAGGCAAGATCTCGGTCTCGTCGAGACCGGTTGACAAGACTACCAACCTCGGGCCGTACGGCCCAATCCGGGGGGATCTCAGAGCTTGTTCTGTAACCGTGCGTGCACGGACGGTGTCACGAACGTGCTGACGTCGCCGCCGAGCCGGGCGATCTCCTTGACCCAGCTCGAGGAGATGAAGGCGTTCTCCGGTGCGGTCGGGAAGAACAGTGTGTCGACGCCGGTCATCCGCCGGTTCAGTTGCGCCATCTGCAACTCGTAGTCGTAGTCGGCGGCCGAGCGCAGCCCCTTCACGATCACCCCGGCGCCCTCGGCGCGGCAGTAGTCGACCAGCAGCCCGTCGAACGTGCCGACCCGGACGTTCGGGAACGGCTGGACCAGGGCGGTGAGCATCTCGATCCGCTCCTGGGGGCCGAACAGCCGGTTCTTCGACTGGTTCACGCCGGTCGCCACGATCAGCTCGTCGAAGGCGGCGGCCGCCCGGGTGACGATGTCGAGGTGCCCGACGGTCGGTGGATCGAAGGTCCCTGGGAACACGGCCTTGCTCATGCGGAGGACCCCCTAGTGTCCTGAGTCGGAAGGTCACTAGCCTTGGCCATGCCGGTGACCGTACCAAAGCCGCGCCTCGCCGTACTTGCGGTCCCGCAGCGCGGCGAAGCCTTCGGGCCACTCCCACGGCTCCCGCTTGCCGCGCTCGACGACCACCAGCGCGTCGTCGGCGAGCCAGCCTTGCGCCGCCAGGCCGGTCAGCACGTCCTGCAGCTCGGCCGTCTCCAGCTTGTACGGCGGGTCCGCGAAGACCAGGTCGAACACCGTCGGAGGGTCACCAGCGCTCACCTTCTCCACAGGTCGGGTCAGCAGCTTCGCCCCGGGCAATCCGACGACCTTGATGTTCGCCGCGATCACCTCGGCGGCCCGGCGGTCCGACTCGACCAGGACGGCCTGCGCGGCACCACGAGACAGCGCCTCGAGCCCGATCGCCCCTGATCCGGCGTACAGATCGAGGACCGCGAGCCCGTCGAAGCTGCCGAACTCCGACTCCAGCGACGAGAACAGCGCCTCCCGCACCCGGTCCGCGGTCGGCCGCGTCCCACTCCCCGCCGGCACCCCGATCCGCCGCCCACCCGCCACCCCACCCACGATGCGGGTCACGTTTTCTCCAGGTATTCGGTGGTTTCGGACTGGAGGGCGTTGCGGACGACGGTGAGCAGTTCGGGGAACTCGGACAGGGCCGGATCGACCCCGACGATCGCGGTCGCCTCGTGGCGGGCGCGGAGGATGATGTCCTCGTCCCGCAGCACGCTCAGCAGCTTCAGGCTCGAACGCCGTCCCGATTGCGCGACGCCGAGCACGTCGCCCTCGCGCCGGGTCTCCAGGTCGATCCGGGACAGCTCGAACCCGTCCGTCGTCGACGCGACCGCCTCGAGCCGCCGGTACGGGCTCGCGCCGGGCGGCATGTCCGTGACCAGCAGGCACAGCCCCGGCACCTTGCCCCGCCCGACCCGGCCGCGCAGCTGGTGCAGCTGCGAGATGCCGAACCGGTCGGCGTCCATGATCACCATCGTCGAGGCGTTCGGTACGTCGACCCCGACCTCGATCACCGTGGTCGCGATCAGGACGTCGATGTCGCCGGCGGCGAACCGGGACATCACCGCATCCTTCTCGTCGGCCGGGAGCCGCCCGTGCAGGATCTCGACGCGCAGGTCGTGCAGGATCTCCGCGAGCGCCTCGGACACCTGAATCACCGAGATCGGCGGGCGGGCCTGCTTCTTCCCGCCCTCGTCGGTCTCGAGCAGCTCACCTTCCTCGTCCGCCGCGTTCTTGACGTCGTCCCCGATCCGCGGGCACACGACGTACACCTGGTGGCCCTTGCCGACCTCCTCGCGGACCCGCGTCCAGGCGCGCTGCAGCCAGTCCGGCTTCACCTTGGCCGGCACCACCGACGACTGGATCGGCGACCGCCCGGCCGGCAACTGGGTGAGCGTCGACACCGCGAGATCGCCGAACACCGTCATCGCGACCGTGCGCGGGATCGGCGTCGCGGTCATCACCAGCACGTGCGGCGTGTTCTCGCCGGATTTCGCGCTCAGCGCCGCCCGCTGCTCGACGCCGAACCGGTGCTGCTCGTCGACCACCACGAGCCCGAGATCGGCGAACTGGACCTTGTCCTCCAGCAGCGCGTGCGTCCCGACCACGATCCCGGCGGCGCCACTGGCCGCGTCGAGCATCGCCGTACGGCGGGATGCCGCGTTCAGCGAACCGGTCAGCAGGCCGATCTTCGTCGCGTTCTCCGCGCCGCCGAGCATGCCCTGCTCGGCCAGCTCACCGAGCATCTTGGTCAGCGTCTTGTGATGCTGCACCGCGAGCACCTCGGTCGGCGCGAGCAGCGCCGCCTGGCCGCCGTTGTCGACCACGGACAGCATCGCCCGCAGCGCGACCACGGTCTTGCCGGAGCCGACCTCACCCTGCAGCAGCCGGTGCATCGGATGCGGACGGGCGAGATCGGCGAAGATCTCCTCCCCCACCTCGGCCTGCCCCTCGGTCAGCGCGAACGGCAGCCGCTCGTCGAACGCGTCCAGCAGCCCGCCTTCCGTGCGCGGCCGCGGTACGGCGCTGAGCGCGTCGGTGACCGCCCGGCGCTGCGCGAGGATCGTCTGCATCACCAGCGCTTCCTCGAACCGGAACCGCTGCTGGGCGTCGTGGATGTCCTGCTCGGTGTCCGGAAGATGCACCTTCTGGAAGGCGTCCCGGATCCCGAGCAACCCCTCCTGCTGCAGGATCCGGTCCGGCACCGGGTCGTCGAGCCGGTCGTCGAGGCTGTCCAGCACGATCTTCACCGACCGCTCGATCGTTGCGGTTGGCAACTTCGCGGTCGCCGGGTAGAGCGGGCGGAACGGCCGCGCCCGGCGCTCGATCTCGGCCTCGGTCAGATCCTCGGAGTCCAGCACCTCGGTGCCGGGGTTCTTCAGCTGCATGGTGCTGCGGAACATCGTCACCTCGCCCCAGAACAGGGCGGACGTGCCGGGCGTCAGCTTGGTCAGCAGCCAGGGCTGGTTGAAGAACGCCGCCTCCAGGTCGTTGCGGCCGTCGGTGACCACGACCTTCGTGATGGTCCGCTGCTTGCGGTACCGGTGCACCTGGTCGGGCTTGATCTCGATCTTGCTGTCCAGCGTCCGCGAGGTGACCTTCTTGACCCGGCCGTTGACGGTCGCCTGGTCGCCGATCTCGAGCTCGTCGAACGGCGTCAGCTCGCCCTTCTTCAGGTACCGCCGCGGGTAGTGCCGCAGCAGCTCTCCGACGGTCTCGATCTCCAGCACGTCCGCGAACGTCTTGGCCGTCTTCGCCCCGACGAAGTCACGGAGCTTGCGATCCATATCCGCTTTCATTTCAACACCGTTATTCGACCCCGATCAGCAACGGGTACCTGTCCTGTCCTCCGTCGTACACCACGACATCGACATCTTTGCGCTGCCGCCGTACGTGCCGCTCGACCGCGGCGGCCAGCGCGGGGTCCGCGTCGCGGCCGGTGACGATCGTGAGCAGCTCGCCGCCACCGCCGAGGAGCCGGTCCGCGACCTGCAGCGCGGCCTCCTGCAGGTCGTCGGTGATCAGCGCGAAATCCCCGTCGACGACGCCGAGCGCATCACCGGTCCGGCACCGCCCGGCCATCGTCCAGGCGTCCTTGACCGCGATCGTCACCGCGCCGTGCCGGGTCTGGCCGGCGGCGGCCGACAGGTGTACGACGTCGTCGTCGAAGCTGCGCTCCGGGTCGTGGACGGCGATCGCGGCCAGGCCCTGGACCTGTGCGCGGGTGGGGATCACCGCGACCCGGATCCCGTCCTGGCGGGCGGCGGTCGCGGCGGCCTCGGCGACCGCGATCGAGTCCTGGTCGTTGGGCAGGATGACGATCTCGGGAGCCTGCGACTGCTCGATCGCCTGCAGCAGTTCGCCGGTCGAGCAGCGGCGGCCGGGACCGCCACGGATCACGCGGGCACCGGCTTCGGTGAACAATCCGGCCAGCCCCTCGCCGGCGACGACGGCGATCACGGCGCGGCCGGGCGCAGGCTCGTGGTGGTGATGTGCCTGGTCGTCGAAGTGCGTGACCCGGATCCGGTGCGGGCGGCCGATGTCGATGCCGTGCTCGATCGCGGCGCCGACGTCGTCGGTGTGGACGTGCACGTTCCACAGGTTGTCGCCGCCGACCACGACGACCGAGTCCCCGAGCGCGGCCAGGCTCTGCCGGAAATCGCCGATCTTGTCGTCCGGCGCGTCGAGCAGATACATCACCTCGTACGCCGGCCCGTCCTGACTCTCCGCGCTCTCGCCCTGCGGCTCGACTCTGGCCGGTACGTCGACCCGCACGTGCTGCCCGGTGAGGACGGACTCCATCGCGCCGAGGATCACCACGAGCCCCGCTCCCCCGGCGTCGACGACACCCGCACGTCGCAGTACGTCCAACTGCTCCGTCGTCTTCGTGAGCGCCTGCCGGGCGGAGGCGACGGCGGCGAGGCACACGTCGGCGAGGGACTTGCCGTCGTTCGCGGCCGTCATCGCCCCGGTCGCCGCGGCCCGGGCGACGGTCAGCATCGTCCCCTCGACCGGCTGCGCGACAGCCCCGTACGCGGCGTCGGCGGCGTACCGCAGCGCGTCGGCAAACGCGGCTGCTTCACTCATCCTCGGATCGGCAAGAACACCGTCGGTCCGGTCTCTCGGGAGGTTCTCGTTGAGGCGGAGGCCGCAGGCACGGATCAGTTGCGAGGTGATGACGCCCGAGTTCCCGCGGGCGCCGAGCAGGGCACCGCGGCCGAACGCCTGGATCGCCTCGGTGAAGGTCAACTCGCCCTTCGGCAACGCGTCGCAGGCGGCTTCCCAGGTCAGGTAGAGGTTCGTGCCGGTGTCGCCGTCCGGCACCGGGTACACGTTCAGCTCGTCGATTCCGGTCCGCGCCCGCGCCAGGTCGGCCAACGCCGTCCGCGCCCAGGCCCGCAGCACCTCAACCGTCAATTCCTCCACGCCCGGAAGGCTAGCGCGTAGGGTTCCGGGGTGAGCGGTGGTAGGAGTGTGTTGTTCTCGGCCGCGGCCGACAGCTACGAGTTGGCTGTGCGCGAGATCCGGGGCGAGTTCGGGCGGGACGTGCGGATCCAGCGGGTCGGCGCCGAGCTCGGGCGGGTGGACGGGCCGGCGGTCGGCGAGGTGGCCGCGGCGTGTGATGCCGGGCGGATCATGTTCGTCCGGCACCTGACCGTTGAGATCGCCAGCTTCGAGGAGCTGCCACCGGAGTACGAGCTGGCGGAGCTGGTGCTGGGCGAACTGCCGGAGTACCCGAAGGCGCTCGCCGTCCAGGCCTGGACCGACGGGCCCGGCGGCGGGTCGTACTACCACCGCATCGAGGAGGCGCTCGCCGGTCGCGGCGTGGCCGTCACGCGCTCCGGGCAGGAGTACGTCGTCTCGTGTTTCGCGGGACGGAAGGCGATCCTGCTCGGGCTGAACCGGCGTACGGACAGCCTGTCGGACTGGCCCGGCGGGCGGATGCGGCTGGCCCGGGGCGAGGAGCGGGTGTCGCGGTCGGAGTTCAAGCTGGAGGAGGCGATCGCGACGTTCGGGCTGGAGCTGCCGAACGGCGGGAAGGCGGTCGATCTCGGCGCCTCGCCCGGTGGGTGGACGCGGATCCTGCGGCAGCACGGGCAGGAGGTCTGGTCGGTGGACCCCGGTTCGCTCGACCCGCGGCTGCGCGGCGACCGGCGGATCCACCACGAGGCGACCACCGCCGGCCGGTTCTTCGCGAGCAACCGGGTCCGGTTCGACGTGGTGGTGAACGACATGCGGATGGATCAGGTGACCAGCGCCCGCATGATGCTCGACGCGGCCGCCCACCTACGCCGCGACGGCCTCGCGATCGTCACCCTCAAGGGCGGCGGCAAGAACCCCCTCGACGGCGCCCGCCGCGGCCTCCACGTCCTCCAGGAGGAGTACGACGTGGACCACGCCCGCCAACTCCACCACAACCGCAACGAAATCACGGTCGTCGCCCACCGCCGCTGACGCCGGCGCCACTCGTCCCCCGTGGATGCGTGGGTGGGTGGTGCGCAGACACGAGTAGGCGCCCGGGGGATTCCCGGGCGCCTACTGCGAAAGCCCTCTACGGAGAAAGCTGGGTCAGCCGACGACGCGCTGGACCTTTCCGGCCTTGATGCAGGAGGTGCACACCTTCATCTTGGTGGGCGTGCCCTTGATGATCGCGCGGACCGGCTGGATGTTCGGGTTGAAACGACGCGGCGTACGCGCCTTGACCCGCCGGATCATCGCGCCCTTACCCAGGCGGGCAACGCTGTTGCCGAACGTCGGCTGCTTGCCGCAGACATCGCACTTCTTAGACATGATTCTCCGTGTTCAGGGTCGTGACTCCGACAGA
>DASXXB010000340.1:0-28653 GCA_036503355.1 Kribbella sp. | reverse complement strand
ACATGAAAGTGGGCCGCCCGTGGTATCCCTTCCGCGTCGGCAGCACCCGCCGCCCCGGGGGTACGGCGCTACCGCCCTCCAGCACGCTCAGCACGGCACGGGCCTCACCCGCCACGAAACGACCAGGAGTGTCTCGTACCTCGATCGCCAGCTGGTCGTCACGCTCCATCAGCGCCTCCCGCAGCGACTGCGCCGCATCGGCGTCGTGTACGGCGATCAGCACGTGTGGTGCCCGCAGCGCATGTGCGAGTCCGACTGCTCCATCCAGAACCAGATGCGGCGACCGCGTGAGCAGGAGTCGGTCCTTCCGGCTCACCGGCTCGCTTTCGGAGCCATTGACCACCACGGCCTCCACACCGCGAGCCGGGAGGTCCTGCAGCTTCAGCGCCACGGGGAACGCCGCACCGCCACGACCTCTGAGTCCTACTGCTTCACACGCGCGTACGTAGTCGTCGCGGGTGAGGCCGGGCTGCGGCCCGTGCGTCAGGAGGTGGCGCTGAAGGTCCAACCGTCCTTGGTCGAGTCCAGCGAGGACCCTGGCCTCGCCGATCACCCTGGTGTCGTCAACGGTGATCACTGGGTCCTCCAGGCTCTCGTAGGCGTTGCGTTGAGGCGGTATGCGCCGGCGGTCGCGACAGCAGCCAGACAGCCGAGCGTGATGCCGACCATCCACGGCGTACTGCGGTCTGTGCCGGCCAGCAGTGCGTGTCCGATGGACAGCAGCCAGCCGACCGAGGCGGCAAGGTGCACCTTGCGCCAGTGCTTGGCGAACGACGCTGACGCGGCCAACCGGCCACGAGCTGCGCCGACAACGGTTGCCAGCACCAGGCTGTACAGGGCCAGCGCGCCGACGGCCATGGCAAAGGGCCGGTAGCCGGAGGCGAACGGCCACACCAGAACGACCGGGCTGATGTTCACGAAGCTGTCAGCAGTCACCGCGACCACGTGGGTCACCAACAGGACCAGCCCGGTCACAGCCGCCGATCGGTGCACGTACTGCAGCCAGAACCGCCGGTCCGCCCGCCGCACCCGCGGCATGACCATGCCGAGCACGGCCGACAGCGTGAACATGATCATCGCGACGACCCCGGCTGCGCGAGCCAGGTACCAGAGGGTCATCAGGCGGCCCTGCTCCCGGACGGCCAGCCCGTCAGCTCCGTGACCTGTCCGTCAGCGTCGACCAGCCGGGCCGGGTGCCCTGCCAGCTTCAGCCGGCCAAGAGCGCCCTCACCAGTGGCAACAAGCGCGGTGCTGAAAGTGTTCGCCCGTACTGCGGTCGGCGCCCACACCGACGCGGTGCGGTACTTGCCCTCCGCGGGCCGACCGGTGCGCGGGTCGATGACGTGATGGCCGTAGCCGGTCTCGGTCTGCCAGCGCCGTACCGTGCTGGTCGACGTCGTCAGGCCGCCGTGCGCGAGCGAGACGAGGACACCTGACTCCCCGGCGCGTTCCGCGACGGTGATGACCCAGGGCTTCTGCGGCGTACCCGCGGCCCGCAGATCGCCGCCAATCTCGACCAGAACCGCGCTGCCGTAGCGCTTGCTCAGCACGTTGGCGGCACGGTCCGCTGTCCACGCCTTCGCGGTAGCGCCGAGATCGAGAGCGCAGTCCTCGGGTACGCCGAGCAGTGCGAGCTTCCGGTTGAGGCGGACGTCCTGCCAGCCGGGGACCGGCATCGGCTCAGCGGGCGCCTGCGGGAAACGTCGCCGTACCGTCTCGATGTCGGCGTCGTACCCGGCGGCCACCACCGCGGAGCCGACCGTCGGATCGACCGCGCCGCCGCTCACCTGCGCCGCGACCAGGCTGACGTCGACGAGGTCGACGAGCAGGCGCGACACCGGTACGAGCGTGCCCGCGCGGCTGTTCACCACCGCCAGCTCGGAGTCCCGGCGGAACCGGCTGGCGGCCTTGTCGACCCGGTCCATCAGCGCCTTGAGCTCGCCGCAGGCCGCTCCGAGTACGGCGGGGTCGTCGACGGTGAGGCGCACGGTGCAGCTCCACGCGGACCAGGTCCGGGACGCTGTCATGATCCGTTGCTCCGGCCCTGCGACTGCGAGCCCGAATCCGCCGACCCGAGACCGCTCGAGCTGTTGCCGTCATCAGAGCTGTTGCCGTCGTCAGAGCTGGAGCCGGAGTCCGAGGTGCTGGACGTCGCCGACGTGCCGGTGCCGCTACTGCTCGAGTGCTTCGACGACGCGACCGCGACGGAGATTCCGGTGGCGCCGACTCCCAGGACGGCGGTGGCTATCGCGGCGGCGGAGGCGCGACGCAGCCAGCGAGGACGGCGGGATTCATCTGGAGTGACCATGCCGTAAGCCTCGGTCGAGGCCCGTCAGCCGCACTCCAAGAGAAGCTCAAGCCACCGTCAAGTTCTGCTGAAAGATCTCTGAGACCGGCACTCAGGTCTCCAGCGGGCAGTCGGTCGCGCAGTGCTCGCCGATCGTCTCGACGATCTCGTCGGAGACCTCACCGAGGAGTCCGAGCCGCTCCGGCCCGAACACGTCCACGAAGAACTGCCGCACCAGGGCTGCCTGCGCCGGCGCGCTCTCCTTGATCGCCGCCATCCCCTCCTCGGTGATGACGATCTCCGGGTACCGCGAGTCGCAGGCCTCCTTGCGGATCAGGCCGCGCTTCTCCATCCGGGTGAGGTGGTGCGAGAGCCGACTCTTCTCCCACTGGGTCGCCCGGCCGAGCTCGAACGCGCGCATCCGGCCGGATTCCGACTCCGACAGGTTGACCAGCATCTCGAAGTCCGACCCCGACAAGCCGAACTCCCGCTGAAGGTGCCGCTCCAGGTGCGCCTTCAGCGTCCGGTGCATCAGCAGATAGCTGCGCCACGCCTTCTGCTCGTCGTCATCGAGCCACGGTCCCTTGCTCACACCATCCATCGTACCCGCTCGGGTTGACACATCAACCAAACGAGCTACGATCAGTTGAGTTGACACATCAACCCAAACCTTCTGGGAGCAGATATGAGCAAGCTGATCGCCGTTGTCGGTGCCACCGGAGCGCAGGGCGGCGCGCTGGTGCGCGCGATCCTCACCGATCCGTCCGGTGAGTTCGCCGTCCGCGCGCTCACCCGGAACCCCGACTCCGCCGGAGCGAAGGAGCTCGCCGCGGCCGGAGCCGAGGTGGTCGCCGCCGACCTCGACGACGAGGCGAGCGTCCGGGCCGCGTTCGACGGCGCGTACGGCGCTTTCGTGGTGACGAACTACTGGGCGCCGCTGTCCGCGGACGAGGAGGCCACCCGGACGCGCGCCGAGATGGAGCTCGCCCAGGCCGAGAACGCCGCGCGGGCCGCCCGCGACGCCGGCGTACGGCATCTGGTCTGGTCGACGCTCGAGGACACCAGGCCGTTCTTCGCCGGGCGCGACGACGTACCGAGCCTGGACGACGGGCGCTACACGGTCCCGCACTTCGACGCGAAGGGCGAGGCGGACGAGCTGTTCACGAAGTACGCCGTACCGACGACGTTCCTGCGCACCACGTTCTACTTCGACGCGTTCGTCACCACGATGCCGCCGGCGCGGAACGCCGACGGCAAGCTGACGATCTCGTTCCCGATGGGCGGGCAGCGCCTGTCCGGCGTCGCCTCCGACGACATCGGCCGCACCGCGCTCGCCATCCTCAAGCGCCCCGAGCTGATCGGCGAGACCGTCAGCATCGCCGGAGACCACCTGACCGGCGAGCAGTACGCCGCCGCGCTCGCGGACGTACTCGGCGAGGAGGTCGTCTACCACGCCCCGACCGTCGAGGAGTACCGCGCCTACCCGTTCCCGATGGCCGTTGAGATGGCCAACATGTTCCAGTTCTACGCCGAGAACCACGACGAGTTCACCAGCGCCCGTGACCTGGCCAAGGTCCGCGAACTGAACCCGGACCTCCAGTCGTTCGAAAACTGGCTCGACCTGCACAAAGCCGACCTGCTGGCCGCCACCAAGTGACCCACCATCATGGGCGGCTCATCCCGTGAGCCGCCCGCACTGACGCTGTGTACCTGTCTTGCGGGGGCCGCCTGGCTGACTTAGTCCGGGTCTGTGGCGACTGCCAGTTCGGTCAGGCGGCGTTCGAGGAAGCGGCGTTCGGCGCCGTCGTCGGTGAGCTCCCTGGCCCGTCGATAGGCGTCCCGCGCCTCGTCTGTGCGCCCGAGGCGCCGCAAGAATTCGGCCTTGGTCGAGTGCAGGTAGCGGAAATCCTGCAATCCGAGTCGGTCGAGGATGCGCAGACCGGCTTCGGGTCCTTCGGTCTCGGCGACGGCGATGGCGCGGTTCAGTTCGACGACGGGCGAGCCGGTCAGACGGGCAAGTTCGCCGTACAGCACAGCAAGCTGCGGCCAGTCGCTCGGTACGTCGGCATGCAACGAGGCGATCGCGGCGTACAAGACGTACGGCCCGCGCCCGCCCATCGCAAGCGCCCTGTCGAGCACGACGCGTCCAGCGGCAACCTGCGCGGTGTCCCACCGGGATCGATCCTGATCGGCAAGCAACACCAGCTCGCCATCGCGGAACCGCGCCGCGCGGCGGGAGTCGTGCAACAGCATCATCGCCAGCAGCCCCTGCACCTCGGGCTCGTCGGGAAGCAATTCGCTGAGCGCGCGGCCCAACCAGATCGCCTCCGCCGCCAACTCGTCGCGGCCGCCGTAGCCCTCGTTGAAGATCAGGTAGACGACGGCGAGAACGGCGTCGAGCCGCTCCGCGAGCAGGCGACCCGTCGGCACGCGAAACGGGATCCCCGCCGCCTTGATCTTGCGTTTGGCCCGCACCAGCCGTTGCGCCATCGTGCTCTGCGGTACCAGGAAAGCGCGAGCGATCTCATCGGTGGTGAGTCCGCCGAGGGTGCGCAAGGTGAGCGCGACCTGCGCCTCGATTGCGAGCGCCGGGTGGCAGCAGGTGAAGATGAGTTCCAGGCGTTCATCGGGAAACGTCGTAGTGTTCACAGGCGCCTCAACAGGATCGTCGGCGGCGAGCCGGCCCAACTTCGCGGCGAGGGTCCGGTCGCGCCGGAGGCGGTCCGTGGCTCGGTTGCGCGCCGTCGTCATGAGCCAGGCGCGCGGGTTGGTCGGGACGCCGTCGCGTGGCCACCGATCGGCGGCTACGGCGAACGCCTCCTGCGCGGCTTCCTCGGCGACGTCGAAGTCGCCGAGGAAGCCGATCAAAGTGGCCAGGACGCGACCCCACTCCTCGCGGAAGACCTGGTCGAGCGTCGCCGGCAACGGCGCGTCAGTTGTCAGGGTGCCTCCTTCGACCAATACACCTCCGAGGGGCGGATCTCGATGGCGCCACCATGCCGCGCTGCGGGGTGGCGCGCGGCCAACTCGATGGCAGCGTCGAGATTGTCGGCCTCGAGGACGAACCAACCGCCGACGGCCTCCTTCATCCCCACGAACGGGCCGTCGGTCGTCAAGACCTTGCTGCCTTCGACGCGCACGGTGGTCGCGTTCTCGGGCAGGCCCATCGGCACTCCGGGGGTGACCCCAGGCGTCTCATTGATCGCTTGATAGTCGGCGTAGACCTGCTTCTTCTCGTCCTCGGACAGCGCAGCCTGCTCCTCGAACGCCGTGCCCTGAAAGATCAACATGACGTACTTCATCGCTACCTCCTCATCATGACCACATCGGTCGCAATAAGACGAACAGCAAGCCACCAAATCGACAGGTCCATCGAAAGTTGCCGACCGGTCGAACACTCACTCGGGTTGTCCATCATCCAGGCGAAGGCGCACAACGGCATCGGCTCGCTGTCGACCTGCGACAGCGAGGTCGTACGGACAGGAGATTCTCAGGTCCGACGGATTGTAAGGCGAGCCTTTCCTCATCTACTGTCCGAGTCGTCCTTGCCTGCTGAACCACCTCGGAGAGTTCCTGTGTCCAGCTCCCAGATCGCCGTACTCGGCGCGATTGCCGGGCTCACCATCTATCTCGGCCTGCCGATCGGTCGCCTCCGGAGCCCGGCGCGCCGACTCAAAGCAGGGCTGAACGCGGTGGCGATCGGCATCCTGCTCTTCCTCCTGTGGGACGTCCTCGGGCAGGCCTGGGAGCCGATCGACGAGGCTCTGACAGACAAGCACTGGGGTACGACGCTGGGCAATGGGGCAGTACTCGCCCTCGGTCTGCTGATCGGGCTGCTCGGACTGCTGTACTACGACCGCTGGACGGCCCACCGACGCGCAAGCCGACAGGGCATCGGCCCGGGCACCGCCGCCACCGGCGACCCTGCACTCACGCCAGGGACATCGGCAGCCACCGGCCTGGCCACGATGATCGCCACCGGGATCGGCCTGCACAACTTCGCCGAAGGACTGGCCATCGGAAACTCCGCCGCGACCGGCGAGACATCGCTGGCGGTGCTGCTGATCATCGGCTTCGCCTTGCACAACGCCACCGAGGGCTTCGGCATCGTCGCGCCGCTGGCCGCCGCCGGAGAACGGCCGTCGTGGACTGCGCTGGCCTTGCTGGGGCTGATCGGTGGTGGCCCGACGTTCGTCGGAACCCTCGTCGGCCAGCGATTCGTCAACGACACATTGTCGGTGGCCTTTCTCGGCCTGGCGGCCGGCTCGATCCTGTACGTCGTGATCGAACTACTCGCCGTCGCCCGCAAGTCCGGCTTCAAGGAACTCACCACCTGGTGCATCCTGCTGGGCCTGCTCGCCGGCTTCGCCACCGACGCAATCGTGACGGCCGCCGGAGCCTAGACCCCGCGGCTGGGCGACTGATGCCCCCTTAACATCCCCACCCCGGCACGCACACTTAGTCATATGCCTGAGTACTCGGCCGACACCGACGGCGAAGCCAGGCTCGACCGGATGTTCCGGGCGCTCGCGCAGTACCCGCCGGGCGATGGTCGCCCGACGCGCTGATCCCGGCCAACGCCTGGATCGTGGCCCACCGGCGCCCGCACGAACGCCAACTCGACCGCCTGGGCGACTACTTGACCAAGCATCACCCGACACAGGCGGACTGACATGACCGACCGCACCCAGACCCACGCCCCGACGACTTCCGGGTCGGCGGCGTGACGACCGATAACGGGCACCAAGGTGAGAACGGCCCGCTCTCCGAGTTCCGCGCCACGTACACCGACATCAGGCCCAACGAGCGGATCGTCTAGCCCTACGACATGTGGCTCGACGGCGTGCACGCCTCGACGTCGATCGCAACGACCGTGTTCGAGCCCGCTGACGACGGCGCCCACCCGGGGACCCATCTCACGTTCACCGAGCAGGGCGTCCACCTGGATGGTGTGCACGGTCCCGGGCCGGCAGCCGCGGCCGGTCGCGAGTCCGGCACTGCCGACCTGCTCGACGCGATCGGGAAACTGCTCACCGCCGTCGGCTGAACCAACGGTGGACTGGGTGCGTATTGGTGACATGAGGACGGATGCTGGATCCAAGCCGGAGGCGAACGTAGGAGCACGCGGTGCACGCATCACTGACGGAGGTGACCCGATGACCGCCCCGACTGTTGTACACGGCAACTTGGTTCGCCGAAGTGCTCCGATCGCGCTTCGCTTTGTCACTGCGGCCGGCCTGGTCGTCGACGCGGTGGTGCATCTGCGAATGACGGGTGAATACAACCTGGTGGGTGACCAGATCACCGTGGGCATGTTGTTCCGCGCCGAGGCCGCCGGTGCGTTGTTCGCTGCGATCCTCGTACTGCTGAGTTCCCGATGGTTCGCGGCGATGATCGCAGCCGTCGTCGCCGCAAGTGCAGTCCTTGCGCTGCTGATCAGCGTCTACTGGGACATCGGCCCGATCGGGCCCTTCCCTGACGTCTATGAGCCGATCTGGTTCACCCAGAAGGTCATCGCACTGATCGCAGAGTCAGCAAGCCTCTTGACTGCTCTCCTCGCCATGGCTGTCGCTGCACCGTGGCTGCGAGCAGATCGTCGGCGATCGGGCCGGCGGCCATGACTGCCACAGGGACGCTGAGCAGGCAACCCGTTCGGCGTGATCGGACGAACAGCCGATCGGGGCTCGTTGTTGTCCTGGCGTTGACAGTGGCTGCAGTTGCTGCATGCTCGGACTCCAACGCGGCCGGTGGGCCCACAACCCGAACAACAGCTGGAGCCTCGCCCAGTAGCTCGCCTACCGAAGACCCCTTGACCAGCTGCATCGAGCAACTCGTCTACTGGGCCGGGGAGAACCTCCGGCGGGCACCGGATCAAGGCTACGACTACCAGCACATGGGTCTCACCTCAGACAAGTACGACGAGCTCCGCAAGATCCAGACCGCCGCCCGCGCCCTCAAGGTCAAAGGCAAGCTACCCGCGACCTTTGTCCACGACCGGTCACGCGCTGCCTGCATCCGCATCCTCGCCACCCCGTCCCCCACCAACACGGCCGGAGGCTGGCCCCAATAGGCACCGGGGCGGGGTTCATCGGTTGGTGTCGGTGGTGATGTTCTCGAACAGACCGGCACGGATACGAGTGCGCACACCGCGGGCCCAGGGCTCGTCCAGTTCGTCGATGTCCAGCGCGGCCACGTTGTTGAGCAGCATGCCGAAGGCGAGGAACGACTTCACCGTTACCGGGTCGAGCCCGGACGTATCGGCAACCGTGTCCCACATGTGGGCGATTCGCGCCCGCACGAGGTCACGAACATCGCGGTCGCCGCAGGCTGCGAAGCCTTGCAGCTGCAACAAGAGCGTGGTGCGGTCGGCCAGCATGTCGTAGTACTGCGATCCCATCAGCGTCAGCGCACTCAGGCCATGGGCACCTTGGGCCGCGTGCTGCATGCCCTCACTGAAGCGATCGAAGGCTGCGCCGACGAGCTCCAGAAACAGAGCCTTCTTGGTCCCGAAGATCCGGAACACGTAGGCCTGCGTGATGCCCGCCTCGCGCGCGATCGCCTCCGTCGATGCACCGTGAAGTCCATGATTCGCGAACTCTACGGCGGCGATGCCCAACACCTGGGATCGCCGTTCAGATCCGCTCATGCGCCCAACCATGAGCGTCAGCTTACTCTTTACTAACTACTAACTACCGCTGATACGTTGGTGACGTGGGCGATGACATCTGGGCCGGTTTGGTCGACACGTTTGCCGATGGCGCTTACGCCACCGTGAAGGGCTACGTGCGCACCTATGTGCTGCACCAGCAACTACTTGAGCACCTGCCACCGCCGCCGGCGCCTGTGCTCGATGTCGGTGGCGGCGCGGGCCATCAATCATTCCCGCTGGCCCAGGCCGGTTACGACGTGACGTTGCTCGACCCGTCGCCGGCGATGCTGGACAAAGCCGAGCAGCGACTCCAGCGGCTGCCCGCCGAGGTCCGGCGACGGGTGACGTTCGTGCAGGCCGACGGTGAGCATGCTGTCGAGGCGGTGAACGGCCGACGGTTCGCTGCCGTGTTGTGCCATGGCGTCCTCGGGTACGTCGAGCAGCCGGAACCGCTGATCAAGCAGCTGTGCGAGTGCGCCACTGCCGGTGGCATCGTCTCGATCATGACGGGCAACGCGAAGACGACCGCGGTGCAACCAGCGCTGGAACGGCGGTGGGATGACGCCCTGGCGGCGTTTGACACCAGAACCGGGATCGGCGTGCTGGGCCTGCGGGGGCGAGCCGACACAGTGGAGGAAGTCAGCGAGGTCCTGCAGAGCGGGGGCGTGGAGCCGGTGCGCTGGTACGGGGTGTGGCTGTTCGTGGACTGGCTCGAGTTCAGTGGGGCGGAGTTGGACCCCAGCGATGCGCAGCAGGTAGCAGCGACGGCCGCCGTTGAACTCGAAGCAAGCCGGCGAGACCCCTACCGCCAACTCAGTCGCGTCTTCCATCTCGTGGGACGCAAAGGACCCGGCTGACGCTCCTCACAGACGCCGCCCCGCTCAGCCCGAGGTGCCGAGGCCGCGCACGGCATGTACCGGATGAGAGGCGCTGATATCTGAAGACGCGGTGATGTCGAGCTCGGCTATGCGATCAAGGTCGGACAGGATATCCAGCGCAGCGATCTTGCCATCGGCGATGGTGAGACTCACGACCGACCTCAGCTGCCCGTTTCGCGTGCTGAGGAACCCGACGGCTCCGTTCACGATCACTGACTCCAGGACAAGACTGTTGCTGAACCGCTGGAAGTTGGGGGCCTGCCCGGCTACAGCGGCGGCACCGCTGATCGTCCACATCCCGCCTTCTCCCACGGCACCGGTGTCGATACGCATCACTGCGTCCGGATCAAGGATGGCAAGGAGCGCATCGTAGTCGCCGCCGCGCGCGGCGGCGAGGAACGCATCCGCTACCTGACGTTGCCGGTTCAGATCCGGCTCCGGAGCGGGGAGCTTGCCCCGTACGCGCCGACGCGCGCGGCTGGCCAGCTTCTTGGCCGCAACCGGAGAGCGATCCACGATCACCGCGATCTGGTCGAACGGGACCCCGAACATGTCATGAAGGACGAAGGCCAGTCTCTCGGCCGGGCTCAATGACTCCAGCACCACCAGCAATGCCAGGCCGACCGAGTCCGCGATCAGTGCCTGCTGTTCGGGGTTGCCGCAGTCTTCGCGGCAGACGATCGGATCTGGTAGACGCTGCTCCAGCGTCTCCTCGCGTCGTGCGGTTCGCCTGCGAAGCATGTCCAGGCACACTCGGCCCACTACCGTCGTCAGCCAGCCACCCAGGTTGTCGATCTTGCCGTGGTCCGTCCTGTCGAGCCGCAGCCACGCCTCCTGGACGGCGTCGTCCGCCTCCGCGAGAGAGCCGAGCATTCGATAGGCCACGTCCCTCAGGTGAGTGCGCTGTTCCTCGAACTGGCCGGCCAGAAAGTCGCTGGCATCCACGGTCACATCCTCCGTCCGGGCTCTTACACCTCTGACGAAGCAGACCCTGTGATGGTGACCAGGGATCGGCTTTCCGGCGGTCACCTTTCCGGACTGCGTTTCGTCATAACGGTCAGTGGTGAGTACGGCGAGACAGTAAGGAGATCACCATGGACGCCCGCTTCAACCTCTACGGAAATCCGGTCGGAGCCAGGTTCCAGACCTACATCAACTCCGCGGGCAAGGTCGTGACCGACTCGACCTTGCCGGCTGCTACTCAGTTCCTCTGTATGATCCGCGCCAGCCAGATCAACGGCTGCGCCGCCTGCACCGACATGCACACCAAAGACGCGGCTCACGCAGGCGAAACCTCGGTGCGCCTCAACCTGATCGCGACGTGGCGCGAGGCGAAGGTCTTCACCGACGCCGAGCGAGCCGCCCTGGAACTCACCGAGCAGGGCACCCGCCTTGCCGACGCCGCCTGTGGTGTCACCGACCAGGCATGGACGAACGCCGCCAAGTACCACGACGAGGACCAACTCGCCGCGCTGGTGGCCCTCATCGCCGGCATCAACGCGTACAACCGCATGAACGTCATCACTCAGCAGCCCGCCGGCAGTTATCAGCCCGGCCAGTGGGATTAGGCGCGAGCGGACGACCCGATCAGCTCGCCGCCCCTGATGCCGCCCGGCAGTTCATCGACAGCCTCCGCCTCCCGCGCAGGTGAAAATCACTTCCGGTCGGAGATCTCGCTCACGGTCCGCCCCGCCCGGCCCGGTGCCGCCTGGACGACGTCCGCCTGCGCGAGCATCCCCACCAGTTCGTGACCGTCGATGACCGGCAGCCGGCGTACCTGGTGAGCCTCCATCGTCTGCAGCGCCTCCTCGATCGAGTCGTCCGCACCGATCGTCACCGGCTTGCCCTGGCCGAACGTGCCGGCCGTGGTCTTGGCGGGATCGCCACCGTCGGCGACACATTTCACGACGATGTCGCGATCGGTCAGCATGCCCTTCAGCCGGTTGTCCTCGCCACAGATCGGCAGCGCGCCGACGTCCAGGTCACGCATCTTCCGGGCCGCGACGGTCAGGCTCTCGTTCTCGCCCACGCATTCGGCGCCCGGCGTCATCAGGTCCCGTGCGGTGGCCATGTCATCACCTTCCTCGGCAGGATTGCGGTACGCTGGCTGCGGTGCCCGCCGGCCGGCCCGGGAAACACGCTGGTCGCGGCGGTTGAACTTCTCGGCCCCGGGGAACCGGCACGCCATGAAGGTCGTTGCCCTGAGCCTCTGTTGCCTGGTCGTGATGACGGGCTGTGAGTCGACCGCCGACCGCGTGCAGATCAATGCGCAGAGCCTGCACAGCGACGCCACCGACGGAGCGGTCCTGGCCGGCGAGATCGTCGCGGGACGCGCCGGGCCGATCTTCGCGCGGACGCACGCCCAGGAGTTGCAGGACGACACCGCGCAGATCGAGAAGAACGTGTACGACCAGCGGCTTCCGCGGTACGACGACCTGCAGCAGCTCGCCGACCAGATCGGGGCTGCCCTCGGCGCGATCGTGGTCCGGCCGGACGACGCCTCCGTCGCGCAGGACGCCCGGAAGAACCTTCTGCGGCTGGCCGCCGACGCCGCCAGGATGAGCTCGTGAAGCGCATCTTCGCCGTTGCCCTCGGCATCATCGCGGCGCTCGGCGGGTTCGTCGACATCGGCGAACTCGTCTTCAACAGCCAGGCCGGCGCCCTGTTCGGCTACCGCACGCTGTGGGCGATCGTGGTCGGGGTCATCGTGAGTGTCGTCCTGGCCGAACTCAGCGGCCGGGTCGCGATCGTCGCCCGCAAGGCGAACTTCGACCTGGTCCGCGAACGTTATCCGCGATGGCAGTCCACGATCACGCTGGTGTTCGGGCTGGCGGTGTGCCTGATCACGCTCTCCGCCGAGCTCGGCGGCCTCGGACTGCTGCTGCACTACTTCCTCGGCTGGAACGAAGGCTTCTTCACCCTCGTCGGCCTGCTGATCATCGTCGCGTCCAGCCTGCTGCTCTCGTTCAGCATGATCGAGCGCGTCTTCGGGTACCTCGGCCTCGGCCTGGTCGTCTACCTGATCGCGATGATCCACCACGGTCCCGCCTGGCACGAGATCGCCCGCGGTTTCGTCCCGAGCGGCGGCGGCCCGCAGTACTGGTACTTCGTCGTCGGGATGACGGCCGCGGCGATCATGCCGTACGAGATCTACTTCTACTCCTCCGGCGCGATCGAGGAGAAGTGGACCACGAAGGACCTGTCGATCAACCGCGCCAACTCCGGCCTCGGTTTCCCGCTCGGCGGCGTGATCGCGGCCACCCTGACGATCGTCGCCGCGCAGCAACTGATGCCGCTCGGACTGACTCCCGACAGTCTCGCGACCGTCCTGCAGCAGGCCCTGCACGAGCTCGGGCCGGTCGCGTTCTACGCGGCCGCCGTCGGGGCGTTCGCCGCGATCGGCGGCGCGACCATCGACAGCGCCTTCTCCTGCGGCTACGCCCTCGCGCAGCACCAGGGCTGGAGCTGGGGTGAGACCAAGGGCATCCGGGGCGCGCCGCGCTGGTACGCGACGATGCTGGCCGCCGCGGGACTCGGCTTCGCGATCGTGCAGACCCGCGTCCATCCGGTCCAGCTCACCGAGTACGCCGTGATCGCGTCCGCGGTCGCCATGCCGCTGTCGTTCTACCCGATCGTCCGCGTCTCCCAGGACCGCGAGGTGATGGGCGAGCACGCCAGCGGAATCGTCGCGAGACCCATGGCCTGGCTGTCCTTCGCCGTCGTCTGCACCGTCGCGGTCGCCGGCCCCATCCTGATGCTCGTCACCCACCTGGGCGCCTTGAAACACTGACGCATCAACGCACCAGGAGGTTCTGCTCGGCCCACGCACCGAAGCTCGTGAGCGGGATACCGAGGTCTCTGGCGTACTGCGGGCGCGCCGGCTGACCGACTGCATTCAGCCACTCGTGCGAGGCCCCCATCGGCGGCATACCGGCAGCCAACGCCTCCGCCTCGGTCAGGTCGGGCGCCTTCAACTCGACGCCGACGACACGGGACAGAGTCGCGGCGATCTCCGTCATCGAGAGATGGTCGCCGGCCAGTTCGAGCTCGACGCGGTGGAAGCGCTGAGGTTCGGCGATCGCCGCGGCGGCCGCAGCGCCGATGTCCTGCACCGCGATCAGCGAGAGCCGGGTCGCCGGCTTCACAACGCTCACCAGGCCGCCCTCGATGCCGCGCGGAAACAGGAAGGCCATCGACGGCAGGAAGTTCTCCATGAAGAACGCCGGCTTCAGCAGGGTCCAGGTCGCGAATCCCGCCGTACGAACGCGATCCTGGATCGCAGCCTTCGCGCCCAAGGTCGGTGCCATCGACGTCCAGCGTCCCTCGGCCCAGCCTGGCGCGTCGACATGCTGCCCGGCGCCGGACACCGAGGTGTGCACGAACTGCGGTACGCCGGCCGCGACCGCGCCCTCGACCAGGTTGATGCCCTGGGCAACTTCGCCGTCGAAGTCCGGACCGTCGGCATCGAACGCGGGCATCTGCACGGAGAAGACGGCGCGGGCACCCGTAGCAGCCTCGACCACCGAGTCGCGGTCGTGCAGGTCGCCTCGGACCAGTTCGGCACCGAGCGCCTCGATGCCCTTGGCACGCTCCGCCGAGGGATCGCGGACCAGCGCCCGGACCGGAACGCCCGCAGCCAGCAACGCACGGGCGGTGGCGCCGCCCTGCCGGCCGGTGGCGCCGGTGACCAGAACGGGTGCGGAATCAGTCGTCATCGAGTACTCCTCAGCTCGTCAGCGCTAAATGGCGGGGGCCGCCACTTAGCTTCAGCTACGATATGGCGGACCCCGCCACTTAGCAACCCAGGAGGTGCGTGATGGCCGAGCAGCGCGCCGACGCACGTCGCAACTACGCCCGGGTCCTCACCGTCGCCGAGGAAGAGGTGGCCACCCACGGCGCCGGCGCCTCCCTGGAGCAGATCGCCCGCCTCGCCGGCGTCGGCTCGGCAACAGTGCGCCGCCATTTCCCGACCCGTCGCGCACTTCTGGAAGCGGTCTCTCGCCGGCGGATCGCCGCGTTGTGCGCACGCGCCGAGGAACTGACCGCGAAGAACGACAGTCGCACGGCGCTCCTGGACTGGCTCGGCGAGGTTGTCGCCTATTGCGTCACCGCCCGCGGTCTCGCGGAAGCCATCGCCTACGACGGCGACCCCCACCAGAACAGTTGCTCGGCCGCTCTCGAAGAGGCTGCCGGCCCACTGCTGCACCGTGCGGCAGAAGACGGCGCTGTCACCGCCGGCGTCACGGTCGAAGACCTCATCGCGTTCGCCGTCGGCATCGCCCTGGCAACCGAGCACTATCCCGATCCCACGACCCAGGCGGCCCACCTCCTCCAACTCGCCGTCACCGGCCTGAGCCCCCAGACCTGAGACAGGAGCTCGAAGAAGCGCGTCACCCGGCACAGGAAGCGTGCCTTCGGCAACCACTGGCCGTCCGCACGCGGCGCTGCCGTCCTTGTGCACGAGATCCGTACGCCGAGGCGTACCGGATGCGGATCTGGTGCACAAAGTCGAACCGAGAACTCCCTCCTCCTCATATCACCTGTCCGCGACCGTCTGTGAATGTTCTGCCGTCCACGCATGCAGCGATCGGGGGCGGGAACCGGCGGGAAAAGCAGTGGGGAGAAGGAGTGGGTTGTCATGAGTGGCAAAGACAAGGTGAAGAACGCCGCTGAAGCCGCGAAGGGCAAGGTCAAGGAAAAGACCGGCGACGCGACGGACAACGTGGACCTGCAGGCCGAAGGTCAGGCCGAGAAGTCCAAGGCGGACCTGAAACAGGCCGGCGAGAAGGCCAAGGACGCCTTCAAGGACTAGCGATCCGGGCATCGACGGCCGGTCCGGCCGGGCCGGACCAGGCCGACGGTCCTGAACATTCGGATGATTCAAATAAACGTTGGAATCACTGCGTAGCGCAATCGTTCTTAGGCAGTGCGTGGCATTTTCTGTTCTTGTTTTGCGGGTTTTGCCGGCGGGTACCGCAGCGCTGTTGCAATTCCGGAACGGGGAGAGTCGATAGGAGGCTGCCGTGGGGCTGGGTGATTTCTGTGAATGATTCCGAATCGCGGCGTCCGGAGCCGGCCCGCGAAGTCCTGCTGGAAGCCCTGCTGGACAAGGTCGCGCAGGATCGATTCCCGTCGACCTCGATGCTCGATCTGATCGAGACGATGCTCCGCCCGGACGAGGTGGACATCTATGTACGGATCCTGGTCGACAAGGTGCGCCACGAGCGCTTCCCGAGTTTCCCGGTGCTTCGCCGGCTCGTCGAGCTGACCCAGTAACCACCCCTGTGAGGAGACGTCATGAACACCACCGCCAAGGTGGCGGCCGCTGTCGCGAGCGGTTACCTGCTCGGCCGCACCAAGAAGCTCAGGTTGGCGATCACGGTCGGGAGCCTACTCGCCGGCAAGCGGATCGCCACCGATCCGCGGGCCGTCGTACAGCAACTGTCGGCCCTGGTCGAACAGAACCCCGAGCTGTCGAAGTTGTCGGACCAGGTACGGGGCAAGCTCGTCACCGCCGGCCGGGAGGCGGCGGTCGCGGCCGCGAGCAGCCGGCTGAACCGGGTGAGTGACTCGATCCGTGACCGCACCGACCGGATGTTGTCCGGTGGCGGTGGCGGCGACGAGACCGAGGAAGAAGACCAGCCCGAGGAGCGGCGCGAGCGCAGCCGGCGGGACCGGGACGACGACGGAGGCGCGAGGCGTCACCGGCGCCGCAGTACTGGCAGCAGCAGTTCGCGACGCGGTGGTAGCGAGGGCCGTTCGTCTGCTGAGGACGGGGGGCGGCGCAGCCGTTCTTCTGCTGGGGACGGGGGGCGGCGCAGCCGTTCTTCTGCTGGGGACGAGGACGCTTCTGGTCGGTCCGGTGGGTCGGGGTCCGATTCGGATGGCGAGGAGTCCAGCGGCAGCCGCTCGGGTGAGCGTTCCGACCGTGGTCGGAGGAGCAGCGGGGGCACGCGGAAGCGGGTAGCGGCCAAGTCTTCGAGCAGCTCCGGCACGCGCAGCAGTACTGGCACGCGCAGCAGCACGGGCACAGGCAGCAGTACGGGCACGGGCAGCAGTACGGCGAAGAAGAGTACGCCGGCGAAGAAGGCAGCGGCTAAGAAGGCACCTGCCAAGAAGGCGGCCGCGAGCAAGACGGCAGCGAAGAAGGCGGCGCCGCGGAAGTCGGCCGCCAAGAAGAGCGCGGCCAAGAAGACGACGAGCAGGTCGACGAGCGGATCCTCGGCCCGGAAGCGCGGGTGACCACGATGGCCGAACGATCGCGCCGGGACGAACCCCGCGACGAGGAGCAGGGCGGCAAGCTGTCGATCCTCGACGAACTCCCCGTCGACCGGCTGAAGGACGAACTCCAGGACGCGCTCGCCGCGGTGACCGAGCGCGCGGTGTCGGCTGCCACGGACAAGATCTCGGACCTGACCGACCGGCTCACCGACGTCGGCGTGGGCGGCGGCGCACTGCTCGGCGGTGGCAAGGCGGCGGCGACCGGCGGTTCCCCGCTGCTGGGCGCGATGAAGGGTGGGCTCAAAGGCGTGAAGGACAAGGCTGTCGAGGCGCTCGGCGGAGGTTCGGGCGGGTCGGGCGGGTCCGGTGGATCCGGCAAGAGCCCGCTGAAGGCGACGACGATCATCGAGTCGGTCGATGTCGGCGTACCGATCGAGGTCGCGTACAACCAGTGGACGCAGTTCCAGGACTTCTCCGGCTTCATGAAGAAGGTCGAGAACGTCGAGCAGAAGTCCGACGAGAAGCTCGAGTTCAAGGCGAAGATCCTGTGGTCGCACCGGACCTGGGAGGCCGGGATTCTCGAGCAGGTGCCGGAGGAGCGGATCGTCTGGCGCTCGAAGGGCCAGAAGGGCCACGTCGACGGGACGGTCACGTTCCATGAGCTGACGCCCACGCTGACCCGCGTGATCGTCGTACTCGAGTACTACCCGCAGGGTCTGTTCGAGCGGGTCGGCAACATCTGGCGCGCGCAGGGCCGGCGGGCCCGGGTCGAGCTCAAGCACTTCCAGCGGCACGTGATGACGCGCAGCATCCTCGATCCCGATCAGCTCGAGGGCTGGCACGGCGAGATCCATCGCGGGCGGGTCCAGAGCGACGGCGAGCAGGCCGACTCCGAGGACGCGGAAGACGCCGAGGACGCTGAGGACGAAGGCGAAGAGGACGAGGACGACGACGAGTACGCCGACGACGAGGCTGCCGAGGACGAGGACGAGGACGAGGACGAGGACCAGTACGCCGACGACGAGGGCGCCGAGGACGAGTACGACGAAGACGAAGACGAGTACGAGGACGAGGACTTCGACGACGAGGACGCCGGCGAGGACGACGAGTACGACGAAGCGGATGACGAAGAAGCCGGCTCCGAAGAGGACGAGTACGACGAGGAAGAGCCCACCGACGAGTACGACGAGGAGTCCGACGAGGAAGAGCCCGCCGAAGACGAGGACGAAGAGGGCGAAGACGAGGACTACGACGAGTACGAGGACGAGGACGAGTGGGACGACGAGGAAGAGCCTGAGGACGAGTACGAGGACGAAGAGGACGACGAGTACGAAGATGACGAGCCCGACGAGCGGCCACGGCGCCGCGCGAGCTGAGAAGTCGACTGGAGGGTAGACCCCATGAGCATCGCGACCACCGGCCCACGCCGTCACGGCGGCGGCTATCTCGAGCGGCCGGCACCGAGCGGTCTTGCGGACGTTATCGACAGCATTCTCGACAAGGGCCTCGTGATCGACGCCTACATCCGGGTCTCGCTGGTGGGTATCGAACTGCTCACCATCGACGCGCGGATCGTCGTGGCGAGCGTGGACACCTATCTGCGCTTCGCGGAGGCGACCAGCAGGCTGGACCTGTACGAGAAGAGCAAGGACCTGCCCGAGGTCATGGACGAGATGACCGAGAGCGGCGCACACGGCAAGACGCGCGGCCTGCTCAGCGGCGCGAAGGAAGCTCTGCTGGGCAGCGACGACGATCGCGGCAACGATGACCGCGGCAACGAGGAGGACGAAGAGCGCGACGAGTACGAGGAAGCCAGGCCACGTCGTCGTCCGGCCAAGAAGGCGGCCCGGCGCCGGAGGAGCGAAGCGTGAGCGTGACCACTCGGGACGCGGTCGGCCTGGGCTGCTACGTCTACGGCATCGTGGCGGCAGAGCTGGTCCTGCCGTCGGATCTCGTCGGTGTCGACGACCAGGCCGTGACCGCGATCCCGTACGGCGACATCGCCGCCGTGATCAGCGGTGCGGACACCGAGCGGGCGCAGGCCGGGCGGAAGGAACTGCTTGCCCACGGCCACGTTCTCGACTCGATCGCGGCCCGCGGTCCGGTGATCCCGGTGCGGTTCGGATCGCTGATGGAGGCGCGCGAAGCGGTCGAACGCGACGTACTGGCGCCCGGGCACGACCGGTACCGCGCATTGCTGGACGAGCTGACCGGCCACTCCCAGTTCACGGTCAAGGCACGGTACGACGAGCAGCAGATCCTCACCGAGGTCGTCGCGGAGAATCCCGCGATCGCGCAACTGCGCGCGGCGACGTACGGCAGGCCGGGAGTGTCGTCGTACTCCGAACGGGTCCGGCTGGGGGAACTGGTCGCCAGGGCACTGGAGCAGAAGAGTGCACAGGACGGCCGCACCCTGCTCGCCGAGCTGGAGCGCCATGTCAGCGCGATGAACGTCCGCGAGAGTGCCGGCCTGGATCGGCTCGTCGATGTCGCGGTTCTGGTCGAGGACGGCGCCCGGGAGGAGTTCGAGCAGGCGGTGGAGAGGCTGGCCGCCGACTTCGCCGGGAGAGCCCGCCTCAAGCTGGTAGGACCGACTGCTCCGTACGACTTCGTGGCGATGGAGGACTGATGGGTCTGATGACGGGTCTCCTGACTCTCCCCCTCGCGCCGGTGCGTGCCACGGTTGCGCTCGCGGAGCAGATCCGCAAGCAGGCCGAGCGCGAGTACTACGATCCGGCGCGCATCCGGCTGCAGATCGAGCAGATCGAGGCGCTGCACGAGAGCGGCGAACTCGACGCGGACGAGGCCGCCGTACTCGAGGACGAGTTGCTGGCCCGGCTGCTCGAGGCCACCGATCGGCAACGGTGGGAGGCCTGATCACCTTGGCGACCCCACGCAAAACCACCCCGCGCAAGACCACCCCGGGCAAGACCAGCCCGCGCAAGACCACCCAGCGCCCGACAGCCAAACCCGGAACGGCGCGGACTGCGCGGACACCAAGGACACCCGCGACACCGAGGACACCGCGGAAGTCGATGCGCGCCGTCGCGCTCGGCGCCGCGCGCGAGCTGGCGGAGCTGATCGGCCAGTCGCCCGAGGGAATCGTGGGGGTCGAGAAGACGGACAACGGCTGGCTGGTGCAGGTCGAGGTGGTGGAGTCGCACCGGATCCCGGAAACGACCGACATCCTGGCCGTCTACGACGTCGATGCCGACGACGACGGCACGGTCACCGGGTACCGGCGCAGGGACCGCTATGTCCGGGGCCGGATCCAGGAGTGAGGGAGTCGTCATGACCGAACCGTCCATCTCCCAGCGCCGCCGACCCATGGACGGGTACGGCGTCGCGTCGGTCCCGCGGCCGGAAGGCCTCGCGGACATTCTCGAACGGGTCCTCGACAAGGGGATCATCGTCGCCGGTGACATCCGGGTGAACCTGCTCGACATCGAACTGCTGACCATCAAGATCCGGCTGCTCGTGGTCTCCGTGGACAAGGCGATGGAGATGGGCATCGACTGGTGGACGAAGGATCCGATGCTGTCCACGGACGCCCAGCAGCTCGCCGACGAGAACCGTGAACTGCGGGAACGGGTCGACGAACTGGAGCGCGGCCGTGACTGACCTCGGGACGTACGTCTACGCCGTCGGACGGAACCTGGACGATCCAGGTGTCTCCGGGATCTCCGGCGCCGGCGACTCCACGGTCCGGCTGATCAGCGCGCGCGGCCTCACCGCGGTGGTGAGCAGCGTCGATCTCGCGGAGTTCGGCGAGGCCGCACTGCGCCGGAACCTGGAGGACCTCACGTGGGTGGAGCGTACGGCGCGCCGGCACGACGAGGTCGTCCGGCAGTCCGCCGCGGCCGCAGGCGCGCTCGCACCGTTCCGGCTGGTGACGATCTACCGCTCCGACGACGTCGTCCGCGATCGGATCGACGAGATGTACGACGAGTTGACCCTGGCCCTGGACCGGATCGAGCGCCGCAGCGAATGGAGCGTGAAAGCCTTCAGCAAGGACGATGCGCCGCCTGCGGAGGTCGCCGCCACCGGCGCTCCGGAGTCCGGCGCCGCGTATCTGCAGCGGCGTAGAGCAGAGATCCGGCGGCGCAACGATGCGACCGACAGCCAGCGGATGCGCGCCGATCAGCTGTTCTGGGACCTGACGGCCGCGGCCTCGGCGACCCGTCGGCTCGCTCCCCAGGACCGGCGGCTCAGCGGGCGGGAGCAGCCGATGGTGCTGAACGGCAGCTTCCTGATCGACGACGATCGCACCGGCGAGTTCCTCGACCTGGTCGATCGGCTGCGGGACTCGTACCCCGGCTTGGACGTCGAGGTGAACGGGCCCTGGCCGGCGTACTCGTTCGCAGTACTGGATGCGACATGACAGTGCAGGACGCCACGAGCGTGACGACCGAGCCGAGCCTCGTCGATCTTCTGGATCGGCTGCTGGGCAAGGGGGTCGTGATCTCCGGGGACGTGGTGATCACGCTCGCGGAGGTCGACCTGGTCCGCGTTCAGCTGTCGGCCGTGATCCAGTCCGTACGGAGCGAGGTGGAACCGTGACCGACCCGTTGCTGCCGCTGACCGAGCGGATCGAGGCGAACGCCGACACCGTCGAGCGCGAGCTCCTGAAGCTGGTCCTGACGATCGTCGAGCTGGTCCGTCAGCTGATGGAGCGGCAGGCGATCCGGCGCATGGACCAAGGCGACCTCAGCCCGTCGCAGGTCGAGGAGCTCGGCCTGGGCCTGATGCGGCTGGAGGAAGCCATGACCGCGCTGCGCGAGCAGTTCGGCCTGAGCGCGTCCGATCTGAACATCGACCTCGGACCGCTCGGATCGCTTCTGGCGGACTAGAAGCAGGATGTGTTCGGAATGAAGGTTCTTCGAGGGATCGGGGCCGCTGTGGTGTGGCTGCTGGCCACCGTCGTGATGCTGCTGGCGGCGATCCTCTGCATCACGCTGATCGGGTTGCCGCTGGGCATACCGCTCGGCGCGCTGGGGCTTCGCTTGTACATGTACGGCGTACAGCTGATGATGCCGAGCGGCCGCCAGATCAAGCACGACGTGAAGAAGAAGCTCGGTCTCAAACGGCACCACCACTGGCTGAAGCACTGATCGAGGTCAGGTCTCCCGTACGACGCGGATGGTTCGCACCGACGGGTCCGCGGCGTCGGGGACGACCATCGTCGCCGCGACGCCCGAGCGGAGGTAGTCGACGACGCCCGTGGTGATCCGCTCCCCCGGCAGGATCGCCGGGATCCCCGGTGGGTACGGCGTGAGCTGCTCCGCCGCCACCCGTCCGACGGCTTTGTCGGCCGGAACCGCTTCCTGCGCAGCGAAGAACGCCTCCCGCGGTGAGACCACCGATTCGAGTTCGAGGTCCTGCGGTGTGGGCAGCACCACCGATCTCGGCGCCGGCAACGACGTCCGGGTGAGGTCGGCCAGCGACGACACCAGCCGGTCCGCGGACCGCGCGTCGTCGGCAAAGGTGAACTGGGCAACGATCCGCCGGTGATCGGACAACCCGACGTTGACCGAACGCTCCGCGCGCAGCCAGTCCGACGCCTGGTAGCCGGAGATCCCGGCCTCCAGCGTGTCGATCATGATCTGCAACCGGTCCAGATCGTGCGACGCCTCCTTCGCGACCAGCCGTTCGTCGAGCACGTTCAGGCCCGGCAGAGCGTCGATGTCGCCACGCGCCGACTGCGCCAGGCGCAGCGCCGTACCGAGCAGCTTCGATCCGTCGAGGACCATCTGCCGCCGCCAGCCGTCCATGGCCGCGAAGAACAGCACGTTCGGGCTCGTGGTCGACAACAGGTCGGCGCTCTGCTTCAGCCGGACCGGGTCGACCAGGTCGCCCTGCAGGTGGAACACCGAGCCCTGCTCGAACCCGGCACCCATCTTGTGGATCGATACCACGCAGACATCGGCACCGGCGTCCATCGCCCAGGTCGGCAGCTCGTCGTGGAACGGCAGGTGCGCTCCCCAGGCCTCGTCCACGATCAGCGGCTTCCCTCGCCGGTGGCAAACCTCGGTAATACCCTCGAGATCACTGCAAGTGCCGTACGGCGAGGGGCTCGTCACCAAGGCGCCGACCGCGTCCGGATGATCCGCGAACCCCTGCTCGAAGGCCTCCGGCGACGGTGGATGCGCCAGATGCAGCTCGTCGTCCCAGCGCGGCCGGATCCAGGCCGGCCGGATCCCGGTCAGGGTGAGACCGGCGATCACCGACTTGTGCGCATCCCGGCCGATCAGCATCACGTCGTCGGGCGCGGCGACGGCCATCATCGCGCTCTTCACCGACAACGAACTGCCGCACGTCGAGAAGAACGCCTGTTCGGCCCCGACCGCGTCGGCCATCAGCTCCTGCGCGCGCTGCAGAACCTTGCCGCCGCTCATCCGGTCGTCCAGCCCGCCGGTCGCCAGCAGGTCGGATCGGAAGACGTCGGCGCCGAGAACGTCCACGACCCGCTGATCGGCGCCCCGGCCCTGTTTGTGGCCGGGCGGGCAGTAGTTCGCGTAGTCGTGCCGGTGGTAGTCCACCAGCGCGTCCAGTACCGGGCACTCGTCGTGGTTCATGATCTCCCTCCGCCGATCGCCCCGGTACCCGGCCGCGCTGCACACATTCAGCGATTGCATGCGGCACCTGTCGGGCACCGGCATGTAGGCGGGCTACCCGACAACCCGAAGGGGACAGTGATGAGTACCGATGTTGTCGACCTGATCATGCAGGACCACCGTGAGGTCGAGCGGCTGTTCGACGCACTGAAGGACGAGCCCGAGAACCGTCCCAATCTGCTGCCGGTGCTCACCACCCTGCTGACCGCGCACAGCCGGGCCGAGGAAGCCGAGGTCTACCCGGTCGCCGCCGCGGAGGCCGGCGAGAAGGAGGACGTCTCGCACAGCCAGCAGGAGCACATCGAGGCCGACCAGCTGCTGGCGAAGCTCGCCGAGACCGACCCGACGTCGCCCGACTTCGACAAGGCCCTGCAGAACCTGGTCGACGCGGTGACGCACCACGTCGAGGAGGAGGAGACCAAGGTGCTCCCCGGCATGCGGTCCAACCTCTCCGACGAACGCCGTGCCGAGCTCGGCGAGGCGTTCACTGCCAGCCGCAAGCAGCACCTCGGGGAGCAACCCGGCGAGATGACCCGCGAGCAGCTGGCCCAGCAGGCCGCCAACGCGAACATCCCCGGTACGTCCGGCATGCCCAAGGACGACCTGAAGCAGGCCGTCGAGGACCACGCCGACCGCTGAGGCGGAGGGAGCGGGGCCGCCCCGGGCGTTTCGCTGCGGGCACCGAGGCCACATGAAGATCGGCGTACTGGACATCGGATCGACCACCGCGCAACTGCAGGTCGCGGAGGCCGTACCGGGCGCGCCCCCGCTCCCCACCCACGCGTTCAAGCAGCGGATCCTGCTCGGCGAGGCGCTGCAACCGGACGGCACCATCGCCGGCACCGGTATCCGCCGGGTGGTCGAAGCCGTTCGTACGGCGGCCAGGGTGGCCCGTGACCTGCAGGTCGACCGGATGTACGCGTTCGCCACGTCGGCGATCCGGGACGCGGCGAACGCGGGCGACATCGCCGCGACGCTCGCGAACGAGACCGGAATCCAGCTCCGGTTCCTGAGCGGCGAGGACGAAGCCCGGCTCACCTATCTGGCGGTACGGCGGTGGTACGGCTGGTCCGCGGGCCGGCTGCTCGTGCTGGACATCGGCGGCGGTTCGATGGAGATCGCACTCGGCCGCGACGCCCGCCCGGACTTCGCGGCGTCGCTCCCGCTCGGCGCCGGCCGGCTGACCCGCCGCTTCCTGCCCGACGACCCACCGAGCCGGGACCAGCTGCACGAGTTGCGTCACCATGTCCGTACGACGCTGCGCCAGGTCTCGGACCGCCTGCTCTGGGAAGGCGATCCGAAGCAGGTCATCGGCAGCTCGAAGACGTTCAAACAACTCGCCCGACTGGCCGGCGCGCCGCCGCAGCGGCGTGGGCCCTTCGTCCAACGTTCGCTGGCCAGGCGGGACGTCCACCGGTGGCTGCCGCGGCTCGCCGCCATGTCCAGCGGCGAGCGGGCCAGGCTGCGGGGGATCTCGCAGTACCGTGCCCGGCAGTCGCTGGCCGGAGCCGTCGTTGCGAGCGCGGCGATGGCCACCCTCGACATCAGCAGCTTGGAGGTATCGCCCTGGGCGCTGCGGGAAGGCATCTTGCTGCACCACCTCGAGACCGTCACGGACCAGGAACATCCGCTGACCGTCGAGTCTCTGCAACCGCTGGCGGTCCTCGCGCCCGCTGCGGCCGCGGCCGAGGTGACCAGCATCAAACGTTGAGCCAACGACTGTGTCTGGAGACGTTGTGGATCGTGCAGCGGTGCTCGGACGGCTGGCCAGACTCGTTGCTGCCGCGGACCCCCGGCAGCAACTCGCCGTACGGTTGTGCGAGGCAAGCACCGCGTTGATCGGTGGCGCGGGCAGCTCGATCAACATCAACACCGATGACATCGGCAACCGGATGACGCTGGCCGCGACCGACGAACTGTCCTCCCGGCTGGAGAATCTGCAGGACGTCCTCGGTGAGGGCCCCTGCCGGGACGCGTACCGGCAGAACGCGCCGGTGGTGACCGACCTGCGCGGCACCGCGAACAGTCGGTGGCCCGAGTTCACTCGATCAGCTCTCGAGGCCGCCGGCAACGTCGTGCTGCACTGCTTCCCCATGCGGCCGGCCGGGCAGCCCTTCGGGGTTTTCAGTGTCTACAGCCACCAGGGACTGCGCGAACCCGCCGACGTCGTCCAGTTCCTCGCCGATGCGGTGGGCGCCGCCGTCCTGCACGACGCCACGTCGCACGAGACGGACGAGGTCTGGGCCGCTCGGTCGGTGGTGCACCAGGCGACCGGGATGGTCATCGTGCAACTGCGGGTCAGGCCGGAGGACGCGCTGGCGATCATGCGGGCGCACGCGTTCGCCCACGACGCGACCGTGAACGAGATCGCCGAGCAGATCGTCAATCGCGACCTCGACTTCCGCGAGAAGTCCTGATTCGTCGGTGTTGCCAACGGCAACCGAGGACGACCGGTTCAACGGTCAACCTGTACATAGGTTTCTGACAACGATGCCTGGTTGACGTGCGGCAGATCCCGGAGTGAGCTGATGGCGAACAGGCCCTCCAACAGCGCAGGGACACGTCGAGTGCGGTTGGCACGAGAACTGGGTCTCGCGCGTCCCGGCCCACCGAGTAGTACAGGCCTGCCGACGATCCGGGGCACCAACTCGAGCGTGCCCCGGATGCGTGCAGCGTCAGCTCTCCGCCTGCGCGCTCTCGCGCACCGACGGACCGATCCACTTCGACAACAGCCGTTCGGCGACGAGGTCGTCGACCTTCAGGGCACAGCACGCGCCGAACAGTATGTCGCCGAGCGCCTCCGGGTGCTGCCGCACGTACGAGCCGCAGAGGTCGTGCGCGGCGATCTGTTCGTGGACCGCATCGGCCTCGATGTGCTCGGTGAAGTAGCGCGCCTGGTCCTCCGAGGCGCCCAGCCGGATCGCACCGGTCGCGTACTGCCGGTTCGGCAACGTGGACGTCATCTCGAGCGCCGCGAGATGCCCGAGGAGCGCCGCGGTCCAGCGGCTGTGGAGCGCGAACAGCGACATCACGTTCGACACCGCCAGCGTGACAGCCGGTACGTCGGGAACGTAGTGGCCGTAGGCGTCGTCGAGTCCCAGCCAGCGCATCGTCGTACGGAAAAGCTCCGAGTGCATCCGCTCGCGCCGCCCACCGCCGTACTCGTCGGCCTCGATCTCGACCAGCGCGGCCTTGGCATCCCCGTCCAGGCGTGCGATGCCGAAGCTGTGCGGATCGGCCTCCTTGAGCTGGTACACGGACCGATTCATCACGAACTCACGGAACTGCTCGCGGGTCGCGTGCCGGCGCAGGTACGGCGCGAATCGCGGGCCGTCTGCGCTGTCGATCAAGGTGCGGAGCTGGACCGCGACAGGTTGCGCGCCGGGCTTGCTGCGGCAGTTCGCCTCGAGCCACGCGGTCCACGGCTGCTCCAACCGGGTACGAAAGGCGATGACGTCCGGATCCCACTGGCGCTCGGGGTCCACGCCGTCGAAGCCGCGGTACTGCAGCTCGTTGGCGATCCACAGGGACAGCTGGAGGTCGTCGTCGGCGTACGGGCACGCGGACACCTGGACCTCGGGATGCGGCGCACCATGGTCGTTCTGCGTCAGGCAGTCGCGCAGCCAACGGCTGAGCGGTCCACGTGGCGGTGGTAGTTGCATGCGGCTCCGGTACCCGGCGCAATTCGCCGGATTCGCCTGTGGGTACAGGAATGCATGACCCAGATCCGCGCCTATCCCGACGGTCCGCTGCTGGTTCGCGGGGAGTTCGAACTGCTGAACGAGAACGGCGACCCGATTCCCGCGTCCCGGCGTACCGTCGCGCTGTGCCGCTGTGGACGCAGCGCGATCCCGCCGTTCTGCGACGGCACGCACACGCTGCCGATCACCCGGCCGCCGGCGCGCTCGCGCGAATGATCGCCACGTCCTCCTCCTCGATGTCCGCGCAGATCGTGCCGAGTGCCTGCTGCTCGCGCATCAACGGACCCAACGGACCCCGCACCTTCGTCAGTACGTCGACGTTCACCAGGCCGCTGCGCCGCAGCCGCGCGACCGTCGCGTCGATCCCGATCAGTGACGAGTGAACTACCAGCAGCGCTCCGCCGGGACGTAGATGTGCGGCCGCTCCGTCGCACAGCGCGTCCAGGACGATGCGCCCGTCGTACCCCGCCTCCCAGGCCCGGCAGGCGCCGGACCGCGGTACGCCGGGCCGCAGCGACGGCACGTACGGCGGATTGCTGACGATCAGGTCGTACCGCTCCCCCGCGACCGGCGCGAACGTCCTGCCGCGGAGCGTCCGAACCTGCACGCCCGCCCGGAACGCGTTCAGCCGCACCGTGAGCAGCGCGCGCCGCGAAACGTCGATCGCGGTCGTGACCGCACCGCACGCCGCCGCCGTCAACGCCAACACACCGCTGCCCGTGCAGATGTCGAGCGCCCGCGACGCAGCGTGCAGTGGCTCCTGGCGGATTGCGTCGGCGAGCAGCCACGAGTCGGAGATCGGAGCGAAGACGCCGGGGAGGGTCAGCAACCTCATCCGGTGAACACCTCCGCGAGCCACGGGACGACCCGGTTGGGACCGAGCGCCCGAAGGTGGTCGACCGGTGGGTCCTCGACCAGCGCTCGGACGTCGTCCAGCCCGCCCGGCGCGTACTGTTCCGCGCCGTCGATGAGGTCGTGCAGGCATTGCCGCGTGGGCCGGGATGTACCGGTGCGAAGGTCGAGAAGCTCACCCCGGACACCGTCCCGGAGCGCGGCCCACCGGTTCTCGGCGATCCGCCAGGACGGCGCCGGCGCGGGGAGCTGACCGAGGTGGTGCAGCTCGACGAGCCTGGCGGCTAGTGCGTGGACGAACCGCACGATCGCGCTCGTCCGATCCGTGGTTGCCTGGACGTCGAGCACGCGGACCTCGACCGTGCCGTAGCGCAGATGCGGCCGAAGCTCCCACCACCACTCCGAGGGGTCGTCGACGGCACGCCCGCGCACGGCCCACGTCAGGTCGTCG
>DASXXB010000339.1:0-17731 GCA_036503355.1 Kribbella sp. | reverse complement strand
GCCGGCACGCCGGGAGCGCTCCGCCGTACCGGCGAACGGGAAGATGCTGGCGCGGATCCGGGCGCTGCTTGCGAAGGCGGAGGCGACCGAGTTCCCGGACGAGGCCGAAGCCCTGTCCGGTAAGGCGCAGGAGCTGATGGCTAAGTTCTCCCTCGACAGTGCGCTGATCGAGGCGGACGAGGAGATTCCGGACGGTTCCGCTGCGCGCCGGTTGTGGGTGGACACGCCGTACGTCTCGGCCAAGGCGCAACTGGTCGGGGCTGTCGCCTCGGCGAACCGTTGCCGCACAGTCGTGATCGAGAACCTGGCCGTCGTCACGGTCGTGGGCGCCGAGCTGGAGCTCCAGCACACCGAGATCCTCAGCACCTCGCTGCTGGTGCAGGCGAATCGGGCAATGCTTGCCGCGGGCAAGCAGATCGGCCGGCGCGGCGAGTCCCGGACCCGCTCGTTCCGGCAGTCGTTCCTGATGGCTTATGCGATGCGGATCGGTGAGCGGCTGCAGGCGACCGCGTCCGCCGCCGAGGCCGCCGTACCGCAGACCGATGCCGAACGGCTGCTGCCGGTGCTGACCAAGCGCGAAGAGCACGTGGAGGCCTTGTACACCAAGTTGTTCCCGAACACGACGACCCGGCGGACCCGGATCACCAACGGCGCCGGCTGGGAGGCGGGGCTGACCGCCGCGGATCAGGCACAGCTCGACGCGCGGCGGCAGGTGCGCCGATGAAGGCCCACCGCACGTCGATCGACGGCGTACTGCGGGTCGAGCTCGAGATCCAGCCGAACGACGACGGCTGGTTCAAGGAGAACTTCCACCGCGCGAAGCTGGCCGAGCTCGGGATGGACGTCGTCCAGCACAACGTCGCGTACTTCGAGCAGCCGGGCATCGTCCGCGGGATCCACGCGGAGCCGTGGGACAAGTACCTGTCACCGACATCGGGACGCGTGTTCGCCGCGATCGTCGAACTGCGGGACACCGACACGTTCGGCCGGGTCGAGACCTTCGAGCTCGGTCCGTCGGACGCGCTGTATGTGCCGCGCGGCGTGGGGAACTCGTTCTGCACACTGACGCCGCACACGACGTACAACTTCCTGGTGAACGAGCACTGGACACCGGAGCGGGTCGTGGTCGACCTGTTCGATCCGGAGCTGGCGATCCCATGGCCGGTCGAGCAGCTCAAGCCCACGGAGCGGGACCGCGCTAACCCTTCGCTGGCTGAGGTGCGGGGGCAGCGGGCCTGAGTCCGCAGAGCACGATGTCGAGCAGGCGATGGGCCTGCTCGGGCTCCGTTTCGCGACCCATGTTGATGCTGCCGACCAGGCGCAGGATGTCCGGCAGCTCGAGCTCCGGCCGGACCTCGCCGGCCGCTTTCGCCTTGTCCAGCAGGAGTTTGCCGGCTTCCTGCACATTCACCTTGCAGGACTGGAAGAACGGCGAGTCCTTGCCCAGAGCAACCGTGAGCTCCTGGGCCAGGCTGCCCTTCGACAGGCCGTAGCCGAGGAAGCTGCGCAGCCAGGCAGCCAGCGCCTCGAACGGCTCCAGCTCCCGGTCGAAGTCGTAGGCGCGGTCACAGACCGACTGGATCTCCTCGACGTAGACCGCCTCGAGCAGCGCGGTCCGGTTCGGGAAGCGGCGGTAGAGCGTACCGATGCCGACGCCGGCGCGGCGGGCGATCTCCTCCAGCGACGTCTCGGTGCCGTGCTCGGCGAACGTCTCCCGGGCAGCCGTCACCAGGCGGTCGTAGTTCCGGGCGGCGTCCGCGCGGGTCGGCCGCGTGCACGGCAGTGGTTGTGGCGCCATTCAGCCCTCCTCCCGGCGTCCGCCAACAATATCGCTTGCAAAGCGGAGGTCGCCTCCGTATTGTATCCGGAGGAAGTCTCCGCTTTCCTTCACAACTGTAGCCCCTCCGGGGTAAGGAGCACTATGTCGGCAACATCCACGGCGCCGGCCGGCGCCGCTCCGGTCACGCCTGCCCGGCGGCCGGGGGTAGTTCTCGCAGTCATCCTGGTCACCC
Organism: Kribbella sp.; assembly: GCA_036503355.1. Lineage (GTDB taxonomy): Bacteria > Actinomycetota > Actinomycetes > Propionibacteriales > Kribbellaceae > Kribbella. Next base: position 15,719 of record DASXXB010000339.1, on the reverse strand, counting down.
AGCTGATGGTGATCCTCGACGGCACCGTGGTGAACATCGCGATGCCGCACATCCAGCAGGCCCTGCACTTCAGCCCGTCCAGCCTGTCGTGGGTGCAGAACGCCTACGCGCTCGCGTTCGGCGGTCTGCTGCTGCTCGGCGCACGCGCCGGCGACCTGCTCGGGCGCCGCCGGGTGTTCGTCACCGGCGTCAGCATCTTCACGCTCGCCTCACTCCTCGGCGGTCTCGCCCCGAACGCCGAACTGCTGCTCGCCGCGCGCGTCCTGCAGGGCATCGGTGGTGCCATCGCGGCTCCGGCGGCGCTGACCCTGCTGATGCTCACGTACCGCGAAGGTCCGGAACGGATGAAGGCGCTCGGCTACTACAGCCTCGTCTCCTCCGGCGGCGGCAGCGTCGGCCTGGTGCTCGGCGGCATGCTGACCGACTGGGCGTCGTGGCGCTGGGGCCTGTTCATCAACGTCCCGATCGGTATCGCGCTGGTGTTCGCGGCCCGTCGTGTCCTGACCGAGACCGCGCCGGAGACCGGCCGGTTCGACATCGCCGGCGCGCTCACGTCGACGCTCGGCATCACCTCGCTGGTGTTCGGGTTCATCCGGGTCGCCGAGAAGGGCTGGTCGTCGCCCGAGGTGCTGGTCGCGTTCGCCGTCGGGGTGGCGCTGCTGGTCACGTTCGTGCTGGTCGAACGGCGCGTGAGCCACCCGATCGTTCCGCTGCGGCTGTTCCGGTCGCCGGTGCGCTCGGCGTCGTACCTGACGATGCTGCTGGTGGTCGGGACGATGTTCGGGATGTTCTTCTTCCTCACGCAGTACCTGCAGGGTGTGCTCGCACTGAACCCGCTGGCGGCCGGGCTGGCGTTCCTGCCGATGACCGGTCTGCTGTTCACCGCGTCGCGCGTCGTACCGAAGCTGGTCGCCCGGATCGACGGCGGGAAGCTGTTGCTGGCCGGGTCGACGCTGGTCACGCTCGGCACGATCTGGCTGACGCGGCTCGGCCCTCACAGCACCTACCTGCACGACGTGGTCGGCCCGCTGCTGCTGTTCGGAGCGGGAGCCGGGATGATCTTCATCCCGCTGGTCGGCCGCGCCATCGCGGGCGTCGCACCGGAGGACTCGGGCGCGGCGTCCGGCATGCTGAACGTCGTCCAGCAGGTCGGCGGGGCGCTGGGCCTGGGCATCCTGGTCACCATCTTCGGCACCGCAAGCCGCAACTCCACCTCGGCCGTCCCACGCGAGGTCCTCGCCGACGGCGTCCACGCGGCCTTCGTCGGCTCCCTGATCTACGCCGCCGTCAGCCTCGCCATCATCACGCTGACCGTCCGCCCCTGGACCTGGTTCCGCCCCTCGCCGAAGCCGGTCGAGGTCACGTCTTAGATCGAGGCGGCGCCGTCCACGACCAGGACCTGGCCGTTGAGGTTGGTGTTGTCGAGGAGGAGCATGCGGACCAGGGGGAGTACGTCTTCCGGCTCGGTGAGGCGGCCGGTCGGCGTACGGCGGGTGATCTGGTCGAGCTGGGTCTGACCCAGGACCGCGGACATCTCGGAGGCGAAGAAGCCGGGGGCGATGGCGTTGGCCAGGATGCGGCCGCCCAGTTCGCGTGCCAGCGAACGGGTGGCCGCGTCCATGCCGCCCTTGGTGGCGGAGTACGCGACCAGGCCGGGGTAGCCGCGCTGGGCGCAGATCGAGGTGATGTTGACGATGCGGCCCTTCAGGCCCTTCGCGAGCATCCGGCGCAGGACGAACCGGGTCAGCACCAGCGGCGCCGTCAGGTTGGTCTGGATGATCTCGGCCAGGTGCTCGGCGGACGTGTGGACGTGCAACGAGTCCTGGCCGATCGCCGCATTGTTGACCAGGGCATCGATCGGGCCGAGGGTGCCCTCGACGGCCTTGACGAACGCCTGCGTGGCCGCGCTGTCGTTGACGTCCACCGAGCCGTAGTACAGGCGGTCCGGGTACTTCTCGCCGAGCGCGCTCAACTCGGGTGTGACGGTGCGGGCGAACGCGGCGACCTTCACCCCAGCGGCGAGCAGGTCGGTGACGATCGCCAGGCCGAGGCCGCGGGACCCGCCCGAGACCAGCACGACCGACGCCGGCGGGACGGCACTGGGAGTCACGGCACTGGGAGTCTCAGACATCACTCTTCAGACTTTCCTTCTGCGGGATCTCGTCGAGGAACCTGATCCGCCGCGGTACGCCGTAGTCCGGCAACCGGGTCGAGCACCACTGGACCAGGTCGGCGTCGGTGATCGGGCCGAGCGACCGGTTCGGCACCACCTCGGCGGCAACCATCCGGCCGACCAGCGGCGCCTTGCGCGCGAAGACCCGGGCCCACGACACGCCCGGATGACCCATCAGCACGTTCCGCACCACACCGGCCGACACCTTGGACCCGCCGACGTTGATCTCGTCACTGTCCAGGCGACCCGTGATCAGCACGCGGTCACCGTCGAACTCGACCCGGTCGCCGGTCCGCACCGCACCGACCAGGCCGGCGCCGTGGTGCGGCGAGCGGATCACCAGCTCGTCGCCCTCCACGCTCAGGGCAGGCCGCTCCGGCTCCGGCGCGCGGTCCAGCCAGGACCGCGGGAACCCGGCCTTGCCGTCGTGCACCACGATCGACGCGCCGACCTCCGACGAGGCGTAGATCCAGGAGATCCGCGCCTTCGGGAAGACTTCCCGGAGCTGGTCGAGGATCGCCTGGTCGACGGGCTCGCCGCCGAGCGTGATCTGCTCCAGCGGTACGCCGGACAGCGCGTCGGCGTCGCGGTAGATCGCCTGCCGCCAGAATGTCGGCGTACCGGATGCTGCCGTGACGCCGTGCTCCGTGGCGATCGCGGGCCAGTCCTCCAGCTCGCGCGGCTCGACGACGACCAGGCCCTGGTCGGCCTGGGTGAGCGAGAGCGTGACGACCTGCCACCAGGCGTAGGTCCCCGGCGAGTAGGGCAGCAGCCACGTCCGCGGCGGCTGGTCGGCGGTGACAGTGGTCAGCGACTCCAGCGTGTGGCCGATGCGCTTCGGCCGGCCGGTGGAGCCGGAGGTGAGCAGCCAGGCGCGGCCGGACTCCTCGACGCGCTTCAGCCGGGCCGGGGTGATTGCCCCATCGGGCAGAACGATCGCGAAACCGGACTCGCCCAGCTCCTCGCGCATGAGCTCGTCGACGCGGGACTCGGTCGCGACGAGCAGCTCGGTGCCGTGGACCGCGTGGTGCCGTACGGCGGCCAGCGCGTCCGCGCCGTTGTCGACGAGGACGGCCGCGGGTGAGGGAATCTGCGGCAGCTTGTGCAGGGTCCGCCAGGTCAGGCGCTTGCCCGCGACGACCACGGTGTTGTCGTCGCCGATCAGGGCGGTGCTGCGGCGGGGGCTCACGCCGACTGGAGTTGCTCGATGAAGTCCAGTACGTCGCCGACGGTCGCGATCCGGCGCAGCCCGGGGGCATCGAAGTTCAGCTCGTCGCCGAGCTCGTCCTCCACCCGGAGGGCCAGCTCGGAGAAGTCCAGCGACCGGAACCCGATCTCGCGGAGATCCGCCGTGTCCTCGGCAGGCAACGCACGGCCCTGGGCCGTCATCACCTCACCCATCAACTCCCTGACCCGACCCCGATCCACCGAACTCATAGTCCCGAAGCCTAGCGTCGGACCTCCGGCGGTCACCAGCCACCGGCCGGATGGCCGGCTGATGGGACTCATACACTTTGCCGATGATCAGAGCGGGCCGGCGACAGCGCGTGACCGCAGGACCGGGCAGAGCGCGCGGCCGGCGGACCGCGGTGCTGGTGACCCTGCCCGTGCTGCCGATCGCGTGGTTCGTGGCGTTACAGGAGCATCCGCCCTGGATGCCGGCCGCTTATCTCGGCTACCTGCTGGTCGTGATCGTCGTACCGGGCACGATGTTCTGGCGGCGATTGACCGGCGGAGCGGGCTGGTTCTCCGTGGACGTCGTCCTGGGTACGGCGTTCGGGATGGCCGTCGAGGCGCTCGCGTACCCGATCGGGATGCTGTTCGACATGCCGTTCGCGGGACTGCTGATGCCCGCGCTGGCGTTCGGCGTCTGGCGGGCGTTGCCGCGGCCCAGGCCGGTGGAGCGACCGACGCCGTGGTGGTCGGTGGCGGGTGTGATGCTCGCCATCGGGATCGCCGGGGCGTGGTTCGTCCGGGTCGGCTCGCAACTGATCCCGCTGAACGGCCCGGACGCGTTGCGGCCCGATTCCGACGCCCCGCACAACCTCGCGATCGCCGGCGAGCTGACCCATCACGTCCCGCCGCGGATCCCGTACGCCGACGGCAAGTGGCTGACGAGCCACTGGGCGGCGTACGAGCACATCGCGTCCGCGCACTGGATCACCAGCGTGCCGCTCGACGTACTGACGCAGCGGATGGTGCCGTTCGCCTGGATCCTGCTGACCGTGCTCGGCGCGGCCGCCGTGGGGATGGTGCTGACGGGCCGCGCGGTGGCCGCTCCGATCGGCGCGGGGCTCATGGTGGCCGGTGGCGATCTGGTCGCCTGGCCGTGGGCGGTGTCGGACCGCGTCTTCGCGGACGGGCCGTTCTCGCTGGGCGAGCTCACCAATCCGCCGCAGGCCTTCTCGACGGTGTTGTTGCTGCCGCTGATCGCGGTCACGGCGCTGTTGCTGCGCCGCCGTCCGGGTACGACGCGGGGCCAGTTGTTCAGGCTCTTCGTCGTGGCAGGCGTGCTGATCGCCGCGTTGGCGCTGACGAAGGCGACCACGCTGCCCGTCTACGCGACGGGGCTGGCGGTCGCGTGGATCCATCTGACCGTGCAGCGCGGCCGGCTGAACCTGCGCTCGCTGGTGCTGGGCCTCGGTGTCGCGGCTGCCTATGCGTTGACGTTCTTCTTCGTACTGCGGGGCGCGGCGTCGACCGTCCGGTTCGATCCGGGGGCGACGTTCGAGAGCCTGGCGGACCGGATGGGTGGCGGCTCGGCGGTCACGGTCATCGCGGTGATCATCGTGGCCGGCTGGGCGATGCCCGTCGTCGGCGCGTTGCTGATCAGGCGGCGGGTGCCTCGCGACCCGATGGTGCTGTTCCTGACGGCCGGGTTCGTGGCCGCGGTGCTCGGGGCCTCGTTGCTCGCCGATCGTGGGGACACCCAACTGTTCTTCGTCCGCACCGGTTTCGTGTTCGGCGTCCTGCTCGCGACCTGGGGTCTCGGGTCGCTGGAGCGACGCCAGTACTGGATCGCCGGCGTCGCGCTCGCGATCGGCGTCGCCGCGATCTACTGGGGCAGGCACCAGACGCCGCGATCGTGTACGTCGGCGAGCTGCTTCGGGCAGGGCCTCGCGGTGGCGCTCGTCATCGCGGTGCTCGGGATCGGCGTTTTCGGACTGGTCCTGCGCGGTTCCCGCCGTACCTGGGCGTTGATCGCAGTCGCGGTGCTGGTGGGTACGACGGTCTCGCCGACGGTCGCGTCGGTACGGCGGTTCGCGGACCCGCCGATGACGTCGTACGACTCGATCGCCCCGGGCGGGATCGAGGCAGCCCACTTCATCCGCCGCAACTCCGGGTCGGACGACCGGATCGCCACGAACGTGCACTGCCACCAGGCGCGGGCCTCGCACTGCCAGGTGGGTTCGTACTGGATCGCGGGGTACGCCGAACGGCGCGTGCTCATCCAAGGCTGGTCGTACCAGGCCCGGGTCGACGACACCTACCCCGCCGGCGTCCAGGGACCGTACTGGAACCAGGACCTGCTGGAACTGAACGACGAGGTGTTCAGCAACCCGACCCGTCAGACGATCGAGACGCTGCGGACGCAGTACGACGTCCAGTGGCTGCTGCTCGACGAGCGGGTCAGTGCACCGCCGAAGAACCTGGACAAACTGACGGAACTCCGCTTCCAGCTCGGAACGGTCCGGGTCTACCAGATCTACCCACCACCCCCGGCGAACCCCTACCCACCGAAGTCGCCGACCCCAACCTTCCCGACGCAGTCCCCGTCCACACCCTTCCCAACCTCATCAGCAACCGGGTTCCCGACAGGATCGACGACGAGCTCGCCGACCCCCGGCATCCCGTCCTCCAGCATCCCGTCCCTCAGCATCCCAACCGGGACCCAACCGACCCAGCCGTTCCCCACCGGCCCGTTCCCGACCAGCATCCCGGCATCCCCCTCGCCGACCTACCCCACCGGCCCCGTCCCGACGCAGCAAACAACCACACCAGGCCTCAGGAGCCCGTGACGCACGGGACTGCCACGCGACTCCGCACTACCGTTAGCAGGCGCTGGACACTACCGTTAGCAGGATTTCAGCGGGTGGTGATTGCAGGGATCGGGGTGCTTTGGTTGGCGAGGCGGTCCAGGGCGGTGACCGTGTAGCGGTACGCCGTACCGGGGGTTGCTGTGGTGTCTACGTAGGACTGGGTTGCGTCGGTCGCGCGGACGGTGGCTAGCAGGTTGCGGGCGTCGTTGTCGGGGCAGTGGTCGCCGCCGGTGAGTTCGCGCCGGTAGATCGCGTACGACGTGGTGTCCTGCGAGGTTCTGGACCACTTCACCTGGACGCCGTCCGCGGTGCGGGTCGCGTGGACCGCGTGTGCCGGGAGCGGTGCGCGGGAGTCGAGCGCCGGCATGGCGGGGATCAGCGCAGGCTTGGTGTACCAGGTGTTGTTGAGCAGCGTGGTCGCACCGAGGCGGTCGGCGCGGACGTCCTTCGCGGAGAAGTAGACGTTGCCCTGCACCTCGGGGATCGTGCTGTCGAACGCGAGGTGATCACTCAACTCGCGCGGGTCCGACCAGTCCGGCGACTGGGTCGACGTACCGACCTTGTACGTCGCCTCGCCGATGTAGAGGTGGACGTGCGTACCACGGACCTGGTCGGCCCACCACGGCACGATCTTGTTGTAGTCGGCCGGTGCGAACCCGCCGGCCCAGTACACCTGCGGGACGATGTAGTCGATCCACTCGTCGCGGACCCATTTACGAGTGTCGGCCGCGAGGTCGTCGTACGTCTGCACGCCCGCCGTGGTGTCGGTGCCCTCCGGATCGGTCGCCTTGTTCCGCCAGACCGCGAACGGGGAGATGCCGAACTTGATCCACGGCTTGATCGCGTGCATCTTCTGGCCCAGTTCCTGGATCAGCAAGTCGATGTTGTGCCGCCGCCAGTCCTGCAGGTTCGTGAACCCGTCGCCGTACTGCGCGAACGTCGCGGCGTCGTCGAACGTCTGGCCGGCCACCGGGTACGGGTAGAAGTAGTCGTCGAAGTGCACGCCGTCGATGTCGTAGTTCGCGACCGCGTCCATGATCGCGTCCTCGACCAGCTTGCGGGCCGCCGGAATGCCGGGGTTGTAGTAGAGCTTCCCGCCGTACTTCACCACCCAGTCCGGGTGCAGCCGCGCCGGGTGCGTCGGGACGAGCGCGTTGAGGTCGGTACCCATCGAGAGCCGGTACGGGTTGAACCACGCGTGCAGCTCGAGGTTCCGCTTGTGCGCCTCGGCAACGGCGAACTTCAGCGGGTCGTAGCCGGGGTCGCCACCCTGGTGGCCGGTCAGGTACTGCGACCAGGGCTCCACCTTCGACGGCCAGAACGCGTCCGCGGTCGGGCGGACCTGGAGGATGACGGCGTTGTGGTGCTGCCGGACCGCGTCGTCGAGCCAGCCGACCAGCTCGGCCTGCTGCTGCGCGGCGCTCAGACCGGTCTTCGACGGCCAGTCGATGTTCACCACCGAGGAGATCCAGCTCGCCCGGAACTGCCGCAACGGCGTGGACGTGCTCGGCGTACACGTCTGCTGATCGGCCGCGGCCGGCGCGGCGGACGCCGTACCGGACAAACCGCCCAGCAACAGGCCCGCGGTCACGCCCAGAACACCCATGGTTCGCCAGACTCTCATGTCACTCTCCGACCGTCGTTCAAGGTGAAGTCGAAAGATGTTTACACATCAGGTCCCTTCAAGAGAAGACGCTAGGTTAGGTGCATGCTGCGGACCGCCACTGACGACGATGTCGACACCATCCGGCGACTGCGCAACCAGCAGGCGAACCGGGACGTGAGCGTCACGTCACACGAGATCACCGCGGCCGAGCACGCGGCGTGGTGGGCCAAGACGTCGGTGGACCCTTCGCGGCGGGTGCTGATCTACACGCGCGACGGTGCGACCGCCGGCGTGGTGAACTTCTTCGACCTGGACGGCTCGTCCGGCGGCTGGGGGTTCTTCCTCGACGCCGACGGGCTGGCCGAGCGGGGCGAGACGCTGCCGGCGTGGATCGAGATCATGCGCGAGGCCACGGCGTACGCCTTCGACGAGCTCGGCCTCGACGTACTCACCGGGGAAGTCCTCGAGCACAACACCGTCGTCCGGCAGATGAACCGGCGCTTCCGGTTCACCGAAGGTCCGCCGGAGACTCGGTACGCCGACGGGCGCGAGATCACCGTGCTGCCGATCAGCCTGCGCAAACAGGACCGCCGAAACCAAGGAAAATCATGAGCACTCTCGAGATCGGCGGCGTGCCGGTCGGGCCGGACCACCAGCCGTTCGTCATCGCCGAGATGTCCGGGAACCACAACGGCGACCTGGAGCGGGCCAAGGACATCGTCCGGGCGATCGCGGAGTCCGGCGCCCAGGCGGTGAAGCTGCAGACATACACCGCGGACACGATGACGCTCGACCTCGACCTGCCGGCGTTCCGGCTGCCGGCGGAGCACGAACTGTGGAGCGAGGCCCGGCTGTACGACCTGTACGAGGAGGCGCACACGCCGTGGGCCTGGCACGAGCCGATCTTCGAGCTGGCCAAGTCGCTCGGCCTGGTCGCGTTCTCGTCGGCGTTCGACGCGACCGCGATCGACTTCCTGGAGAAGCTCGACGTCCCGGCGTACAAGGTCGCCTCGAACGAGATCGGTGACCTGCCGCTGGTCCGCGGGATGGCGGAGACCGGGAAGCCGATCATCATCTCGACCGGCTCCGCGACGCTGACGGACATCGACGCCGCCGTCCGCGCCGCCCGTTCGACGGGCAACGAGCAGATCATCGTGCTGTCCTGTACGGCGAGTTACCCCGCGCCCCCGGAGCAGTCGAACCTGCGCGCCATCCCGGTCCTGCGCGACGCTCTCGGCGTCCAGGTCGGTCTCTCCGATCACACGATGGGCATCGGCGCCGCGGTCGCCGCGGTCGCGCTCGGTGCGACCGTGATCGAGAAGCACGTGACGCTGAAGCGCATCGACGGCGGTGTCGACTCCGCCTTCTCCCTCGAGCCCTGGGAGCTGGAGCTGCTCGTCGAGAGCACCCGCGTGGCGCAGCTCGCTCTGGGCGAGCCGGTGATCGGCCCCAAGCAGGCCGAGCAGAACGTCCTGCGTTTCCGCCGCTCCCTCTACGTCACCCAGGACGTCCGCGCCGGCGACCTCATCACGTTCGAGAACGTCCGCTCCATCCGCCCCGCCGGCGGCCTCGCCCCAGACCTCTTCACCCAGGTAGAAGGCCGCCCGTTCCGCACCGACGTACCAGCCGGAACTCCCCTGACCTGGGACCTGCTCTAGCTAGGTCCTGTCTGGTAATCCAACGCCTAGCCCTTCAGCTCGGCGGTCAGGCGGTCGCGGGTCTGGCGGGCGAGGTGAGGAAGCCCGCCTCCGGATTGGCATACGCATTGATCCGGACCAGCACGACGTACGTCGCGGTGCGGTACTGCACGGTGCGCTCGGTCCAGGGCTTGCCATGGACCAGGTACGTGCGCACGAGGTAGCGCGTCCGGACACCGAACCCCGGCAGCGGCCGCTCGACCGCCGTGGCGAGTTCGCGGCCGTCAACCTTGATGTGCGCACACTCGGCGGGGGTCGGCAGGCGCTGGTCGAGCAGCCTGTCCCCGAGCGGCCCGGCCAGCTCGACGATGTTGACGGCGACGGACGGCCTGACCGGTCCGGTTCACGGCCCCAGTACCGCGTACGCCAACGCCGACGGGGTCGTCGAGGCGATGAAGTCGCCGGGCACACCTGGCACCCCGGCGTACCGGATCACGTCCCGGCAGAGCTCCGGCTCAACCGAATGCCCGGCCAGCGGATCGGCCCGCGGCTCGTCGTCGCCCGGCGGCGGGTAGAGATACAGCGACTTCTCCAGCGGGCGGCCGCCGTACGTCTCCGGAAGCGCGTACCGCAGGTCGTTGGCCTGGTACTTGTACGTCGCAGGTGTCGGCGTCACCGATGTCCTGGGCACCGGCGTCATCCACTGCACGGCCGAGGTCTGTGGTCCGCTCGACGGCGCGTGGTCGGCGTCCCGGCTCGCGTCCGTGCAGGCCGTCGCGGACAGCAGCAGGCATGCAGCCACCGACCAGCGCGTCAGGCGTGGCATCCCGAGGCCCCTCCTCCTGGGATCATGTGTTGTCGGTGCATGCTAGCCGCGGAGGAGATGAGTTTGACCGAGTACTTGTTGTTTCCGGGGCGGCATCATGTTCTGACTCGGTTTCAGGAAGAGTTTCTGCGGGAGCACGCCGAACGGACTGTGGTCTGGGCGGTGACGTCGGCGAATCATCGAACGACGAAGCGGAATCCGGTGGCGTTCGATCGGCGGGAGGCAGCGATCGAGCGGTTCAGCGTGGCGGCCGGGATCCGGTCGTTGGTGGTGGGCGTGGTGGACACGCCGCCGACCGACGATTTCGCCGAGGTGACAGTGAAGGCGATCGAGGCGGGGACGGACGACCTGGTGCGGTTGACGCCGGACAACACGGTGGTCGCTTGCTCGACACCTGAAGTGAGCAAGCTGTACGAGCGGCTCGGGTACACGGTGATCGGCGTCGAACCCGACGGTACCGCGCGGCCGTGGGACGTGTTGCTCATGATTGCTGCAGGCAACGAGCTGTGGAAGCAGCTCGCCCATCCGGCGACCGTCGACGTGTTCGAGCGGTATGCGCTGGACGCGCACGTCGCGCGCTGCGTGAACGACCCCGTGGTCGGTGACGACGGCGGCCTCACCACGACCCGCGACTACAAGACGTACGCCGACGCGTTCGAGACCGCGGCCGACCGGAAATGGCAACAGATCAAGGACTTCGTGCGCCCCGGCCGGATCCTCGACATCGGCTGCGCGACCGGCGCCACGCTGCAACTCGTCGATCGCGACCCGCGCTTCCACGAGTCGGACCTGATCGGCGTCGAGGTCGCCCGCCATCTGTACGCCGAGTGCGTGCACAAGAAGGAACAGGGCCTCTTCAGCAACCCGAACGTCTACTTCTACCAGCGCAACATGCTCGGCTCGGCGGTCTTCCCACCCCGCTCGATCGACACCACGCTGACGCTCGCACTCACCCACGAGATCTGGTCGTACGCCGACGGTTCGCGGCCCGACACGGTGCAGCGGTTCGCCGACGCGCTGTACGCACACACCGCGCCGAACGGTGTCTGGATCAACTCCGACGTCTGCGGCCCCGACGAGCCCGACCGTCCCGTCGTACTGCGACTCGACGACAGCGACGGCATCAATCCGGACGACGTGTCCTCGTTGCAGGCGCTCGACGACCCCGCGGCGTACGTGGGCAAACTGTCGACACGGGCCCGGTTCTTCCAGTTCGCCCACGACTTCCGGCAGAACGCCCACGTCCGGTTCGAGTACGACGTACGCCCCGACGGACTGCTGCTGCGACTCGCCGACGCGATGGACTTCCTCACCCGCAAGGACTACGTCGACAACTGGCTCAGCGAGACCCACGAACAGTTCCGCGGCCTGAACTTCGCCGGCTGGTCCGCAGTCGCCGAACGCGCCGGCTTCACCATCGACCCCTCCTCGACCGCCTGGCGCAACAACTGGCTCATCGACCACCGCATCACCCCCGTCGCCTCCATCACCACCCCCGACGGCACTCCCCTCGAATGGCCCATCACCCACCAACTCCTGATAGCCCACCGCTAGCCCACACCCGGCCCCCGCCGACGCCCACCCTGACCACCGACCACCGCCTTGGCATGCCACCCCGGCCTGCTCCTCGACCTGGCTCGGCCACCTGCCCGGCTCGCCACACACCACCTGGCCCGCTCACCAGGTACGACCTGGCCGGACCGCCGCGTACCCACCTGATCGGACCGCCAGGTACGACCTGGTCGGACCGCCGCGTACCACCTAGTCGGACCGCCGCGTACGACTGCCGCTCGCCCGCCCCGAGCCCATACGATTGCCCCGCCGGCCTGAGGCTGCCCACCTGCTCACCTCGCCACGTCCCGCCTGGTGAACTCGTCCGCGGTCGGGCCCGGCGCGCGTTGGTCCGCTCGCGACCACCTCCCGCGTGCCGGCCCGCGCCCAGAGGTTGCCCGTCGAAATCGGGGGTTGCCTACCGAAATTTCCAGCGGGCAACCCTCCAGTTCAGGGGTTGCCCACTGAACTGGAGCGTTCGCCCACCGAGCCCGCGCGAACTCCCCGCCGGGCATGACCTTCCGTCTCCAGCACGAGCAGGACGACCCGACACAGAATCTGCAGCTCAACAGGAGGTACCACCCCCACCAGGCCCCGACCACGCTCAGCCTGGCGATCATCGGACCGCAGCAGGCGCACACCTCCTGTCGAGCTGTACTCCTGTCGACGGCGGCAGCCGAAGACAGCCGACGCGAAGCGGCGTCCACTCACCCGTGCACCCTCGGCTCCGTCCACGGCGCCAACACCCGCAGGGCCGTCACCGCGGAGAGCATGTGGCTTCGCCGGAGCCCGGCACCACAAGACCAGTTCGCGCACCGCCGCAGGCGGCGGAAAGACAGCCGCCGCGAAGCGGCGTCCTTTCACCAATGCGCCCTCGGCTCCGTCCACGGCGCCAACACCCGCAAGTCCATCACCGCGGAGAGCACGTGGCTTCGCCGGAGCCCGGCACCACAAGACCAGTTCGCGCACCGCCGCAGGCGGCCGGACGGCAGCCGCCGCGAAGCGGCGTCCTTTGGTCGGTCCGGCGGCGGGGTGGGTTAGGTGACTTCGAGGTGGAGGGTTCCGGCTTGGGGGTGGACGGTTAGGGTTTTGGGGTTGCGGTTGATGGTCAGGGGGAGCTTGCTGGACAGGAACGGTTCGCAGTGGACGGCGAAGGCCGTGCCGTCGCGGAGGGTCGCGAAGAGGATCCAGTCTGCCGGCTCCAGCGCGGCCATCTCGACCACGGCGGCCCAGCCGTCGTCGGAGACGGTACGTCGGCACTCGACGTCGACGTGGTCGTCGGAGTCGGGGAGGTACCGTCGCCAACTGAAGTCGACGTCGCCCCAGTCCGGCCCGCGCACCACCAACATGTTGCCTGCAGCAACCGCAGCGGTCGCGGTCGTGCGGATCGGCGACTCGTGCAGGTTCACGTATCCGCCGGTGGAGCGGGTCAGCATCACGACTCGTCCGCGCTCGGCGTGGGACACCAGGCGATCGCCGGCCGTCCACAGGAGTACCTGCTCGGCGCCTTCCGGATCGCGCATCCGGAACGCGCGCGTCGTGCGCTGGCTGAACGGATCGTCGGGGTTGATCTCCTCGAGGATCGGCAGGATCGGCAACCGCGCGGTGAAGTCCCGGCCGTTCAGCTCGAGCGGCAGCTCCTCCTCGCCGCCCGACAACGGCCGGCTGACGAACAGCGACGGCTCGTCGAAGGCCGACCGGCCGTGCAGCACCAAGGCGTGCGGTGTCTGCTCGACCGCCGTCAACCGGCACGGGTCCGACAACCGCCGTACGGCGAACGCGCCGTCCTTGCCCGGGCCGGGCTGGATCCAGTTGAGGTCGTCGATCCACGCACCCGGAGGCCAACCGGGGCTGCCTGCTTTCTGGCCACGCAGGCGTTCCCGCCGGCGGACGCCTGCGGCACGGAGCCGTACGTCGAAGTGGGACGGACCGGCGGTGCACTTCGCGAGCAGGTCCCGGCTGACGCGGACCTCGAACCCGACGAGGCTCTGCTCCCCGCGGAGATCCTCCGCGGGGTAGCGGCGTACCGGAAGGCGATGGTTGCGGCCCGCGATCACCAGTCCGATGGTCAGGGTCGACGGCTTCGACTGCAGGTGCCGGAGTTCCGCGGTGCCGCGGACCGACAGCTCGCCGTCGATCCACGACACCTCGCGCACGCTGGTCGCGAGGGTGAAATCGGCCTTCGTGAGCTGCAGGTGTTCCTCGGCCGCCTCTGGATCGAGCGCGACCTTGTGCAGGAGTTCGAGGTCGCCGGCACGCAGGGCCTCGAACTGGAGTTGAGCGAGACGCGGCGAGTTCGCCAACACGTCCTCGTCGAGCCTGTCCAGCAGCTCGGTGGTCAGCTCGACGAGGTGCTGCTCCTCCTCCGGCGGGACCGTGCCGAACGCCGACAGGATTGCGTGCAGGTCGATCTGCCGGAAGTGCGCGTGCACCCGGTGCCGGATCTCCGGCAGCGCGTCCTCGATCTCGTCGAGCACCAAGCCGGCCGAGACCACCCGGTCGCGGATGTTCGCGAGCTGGAACTTCTGCTGCGTGATCGAGTCGCCGGACTCACGCTCGCGCCAGAAGTACACCGGCGCCGCGACGGTGTCGACCGTCACCGCGTCGAGGTGGGCCTTCAACGTCACCGGATAATCCTCGTACCGGATCGCCGGGAAGCGGTACCCGTACTCGTCCCAGAACGACCGCCGGTACACCTTGTTCCACACCATCCGGTCCAGCACGAGCTGCGGTGTCTCGGAGATGTGCGTGGCCGATCGGTCTGCCGTGAACGCCTGTGCGTGCAACCACGACGGCCGTACGCCGTAACTGTTGTTGAACCGCCGCGCGTTGCCCGCGGCGAAGTCCGACCCGGTCCGGTCCAGCGACTTGATCAGCAGCCCGAACCCGTGCCGGGTGACCAGATCGTCGCTGTCGACGAACGCGACGTACTCCCCCGTGGCGTGTTCGACGCCGGTGTTGCGCGCCGGGCCGAGCCCGGCGTTCTGCTGCTCGACGATCCGGAACCGCGCGTCGGTGTCACAGAACTCCTTCGCGACCACCGCACTGTCGTCCGGCGAACCGTCGTCGACCAGGATCGCCTCGAAGTCGGCGAACGTCTGCCGCGCGATCGAGTCGAGACAGTCCCCGATGTAAGCCCCCACGTTGTAGAACGGCACTACCACGCTCAGGCGCGGACGGCTCACCGGTTCCGGATGCGGCGGGCGAGCTTCCGGGCGACGACCTTCGGCTTGCGGACCTGCGCGGCGTGGAAGATCACCCGCGAGACGGCGTACGTCCGGGATCCGCGGATCCGATCGTGCGCGGCGGTCACCCGCTGGAGCTGGCCGCGGAGTTCGCGGATGCGGTTCTCGCGGGTCTTCATCGCCTTGTTGCGGAACCCGAGCGTGCGCTCGAGACCGTAGACGTGACCCTTCAGCTCGAACAGCTCGTGCTTGGCGGCCGCGGCGTCGGCGAGGACCGTGCGTACGTCGACTGTCGCGGTGACCGTTCCGAGTACGTCGTCCAGTGCGGCGGCGATCTCCTTGCCGCGGGCAACCTGTTGCGAGGTGGCCGGAGGCGTGTCGGGGTCGGTCGCCTGGATCTGCTCCGGCGGCTCGACTCCGGACATCCCGAGCCAGGCGGACACGAGGTCGTCGCCCAGCATCCACGGCGGCCACGGGTGCCGCCGGTGCTGCCCGATCAGCCGCTCGTGGAACCGGCACCAGGCGGCTGCGAGCAGATCCGCCTTCTCGACCGGCTCCTGGGCCACCCATCCCGAAACCCCGTGGGAGAACGAATCGCCGTCGTAGATCACGTCGTCCCAGCGAAGCACCACGCGGGACTCGGTCGCCCAGTCCCCGAGGTCGGCCGCCAGCTTCCGGAACCCGGGCACGTCCTCGGCCGC
>DASXXB010000338.1:0-21646 GCA_036503355.1 Kribbella sp. | reverse complement strand
CCCACCGGGTGCCGGTCTGAGGAGAGGTTCGGGGCGCACCATGACGATGATGCGAGAACTGACACTGATCGGGATCCGGATGGAATCGCCCAACCGGGCCCCGGTGATGATGCTGCGGGAGACCGAGGGCTACCGCTACCTGCCGATCTCGATCGGCTCGGTCGAGGCGACCGCGATCGCCTACGAGGAGCAGGGGCTGCGTCCGTCGCGGCCGCTCACCCATGACCTGATGCGCGACCTGATCGAGGCGTTCGGCGTCCACATCGACGCGGTCGAGATCGTCGAACTGCGGGACGCGGTGTTCTACGCCGAACTGGTGCTCGCCAACGGCGCCCGGGTCTCCGCCCGGCCGAGCGACTCGGTCGCACTCGCCGTCAGACTCGGTACGCCGATCCGCTGCACCGAGGAGGTACTGCGAGAAGCCGGCGTCGCCACGCCCGAGGAGGAACAGGCCGAGCTGGAACGCTTCCGCCAGTTCCTGGACGGCGTCGCCCCGGAGGACTTCTCCAGCTGACACGGGGCACCGGCTTTGCGCTACCTTACGATCGCGCACTGCCGGCCGGGGTGACCGCCAGGCGCCGATCACCTGGGGGATCCCACATGCGCAGAACAGTCGCCACCGCGGCAACCGCCGTACTCCTCGTCGCGACCCAGACCGCCACGGCTCACGCGGCCCCTGCGGCGCCCGCGAACGTGCAGGTCAGCTGGTCGGACGCCGCGACCAGCCTGATGTCGGTGAAATGGACCGACGCGGGCGCCGCGAACAAGCTGCGGGTCGAGTACCAGGACGGCACGGTTCCGACCGGCTGGCTGCCGTCCGCGGGCAACGACGTCAACACTCGGTGGGAGGTGCAGAGGGGCAAGATCGCGCGGGTTGCCGTGGTGACGACCGACGCGACCGGCGACAGCGCACCGGCGTACTCACCGTGGTTCGACACCAGCCTCGCGGGGGCGCCCAAGCTCAGCACAGCGGTGCCACAGGCCGACGGGTCGTTGCGGCTCACCTGGACCAACACGGCGGCACCCGTTGACACGACACCGGGTGATCCGCTCGACCTCCCGCCGAGCCAGGTAGGAAAGATCAGGGTGCAGGCCTATACCGCGCCCAACGGCAGCCTCGAATTCTTCCCGTACGCGTTGGGTACGACGACCGCAGTCGTGCCACCCCGGCAGCGCCCCCTGGTCACCCGGGTGCTCGCCAGCAACGAGTGGGGCTCGGCCGCGTCCACGGAGATCCACTACGACGACATGAAGCTGTTCGTCACCAAGGCATCGGCGTACGGCGTCTTCGGAAAGCCGCTGGCGATCCGGGGGATGGCCGGTGCCGCTGACGGCGTCGGGACGGACCTGTTCACCGGATCGAACATTCAGGTGACGATGCAGACCAGGGCCAACGCGTCCAAGCCCTGGGCGTACGCCGGACGTTACGAGTCGAACCCGCACGGCTTCCTTGTGGAGCCTGTCGCGGTCGGCGGCCGCGAGTACCGCTTCTACGTACCGGCCTGGAGGTACGACCCGGTCGTCACCGGGCAGGTGATCTCCGCCTCGAAGTACATCCCGACGCTTGCCGACTTCGCTGTTGCCGGGTTCAACGTGAGGACTGCGCAGGTCGGGCAGATGGTGAAGCTCACAGTGGATGTGCGGCCGGGTGGGACTGTGAAGGGGGCGTTGCAGCGCTGGGACGGGAGGTACTGGCGCAGCGTGCTGACCGTGCCGGTGACGAAGGGCAAGGCCGTCATGTACGTCCGGGCCGCGGGGCGCGGCACCACGACGACGTACCGTGTTGCCGTCCCCGGGATGACGTACTACGGGCTGCCGATCCAGACCACCGGCAGTCGATCGTTCACCGTGACGGTGCGCTGACTGTTACCCGAACGTGAGCCCGGAGTCGTTTACATCCACGGAGAGTGACGGCTCTTAACTCAGTTCACCTGTTGGCTGCCTGTCGGCACGCCAGGCGTCGCACACGCTACTGGAACCGTTCACCGCTCGTTCACCGGTGACGGACCGCCGCGTCACCTGGTCTCCCTACCGTCTGTGGAAGTTCAGAAGTCTGATTCCCGCAGAAGGGCAACACACTCGTGTCCGTCAATCGCCTGCTCCGCGTCGGCTCCGTCGCCGTGGCATCCCTCGGTGTCCTCGCTCTGAGCGCCTGTGGCAGTGACCCCGAGCCGTCGGGTTCGTCGAGCCCCGACTCCGCGTCGTCGTCCGCCGGTGCCGACTGCCCGAAGGGCACCCTGAACGCGGAGGGTTCGTCGGCGCAGAAGAACGCCATCGAGGAGGTCATCTCCAAGTACAACGAGAAGTGCGCCGACGTCACGGTGAACTACAACCCGACCGGCTCCGGCGCGGGGATCAAGCAGTTCAACGCGAACCAGGTGGACTTCGCCGGCTCCGACTCGGCCCTGAAGCCGGACGAGCAGACCGCGGCCACGAAGCGCTGCGCGGGCAACGCCGCGATCGACCTGCCGATGGTCATCGGCCCGATCGCGATCGCCTACAACGTCGACGGGGTCTCGAAGCTGACCCTCGACGGCCCGACCGCCGCGAAGATCTTCTCCGGCGCCGTCAAGACCTGGAACGACCCGGCGATCGCCAAGCTGAACTCCGGCGTCACGTTGCCGTCGGCCCCGATCTCGGTGTTCTTCCGCTCCGACGAGTCCGGTACCACCGAGAACTTCACCAAGTACCTGAAGGCTGCCGGCGGCGGCGCCTGGACCGGTGAGCCGGCCAAGAAGTGGACCGGCACCGGCTCCGGCAAGGAGAAGTCCGCCGGCGTCGCCGAGGGCGTCAAGAGCACCAAGAACTCGATCTCGTACGTCGAGTGGTCGTACGCCGTCGACAACAAGCTCGGGGTCGCCGCGATCGACAACGGCTCCGGCACCCCGGTCGAGCTGTCCACCGACTCCGCCGGCAAGGCCCTGAACGCTGCTAAGCCCGCCGACGCGTCCGGCAAGGACCTGGCGATGAAGCTGGACTACGCGACCAAGGCCCCGGGTGCGTACCCGATCATCCTGGTCACCTACGAGATCGCCTGCACCAAGGGCCTGCCGGCCGAGAAGACCGCGCTGGTGAAGAGCTTCCTGAGCTACTTCGTCAGCAAGGACGGCCAGGCCTCGCTGACCGACCTGAACTACGCGCCGCTCCCGGCCGAGATCCAGACCAAGGTCGACGCCGCGATCCAGGCGATCAGCTGATCGCGAAGCGGTACTGATGCGAGCCCCGGCCGGTCCGAGTCATCGGAGGCGGCCGGGGCTCGCAGCACTGACGGCCTCGTCAGAGACCTAGACGTCACACATCACGACTCAGGCGCTTGGAGCACCATCGATGAGTAGTCCAGACGGCACGGCACCGCCCGACCGGCCGGACGGTACGGCCGCCGACAACGCAGAACCCAGGATCGAGGATCTGGTCCACGAGGACACCGGACCGGCCCCGCAGTTCGGCGGCCTGGCCGCCGAGCACGCCGCGCACGAGGCGGCCACCGAGCCCGGCGAGGTGATGACCGAGTCCGGGGTCGAGACAGCAACCGCAGACGCTACCGCGACGCCCGCGACGCCCGCGGCCGAGAAGGAGCTCGCGCTCGGGCCGGTCGGCCATCTCGGCGACCGGCTGTTCGGCGGGCTCGCCCGCGGGTCCGGCGGCCTGGTGGTCCTGATCGTCGCGTTCGTCGGCATCTTCCTGCTGGCGCTGGCGATCCCGGCGCTGGCCGACGACAAGAGCAGCTTCCTGTTCTCCCGGGTCTGGGAGCCGGGCGGCGACAACCCGCGGTTCGGTATCGCCGCACTCTTCTACACCACCGTGGTCAGCTCGATCATCGCGATGCTGATCGCGGTCCCGATCGCGATCGGTGTCGCCCTGTTCGTCACGTACTACGCCCCGAAGCGGATGGCGTCCCCGGTCGCGCACGCGGTCGACCTGCTGGCCGCCGTACCGTCGATCGTCTACGGCCTGTGGGGCGCGCTGTTCTTCGCGCCGATCCTGCGTCCGGTGATCAACGGCCTGAACGCCGCGCTGGGCTGGATCCCGGTGTTCTCCAAGCCGATCGGCGACAACGTCGGCGTGGTCTTCACGGTCTCGGTCGTGCTGGCGATCATGATCCTGCCGGTGGTCACCGCGATCAGCCGGGAGATCTTCGCGCAGACGCCGATCGCGCACCGGGAGGGCGCCCTGGCGCTCGGCGCGACCCGCTGGGAGATGATCCGGCTGTCCGTGCTGCCGTACGGGCGGTCCGGCGTGGTCAGCGCCTCGATGCTCGGCCTCGGCCGCGCGCTCGGCGAGACCGTCGCGGTGATGATCATCCTCACGGTGCCGAACGGCAACGACCCGTGGGACCCGTCGATCTTCGCCGGCGGTGAGACGTTCGCGTCGAAGATCGCCAACAACGCCGCCGAGTTCGACTCGCCGGAGAAGACCGGCGCGTACATCGCGGCCGGCCTGGTCCTGTTCGTGGTCACCTTCCTGGTGAACTCTGCCGCCCGGATCATCGTCGACCGCAGCGCCCCCGGCGCCAAGAAGCGCTCCCGCCGCACCCGCCGCGCCACCGCCGAAGGAGCATCGGCATGACCGCCATTGCAGAGAACAAGCCGGCCTACGACGGGAAGGTCCTGGACCTGACCGGCAAGTCCGGCGCCCGCGCCTTCAAGAACACGCTGGCCACCGTGCTGATCGTGCTCGCCTTCCTGATCGCGCTGATCCCGCTGCTGTGGATCCTCGTCACGGTGATCAGCAAGGGCTACCACCTGCTGCTGAACGCCGACTGGTGGAGCCAGTCGCAGCGCGGGATCACCGTTCGCCGGGCCGGCGGCGGTGCGTACCACGCGATCATGGGAACGCTGATCATGGCCCTGATCACCGCGGTGATCGCGGTCCCGATCGCGGTCCTCGGCGCGGTCTACCTGGTCGAGTACGGCAAGGGCACCCGGGCCGCGAAGGTGGTCAGCTTCATGATCGACATCCTCACCGGTGTCCCGTCGATCGTCGCGGCACTGTTCATCTACGCGATCTGGATTACCGTGTTCGGCTTCAACCGGGTCGGCTTCGCGGTGTCGCTGTCGCTGGTGCTGCTGATGCTCCCGGTCGTACTGCGGTCCACCGAGGAGATGCTCAAACTCGTACCGGACGAATTGCGCGAGGCGTCGTACGCGCTCGGGGTGCCGAAGTGGAAGACCATCCTGAAGGTCGTCGTACCGACGGCGTTCGGCGGCATCGTCACCGGCGTGATGCTCGGTCTGGCCCGCGTGATGGGCGAGACCGCGCCGCTGCTGATCCTGGTCGGCTACTCGAAGAACATCAACCTGAATCCGTTCAGCGGCTTCATGGGGGCACTGCCGACGATGATCAACCAGGACCGCACCGAACTGGCCCTGCCGAACGCGGCGGACCGCGTGTGGGCGGCTGCGCTCACGCTGATCCTGCTGGTTCTCGTCCTCAACCTGCTGGCCCGGCTGATCGCCCGGTTCAGCGCCGTCAAGTCGAAATAGTCACGAGAGGTTCTGAGTCGATATGGCTAAGCGCATCGAGGTCAGCGGCCTCAACGTCTACTACGGCGATTTCAAGGCCGTCGAGGACGTGTCGATGACGATCGAGCCCCGCTCGGTCACCGCGTTCATCGGCCCGTCCGGGTGCGGCAAGTCCACGTTCCTGCGCACCCTGAACCGGATGCACGAGGTGATCCCCGGCGCCCGGGTCGAGGGCAAGGTGATGCTGGACCAGCAGGACCTGTACGGCAACGGCATCGACCCGGTCGCGGTACGGCGTGTCGTCGGCATGGTGTTCCAGCGCCCGAACCCGTTCCCGACGATGTCGATCTTCGACAACGTCGCCTCCGGGCTGAAGCTGAACGGCGTCAAGGACCGCAAGAGGCTCACCCAGGTGGTCGAGGAGTCCCTCAAGGGCGCGAACCTGTGGAACGAGGTCAAGGATCGGCTGGACAAGCCCGGTGCGGGCCTGTCGGGTGGTCAGCAGCAGCGGCTCTGCATCGCCCGGGCGATCGCGGTCGAGCCCGAGGTGATCCTGATGGACGAGCCCTGCTCGGCGCTGGACCCGATCTCCACGCTGGCGATCGAGGACCTGATCGAGAAGCTCAAGGACCGGTTCACGGTCGTCATCGTCACGCACAACATGCAGCAGGCGGCCCGCGTGTCCGACCAGACCGCGTTCTTCAACCTCGCTGCCACCGGCAAGCCCGGCCGGCTGATCGAGATGGCGCCGACCAAGCAGATCTTCTCCAACCCCGCCGAGAAGGCCACCGAGGACTACATCACCGGCCGCTTCGGCTGATCCACGCGCAACGGCCGCCGTGGCTTCAGGAGTCGCGGCGGCCGTTCACCTGCTGAAACCCTTCAGACGCAGAGGGTTCGGGCATAGTTGACCCGGGCAAGCACATCCGCGACCTGGTCCGGCGAGCTGACGCCGACGTGGGTGTTGTGCGTGCGGTTGCCGTACTGCACCGTGACCTGGACGAATCCTGTGGTCCTTTTCTCCTTGACCAGCAGGAACAGCAAGCCGATCAGGCACAGCAGGAAGCCGACGATCGCCAGCACGATGGCCCAGGAGGGGATCTTCTCCTCGGTCCGCGACATGTCCATCGCCGACCAGTTCGCACCGCGGGTCGGCATCACGCCGGCCGGAGTCACGATCCGCTGCTGCTCGACGGAGATGTCGCCGATCGTCACCAGCACAGGCCCGGTCGGCAGGTTCTGCGCGGCCTGGGGCTGGGCAAACTGCGGCTGCTGGGGTTGCTGAGGCTGCTGCTGTGGATGGAACTGGCCACCCACGGGCGGCGGGAACGCGCCGGGCGGCGGCCCGTACTGCCCCGGCGGCGGACCCGGCTGACCCTGCGGGCCGGCCCCGAAGGACGGCTGCTCCGGCTGGGCAGCCGGCAGGTTACGAGCGGGATCGGCACCCTCGTTGCCGGGTGCGGGCGATTGCGGTGTCTCGGTCACAGCGAAACCCTAAGGGTTGCCGACCCGGAGTGGGAGGATGACCACGAACCTGTGGAAAAGATAGGCTGCGCAAATTCTACGACGTTCTCAGAAGGGAACCGCGGTGAGCACACCGACGCCACCTCCCGGCGACGACCAGAACGACCAGAACGGACCGCAGGGCTACCCGGGTCAACAGCCGGGCCAGCAGCCAGGTCAGTACGGCCAGCCTGGGCAGTCAGGCCAGCCGGACGGCTACGGCCAGCAGCCCGGCGCCTATCCAGGCCAGCCGGGGCAACAGCCCGGCGGCTACGGGCAGCAGCAGCCCGGCTCGTACGGCCAGCAGCCTGGCTCCTACGGGCAGCAGCCCGGGGGCTATGCCCAGTATCCCGGCGGCAACGCCGGCTACGGGGCCACAGCACCACAGAGCAACGCGCCGAAGGTGATGTCGATCATCGGCATCGTCTGCTGGTTCTGCTGCCCGATTGCCTCGATCGTGCTCGGCTTCCTCGGGCAGAACAAGTTCCGCGAACAGGGCCAGCCCGACACCCTGGCGAAGGTCGCCTGGATCGGCGGCATCGTGTTCCTGGTGCTCGGCATCCTCGGCTACGCGACCGGGCTCACCCGGCCCAACTAGCAGGACTCGTCGGCCGGGCGGCAATGTCCGCCCGGCCGGTGTGATCAGAACAGGTTGCGCGCGACGCCGTACACGATGAACAGTGCGATGACCGCGTTGACCACTCGATCCGCGGTCCGCCGGCTCATGTGCAGCCGGGGCAGCCGGACCAGCCGGAGCGATTCGAGCGACCAGGCAAGCACCTGGTAGCCGACGGCAACAGCAATCACCGGCCCGAGCACGAACACCACGGGGTTGAAGTGCCACGCCCCGGCGAAGTCCCCACGCAGCATGGCCGCGGCCATCCGGGTCGACCCGCACAGCGGACAGTTCAGGCCCGTCGTGGCGTGCAGAATGCACGGTGCACCGATCCGCTGGCCGGACAGCTGGTAGACGCCCGCCAGGGCGAATCCGCCCACGCCGACCATGGTCAGGCCCCACACCCGGCGATCCAGCGGCTGGACCGGACCGGTGGGCCGGAGTACGACGCTCTGCGAGACGCTCACCGGACAACGGTAACCCGCTCGAGGTGGGATCCGTCAGAGACTCTGGTACGTCGGACCCACTAGCCTGCAACTCACTCCTCATTGCACTTCGCCAGAAGGGATCGTCGTGAGCACTCCGACGCCACCACCGGGCTACGGCCCACAGGACCCGCAGCGGCCCGGCCAGTACGGGCAGCAGCCCGGCCAGCCTGGGCAGTACGGCCAGCAGCCTGGGCAGTACGGGCAGCAGCCCGGGTACGGCCAGCAGCCGGGCTATGGGCAGGGTTACGGGCAGGGTTACGGGCAGCAGCCCGGGTACGGGCAGGCGCCCGGCCAGCCTGGTCAGTACGGTTACGGGCAGCCGCCTGGTTACGGGTACGGCGGCGGGCCGCAGGCGCCGTTGGCCGACTGGCTTCCGCGGGTCGGCGCATCGTTGATCGACGGCCTGATCAGCGGCGTGCCGATCCTGATCGGCTACGGCGTGTTCATCGCGTCCGTCGCGACCAACCGGAACGGCTACGACACCGGCCCGTCTGCCTTCGCGACCATCCTGCTCATCGTCGGATTCCTCGCCAGCCTCGGGCTCGGCCTGTGGAACCGGGTGTTCCGCCAGGGGAGCACCGGGCAGAGCGTGGGCAAGAGCGTGCTGCACCTGCGGCTGGTCGACACGACGACCGGGCAGCCGATCGGCGCCGGCCGGTCGTTCCTGCGCGACTTCCTCAGCGGCATCTTCAACAACGCCTGCTTCCTGGACTCGCTGTGGCCGCTGTGGGACGAGCAGAAGCAGACGTGGCACGACAAGGTCGTCAACACCTTCGTGGTGCGCACCGACTGACCTTCAGTGCGAGCGCAGCAGCCCTGCGCACGTGACTGCCCACAGGACGCTGGTGAACGTGCCGATGATGAAGCGTTCGGCGACGGCCTGGGGTGTGACAGAGGCCGGCTGGTCAGGACTACGCAGTTCCGGGTACCTGGCCAGCCCTTTGATCGCCAGCACGACAGCAATGCCCTCGGGCCAGCCTGCAACCAGTGACGCGTAGATGGCCAGCCGCTCGAGCGCACCGATCAGCGCACCGCCACGGAGTACCTCACCGGCTTTCTGCGTCGACTGGGCGTGAGTACTGCGCCGGTCCGCCAAGGCCAGCACAGACGTCGTCAACGGGCCGCCGCCGGTCAGTGCGAGCGCTCCGGCCAGCAGGAGCAGTACGTTCCACCAGCGCTCGGCCCAGCCGGTCACACCGTGCCCTGCGAGCAGCAGGACGCCTACGGCGGCCAGGCAGGCGAGCATGACGGCGCTGATGACGATCTCGACGGTGGAACCGGACTTGGGCACCCACGCCAGTACGGCGAGAACCAGAGCGGCTGCGGTGAGCGACAGGACGAGCGCCGTCACGCAGCAACCCCGTGGTCGAGGAGCTCCGCCGCAAGCACCCGTCCGCGCTGCTCCTCGGCGAAGCCGGCCGCCTGGGCCCGTTGGGTCACTGCCGACTGGCTGATGCCGAGTTTCACGCCGACCTCCCGCCTGGTGAGTCCTTCGGCCAGCAGGTCCGCCACTGCCCAGCCGCGGTCGCTGCGGCGCCGCAGTACCGACGCCATCAGCCACAGCACCGTCTCGACCTGCTCAGCGCGGTGTGCGTCCGCGCCCACCACATTCACGTGGTGCTGGCTGGACTTCGCCCGGGTGACCGCCTCCCGCGCGAACACGAACGCCTCTCCGCTGCCTGCGCGCGTACTGCGTGGCAGTGGCTCGGTGACGTCACCGATGCCGAGGCCGACGTACCAGCTGTCCGAGCGGAGCAGCTCGACGATCACGTCGACCGTCGGGCGGGCCTCGGAGAGCACGCCCTGCACCTCGTCGCCGGCGGTCCGCTCGAATCTGCGCAGCAGCCCGGTCCGCCGCGGCCGCCGGTTCAGGGCGGTCAGCAGCTCGGGTACGAGATCGCTCGTGCTTCGGCTGCCCCGCTGATCTACCGTGAGAACGAAGACCATCGCCGGTACCTCCTTCCGAGGTCATAAGGCTACAGTCTTATTCACGTAGAGTGAAGGCCAAAACCTGAATCGCTTCAGCCGGTCACTCACCGTATCCGGCCCGAGGCGACGAACACCCCGGGCCGGAGGGCCGTCGAATCAGTCGGTGATCGGCAGGTAGAGCTTCTGGTCGGCCGACCTGAACGTGTCGGACATCTCGGCGAAGCCGGCTTCGATGGCTTCGGTGGAGGTCAGGCCGCGTTCCTCGGCGTACGCGCGGATGTCGGCGGTGATCCGCATCGAGCAGAACTTCGGGCCGCACATCGAGCAGAAGTGCGCGGTCTTGGCCGGCTCCGCGGGCAACGTCTCGTCGTGGAACGACCGGGCGGTGTCCGGATCCAGCGAGAGGTTGAACTGGTCCTCCCAGCGGAACTCGAACCTTGCCTTGGACAACGTGTCGTCCCAGGCCTGCGCTCCCGGATGACCCTTCGCCAGATCGGCCGCGTGGGCAGCGATCTTGTACGTGATCACGCCGGTCTTCACGTCGTCACGATCCGGCAGCCCGAGGTGCTCCTTGGGCGTGACGTAGCAGAGCATCGCCGTACCCAGCCAGCCGATCTGGGCCGCGCCGATCGCCGACGTGATGTGGTCGTACGCCGGCGCCACATCCGTTGCCAACGGCCCCAAGGTGTAGAACGGCGCCTCGCCGCAGAGCTCCTCCTCGAGCCGCACGTTCTCCGCGATCTTGTGCATCGGCACGTGTCCGGGCCCCTCGATCATCACCTGTACGTCGTGCTCCCAGGCGATCCGGGTCAGCTCGCCCAGCGTCCGCAGCTCCGCGAACTGCGCCTCGTCGTTCGCATCCGCGATACACCCCGGCCGCAGTCCGTCGCCGAGCGAGAACGTCACGTCGTACTCCCGCAAGATCTCGCACAGCTCGGCGAAATGCGTGTACAGGAAGGACTCCTGGTGATGTGCGAGGCACCACGCGGCCATGATCGATCCGCCGCGCGACACGATCCCGGTGATCCGCCGCGCGGTCAGCGGCACGTACCGCAGCAGTACGCCGGCGTGCACGGTCATGTAGTCAACACCCTGCTCGCACTGCTCGATCACGGTGTCGCGGTACACCTCCCACGACAGCGCCGCCGGATCGCCCTTCACCTTCTCCAGTGCCTGGTACAGCGGTACCGTCCCGATCGGCACCGGCGAGTTCCGCAGGATCCACTCCCGGGTCTCGTGGATGTTCTTCCCGGTGGACAGGTCCATCACCGTGTCCGCGCCCCACCTGGTCGCCCAGACGAGCTTCTCGACCTCCTCCTCGACCGAACTGCTGACGGCCGAGTTCCCGATGTTCGCGTTGACCTTCACCAGGAACTTCTTCCCGATGATCATCGGCTCGCTCTCCGGATGGCACCGGTTCGCCGGGATCACCGCCCGGCCACGCGCCACCTCGTCGCGGACGAACTCCGGATCGAGTCCCTCCCGCAGCGCGACGTACCTCATCTCCTCGGTGATCACCCCGGCGCGCGCGTGCCCGAGCTGGGTACGGCGCTCGCGCCCGGCGATCCACTCGCGCCGCAGTGGCGGCAGACCGGCCTGTACGTCGATCCGCGCGGACGCGTCGGTGTACGGGCCCGACGTGTCGTAGAGGTCGAAGTGCTCGCCGTTCGTGAGGTTGACGCGGCGCGCCGGCACGCCGAGCTCCCCGCGGTAGATCTTCTCCGAGCCCGAGATCGGGCCCGTGGTGACGGCCGGACGAATCGTGCTGACATCCACCATGCTGCTGCTCCCTACGCCGGAATTACCCGGACAGGTTCTGCGGTCGGCGGCGCCGGCCAGGTCAGATTCCTGGGTCCAGCCGCCCTCTCAGCCCACTACGGTGCGAGCTCCCGCGATCTCAAGTTGTCACGGACACCTTAGGGCACCCTGTAGCGTCGAGGAATGCGCGACCTCGTCTACCCGCCCGTCATCGGCTTCGCGAAGGCCGCCTTCCTGGCGCTCGACCTGAAGATCCGCCGGACCGGGACCGAACACGTCCCGCGCACCGGCGGAGCCCTGATCGCGATCAACCACATCAGCTACGTCGACTTCGTCCTCGGCGGGTACGGCGCGCTGCCGGCCAGGCGGCTGACCCGGTTCATGGCCAAGGAGGTGCTGTTCCGCAACCGGTACTCCGGTCCGTTGATGCGCGGGATGCATCACATCCCGGTCGATCGGGACGCGGGCGCGGCGTCGTACCAGAAGGCACTGGAGTACCTGGCCGCCGGTGAGCTGGTCGGCGTGTTCCCGGAGGCCACGATCAGCCGGTCGTTCGAGCTGAAGGAGTTCAAGTCCGGCACCGCCCGGATGGCGGCGGAGGCCGGCGTACCGGTGCTGCCGATGGTCCTGTGGGGCACGCAGCGGATGTTCACCAAGGACCACCCGCGGGACTTCTCCCGGCACCGCCCGATCTCGATCAGCATCGGCGCGCCGATCACGGTGACGGCGGGCGACGATCCGGCGGAGGCGACCGCGCACCTGCGCTCGACGATGGCGGGGATGCTGGACGAGAGCATCCGCAGCTACCCGGAGCAGCCGCCCGGTGCCTGGTGGCTGCCGGCCGCGTACGGCGGCGGCGCGCCGACCCCGGAGGAGGCCGAGCGGCTGGACCGCGAGGAGCTCGCCGAGCGGCGCAAGCGGGCCTGAGGGGCTTGACCCTCGGGGCTGATCGAGGGTACGAAAGCACTCGTTGACGAAACAGGAACCTGGGGGGTCCCTGTGCGGCGGGCGCCTGCGGTGGCCCGCGTACTCGAGCGGGCGGGGGCAGGTTTTGTTCGATTCACCGGAAGAGCTGCATCTTTTCGATCCCGGAGCACTGACGCCGGCACCGCATGTGGCCGAGCATCTCCCGGACGCCGGCGCGTACTTCATCGACTGGGCGACCCGCGGCCTGTCCGCCGACCGCGCCCGCGAGATCGAGTCCGCGGTGAACGGCCGGCGGAACCAGAACGGCTGGTTCCCGCTGGAGTCGCTGGACAGCATCGGCAGCAAGGGGTTCTGGCGCGGCCCGCTGACCTATCTGGCGCGGATGACGGCCGACGACCCGGCGATCCTGCAGGCGTGGGCCACGGACGGTCTGGACGGCGAGCAGGCGAGCGGCATCGAGGCGACCGTCGACCACCTGCTCCACCAGCAGGGTCACGCAGCCGCAGCCACCTGGGCTGTCGCCGTACGGCCGCGCACGTTTCTGGACGCAGAGGTCCTCGGCGACCGCCTCCTGGCCGCATGGGAGTACAACCTCGGCTCCATCCGCGCCAAGGACGTGGCCAAGTCCGTACGCCGCTGGAACCGCTAGTGGAACTGCGGGATGATCAGATACAGCCCGTAGAGCACAGCAGCGAGACAGGCTGCGAAGCAGAGCGCAGCCACGCCGGTGTCCACGAAGGACGGCTGCCGCTTCTCGTCGATCGCCACGGCCCGCCGCGACATCGCGGTGACGCCGAACGCGAACAGCACCGCCAGGCCGACGCCGAACAGCAGGCTGACCAGTGCGACCTCGCCGAGGGCACTCCAGTTGATGTGCATTCGCCGTACTCCTCTCAGGCCGCCGCGACCGTGGCGGCCGCAGGTGTCGAGGCCGGGTACTCGTTGACGTTGTCCGACGTCACCGGACGGCGCCGGGACGCGGCGTAGATCGCTCCCCCGGCCGCGACGGCAAGAACCGCGATGATCACGACCCCCATGTTCCCGGAGTCCGCGACCTCGCCTGCCAGTGCACCGACGATCGCCGCGGCCGGCAGCGTCAGCAGCCAGGCCACGGCCATCCGGCCGGCGACCGTCCAGCGCACCTCGGCCAGCCGCTTGCCCAGGCCTGCGCCGAGGATGCTGCCGGAGCAGACCTGCGTGGTCGACAGCGGGAAGCCGAGGTGCGACGAGACCAGCAGCACCGAGGTCGAGCTGGTCTCCGCCGAGAAGCCCTGCGGCGACTCGATCTCGGCCAGGCCCTTGCCCATCGTCCGGATGATCCGCCAGCCGCCGAGGTAGGTGCCGAGCGCGATCGCCGTACCGGCCGCCAGGATCACCCACAGCGGCGGCTTGGCGCCGCTGTGGAGGCTGCCGGAGGTGATCAGCACCAGCGTGATCACACCCATCGTCTTCTGGGCGTCACCGGTGCCGTGCGCGAGCGAGACCAGCGACGCGGACGCGATCTGCCCGACCCGGAACCCGTCGTCGACCGTCTTCTTCCGGGCCCGCTCGGTGATCTTGTAGGCCAGGAAGGTCCCGAGCAGCGCGACCGCACCGGCGACGATCGGCGCCGCGACGGCCGGGATGATGATCTTCTGGACGACGGTGGCGAAATGGACGGCGCTGCTGCCGGACGCGATCCAGGTGGCGCCGATCAGGCCGCCGAAGAGCGCGTGCGACGAGGAGCTCGGCAGGCCGACGTACCAGGTCAGCAGGTTCCAGAGGATGGCGCCCACGAGGCCGCCGAAGATCACCGGCACGGTCACCTTGGCGTCGTCGACGATGCCGCTGGAGATCGTCTTGGCCACCTCGGTCGAGATGAACGCGCCGACCAGGTTCAGCA
The DNA here is from genome assembly GCA_036503355.1 of Kribbella sp. GTDB lineage: Bacteria > Actinomycetota > Actinomycetes > Propionibacteriales > Kribbellaceae > Kribbella. Next base: position 7,081 of record DASXXB010000338.1, on the reverse strand, counting down.
CCGCGGACAGCGCGACCGCGACCTTCGGTCGCAGAGCGCCGGTGGCGATCGACGTCGCCATCGCGTTGGCGGTGTCGTGGAACCCGTTGGTGAAGTCAAACACCAACGCGGTGACGATCACCACCACGACCAGGAACGACAGGTCCATTGCGATCACTTCCCTCGGCGGACGATCAGCAGCGTCGATCGACCGTAGGCCTGGTGAGTGAATTTGAAATGAACCAGCGCTGGGGACTTACTCCAAGATCAGATGGACCAGGCCGTAGACGCCCGCGGCGACGACGCCTGCGGCGGGGATGGTCAGGACCCAGGCGGTGACAATGCCCTTCGCGACGCCCCAGCGGACGGCGGACAACCGCTTGGTCGCGCCGGCGCCCATCACCGCGGAGGTGATCGTGTGCGTGGTCGAGACCGGGGCGTGCAGACCGATCGCCATCACGTACAGCACGGCGGCGGAGATCGCCTCGGACGCGAATCCGCGGGCCGGGTCCAGGTGGATGATCCGGCGTCCGAGCGTCCGCATGATCCGCCAGCCACCGGAGTACGTGCCGAGTGAGATCGCGGTCGCGGCGGACAGCTTCACCCAGATCGGGATGCCGTCCTTGGCGTCCGCGTGCCCGGTGGTGAGCAGCGCCAGGAAGATCACGCCCATCGTCTTCTGCGCGTCCTGCAGACCGTGCCCGAGCGCCATCGCGGCCGCCGACAGTGACTGCGCGAGCCGGAACCCACGGGTGGTCTTACCGGGGTTGCTGTTCCGGAACAGCCACAGGATCGCGGTCATCAGCAGGAACGCGCCGAGGAACCCGACCGCGGGCGACAGCACCATCGGGATCACGACCTTGTCGACGATCCCGGACCACAGCACCGTGCTCGCCGAGGCGAGGCCGGCGCCGACCAGGCCGCCGATCAGCGCGTGCGACGAGGAGCTCGGAAGTCCGAAGTACCAGGTGATCAGGTTCCAGGTGATGGCGCCGACCAGGGCCGCGATCACCACGACCAGTCCGTGCCGGCCGGGCGGCGTGTTGATGATGCCCTTGCCGACGGTCTCGGCCACCTCGGTCCCGAGGAACGCGCCGAGGAAGTTCATCACCGCCGCCATCGCCAGCGCCACCCGCGGCGTCAGCGCCCGAGTGGACACCGACGTCGCGATCGCGTTGGCGGCGTCGTGGAAGCCGTTGGTGTAGTCGAACGCGAGCGCGATGACGACGACGGCGATGACGAGCGTGAGCTCCACGCTCAACTCTCCTTGACGGCGATCTGCTCGACCGTGTTGGCGACGTGCTCGAAGGCGTCGATCGCGGCCTCCAGCAGGTCGACCACGGTCTTCAGCTTCATCACGGTGAGCGCCTCGTACTCGCCGCTGAACAGCTTGGCGATCAGCCGCCGGTGCACCGCGTCACCGGTGTTCTCCAGCCGGTTGATCTCGATCCAGTACTCGGCCAGGTCCTTCATGGTGCGCAGCCGGGGCATCGTCTCGGCGGTCAGCTGCGCGGCGCGCTGCAGGACCTCGATCTGCTCGGCGATCTCCTCCGGCAGCTTCTCGAGGTTGAAGAGGTGGATGGTGTCGACCGCCTCCTCCATGAAGTCCATCACGTCGTCGAGATCGGAGGCCAGCCGGTAGATGTCCTCGCGGTCGAACGGGGTGACGAAGGTCGAGTTCACCCGCCGGATGATCGAGTGCGTGGTCTCGTCGGCCGCGTGTTCCGCGTCCTTCATCTGGGCGGCGATCTGATGGCTCGCGGAGAGCCCGGTCCCCGCCGTACTGCCGAGCAGTTCCGCCAGGATCCGCGCCCCCTCGACGAGGTGGTTCGCGGACTCGGTGAAAAGGTCGTAGAACGTCGGGTCGTTCGGACGCAGACGTAACGGCACTTCAAGCTCCGGGTGAACGAGGGACAAACCGTGAACATGCTAGGGGGAACGTACCGCTGACGTGGCATCCGCCCGGGTCAACGTACCGCGTCGTCGTGAACTGCCCCGCTGAGCGATACACGATCGGTAACCGACCGGTTTCATCGTGTGATCACCGCGTACAGGTCGAAGAGCCCGACGACCAGCACCAGTCCGGCCGCGACCCGGAGGACGTGCTGGTGGCCGAGGGCATGCACCGCACCGCCCTTCGTCCGGCGGTAGACCGCGCTGACAGCGGTCCAGCAGCCGAGCGACAGCACGAGAACGACGATGCCGAGACCGGTCCGGACCTCTGACGATCCGTGGCCGGAGGCAAGCAGCAGGGCGCCGTTCGCGATCAGTCCGAGCGCCGTACGACGCCACGCGAGCAGCGTCCGCTCCGGCTGACGGCCTGGGTCGGGTGTGCTCATCGCCACAGTGAGAACAGCAGTCCGATCAGCCCGACCAGGGCGATCGTGACTCCCAGGATCAGCGGCAGCCGGCTCGCCGGGAGGGCGCCACCGCGGCGGATCGCACTGAGGTTGAGCTGCCAGCGCCGGAACGCTCCGGCCGTCGTCACGATCCCGGTGAGAACCAGGACGATGCCGATGATCCTGGCCGGCCAGCGGTCCGGGCCGAGATCGAGGAACTGCACCGCCGACAGGCCGCCCGCGTAGCAGGCGAGCGACGTCCGCAGGTAGGCCAGATAGGTTCGCTCGTTCGCCAGGGTGAAGCGGTAGTCGGGCTCTTCGGACTCGCTCATCCGCAATCCACCAGGCCGTGGTCCTGTTTGAGGGTCAGCACACGTCGCACGCTACTCGTCAGCTTCGCGGCGAAGGATTTGTCCTCCTGGGCCTTGTCCACCAGCGCGTTCACCATGGTCGCGGTCAGCCCGGCCTCGGCGTTGATCACCATGTCGCCGCCGGCCGCGACGAACCGCGTGGCGCGGTCGCCGGCCGGCACCGATCTGACCTCCGCGGCGGAGCCGACGTCGTCGGTGATCACGACACCGCTCCAGCCGAGGTCGCCGCGCACCATCTGCTGGATGACGATCGGCGAGAACACCGCCCGGTTCCGCGGATCGATCCGGGTGTACGTCACGGTCGAGATCATCACCATCGACGTACCGGCCTTGATCGCGTCCGCGAACGGCTGCAAGTCCTTGTCGCCGCGAACCGTGACGTCGTCGGTCACGCCGGCCGCGAAGTCGGTGTTGCCGCGCACCCGTCCCAGTCCGGGGAAGTGCTTGACCGAGGTCGCGACCCCGGCGCCGCGCATGCCCTGCACGAACGCCTTCACGCCCTGACCGACCTGCTGCGGCGTAGCGCCGTACTCACGGTCCAGCTGGCCGATCGGCGCGTTCTGCGCCTTGAGAGACGTTGGTACGACGTCAGCGACCGGCGCGAGGTCGACGTTGACGCCGGCCTTCTTCAGCTGGCTGCCCCACTGCTGCGCCTGCGCGCTGAGCTTCGAGCTCGACCAGGTGCCCTGCACCGTGGCGGCGGGGATGCGGTCGAAGCCGGATCCCTTCAGGCGCTGGATCTTGCCGCCCTCCTGGTCAGCTGCGATCAGCGGACGCACGCCTTCCACCGTCGCGGCGGCTGTCACCGCGTCCATCGCCGTACGGGTGCTCGACAGACTGCCACTGTTGCCGATCAGGAACACGCCACCGGACTTCTGCTGCCGTACGACGGTGTGCTGGGCGGACGTCATACCGCCGGCGTCGATGCCCGTCATGATCAACTGCCCGGCCTGCTCCCGAAGCGTGAGGGCCTGCAGCTTCTGGTCGATGCAGCTCGGCGTCCTGGTCGGTGCCTGGGTGGGTTTGCTTGTCGGCACAGGGGTTCGAGCCGGGGTCGTCGCCGCCGGGGTGTCTGCCGGAGTGGTCGGCTGCTCGGTCGTTGCGACCGAGGAGGACGGAGCGGTACTCGGGCCTGCTGTCGGCTCGGAGCCGTTGTCACCGCAGCCGGCGAGCGAGAGGGCAGTCAGCGCGAGCAGCGCGACCGGGCGCCTCATCTCAGGTCCGCTCCCAGGCCGCACGGTCGACTGTGTCCCCCGAATGCCGGGCCAGTGTCGCGCAGACGTCGTACAACTGCTCGACCTGCTCGGGAGTCAGTGCGTCGAAGATCGACTTGCGGACCTCCTCGACATGGCCGGGTGCGGTGTCGACCAGCTTCTGCCGGCCGAGTTCGGTGAGGATCGCCACCTGGCCGCGGCGGTCGGACTCGATGCCCTCGCGCCTGACCCAGCCGTTCTGCTCGAGCCGGTTCACCGCGTGCGAGAGCCGGCTGCGGGAGCCCTGCGTGGCGACCGCGAGTTCACTCATCCGCAGGCGGTTGGCCGGCGCCTCGGACAGCCGGACGAGAATCTCGTAGTACGTGTGCGGAATGCCGGCGTCGCGTTGCAGCTGCTGCTCGATCCGGCTGCTCACCACGCGCTGCGCCGCGATGTACGCACGCCACGCCTGCGCCTCTGTCTTGTCCAGCCACCGGGGTTCCGCCATCCCCGCAGCGTACTTGTTCACCGATCCGGATCAGCAGTACGGCGGCAGCACACACCAGCATGCCGACGACGGCCAGTGCGCCGATCGTCTCGTGGAACAGTACGAACGCGAACACCATCGTGGTCGGGGGCACCAGATAAAGCAGCGCACTGATCCGCGTTGCGCCGGAAAGCTTGAGGTTGACCAGGTACAGCCCCCAGCCGCCGCCGGTTGCCAGCAGCACCAGCCAGACGACTGCGCCGTAGAAGCCCGGCTGGTCAGGCACTGTCAACCGATGGGTCGATGCGGCCAACGCAGTGAAGAGCACTGCCGACACAAGGCTCTGCACGGCCAAGGCATCCAGCGAGCTCGTACTGGGCTGTCGGTGCCGATCCAGAACTGTGCCGGCTACGAGACCGAGCAGCCCGCAGATCGGCACCAGGAACAGCAGCGGCGAACCATGGCCCGCACTGAGATCGTCCGCCACGACCAGTCCGACACCGAGCAGACCGAGGGCGAGACCGAGCCACTGCCGCCGGCTGACGCGTTCGCCGAGCAAAGGTCCGGCCAGGGTGGCGATCAGGATCGGCTGCAGGGAACCGATCAGTGCGGTAACGCCTGCGGTGATGCCGTGGTCGATCCCGGTGAAGATCAGCCCGAGGTAGACGAACTGTGTCAGGAAGGCCATCCACACCTGGCTCACCAGATCCCGGCGGGTGATCCGCGGCCGCCGGATCGCCAGCAGCACGACACCGATCGCACCCGCGACGAGGAACCGCCAGGCGAGCAGGTCGAACGCCGAGGTGTACTGCGTTCCCCAGCGGGCGCCGATGAATCCGCAGCTCCAGAACACGACGAACCCGGCTCCGGCGGCCAGCGCGAGCGCCTTGTGCTTGGTCATGGCAGCGACAGTAACCATACCGGTCGGTATACTGTCAGTATGCTCGACCACCAGCTGAGACTGATCGTGGACCGCGGAGAGCGGACCGCGCCGCGACTGACGCCCGCCGGCGAGCGCATCCTGACGGCCGCCTCGACGCTGTTCTACGAGCAGGGGATCCGGACCGTCGGCGTCGACGCGATCGCCGCGGCGGCGGACGTCACCAAGAAGACGCTGTACGACCGGTTCGGGTCGAAGGACCGGCTGATCGCGGCGTACCTGGAAGAACGCAACCGGATCTGGCACCGCTTCCTGGACGAACAGCTGGCCGCGCGGAACCCGGCCACTCCGGAGGCAGTGATACTTGCGCTGTTCGCCGCGCTCACGGACTGGATGGCCGGCTCGCACAACGGCTGCGGGTTCATCAACGCCAGCGTGGAGCTGGCCGCACCGGACCATCCGGCGATGCCGGTGATCGTCGGTCAGAAGCAGTGGATGCGGTCCGAGTTCGCGGCGCAGGCCCGCGCCGCCGGGCTCGCCGATCCGGAGGAACTGGCCGATCGGCTGCTGCTGCTCCACGAAGGAGCCCTCATCTGCTACCGCGTCGCCGCGATGCCCTCGTCCCCCGAGGTCGCAACCCGAGCCGCCACCGACCTCCTCGCGAGCTGGCCCCGGACCTAGGTTGTGGAGTTGCGCTTCGTGATGGTCAGGCCGACGAGGCGGGACACGACCATGGCGACGTACCCGACGCCGGCGAGTTGTTCGAGCATGACGACCGAGCGCGCCCACGAGGTGATCGGGACGATGTCGCTCAGGCCGGTGCTGGACATCGTGGTGAAGCTCAGGAACAGCAGCTCCATCCACGTACGATCGTTGCCTGGGTCAACGGCTGCGGTGAAGCTGCCAGGGACGAGCGCCTGCACGAACACGTACAGATAGGCGAATCCCCAAGCCACCAACGTGAAGGTGGCACCGGTCGCGAACAGCTCGTCGACGCTCACGTCGTGGTCGGAGAGCATGTACCGCAGCAGGCTGTACGCCGCGTAGAAGTAGAACGCCGCGTGCAGTACACCGGAGATCGCGATCACCGTCCCGGTCGGGTTGAACGCGTCGACAACCGACAACGCGACCGCCGGCAGGCCCAGGCAGATGCTGATCCAGGTCAGGCCCGGGGTCGCGCGGACGGAGACGACGGCGAGGACGAGTACGACGATGCCGAGGCTCTCGAACGCGACGCGCCCCGGGCTCGACCCCTCCATCGCCGGGTAGACCAGGACACCGAGCAGCTGTACGACGAGCAGCACCGCAGACGGGTTGCGGCGGGCATATCCGAGGATGCTCATCGGGCCGCCTGCTCCTCGCGGGAGGCGATGATGGCCGCGCGGCGAGCGAGCCGATGGCTGCGGCGGATCTCCGCCTCCCGCAGCCGCCGGCGGTCCTCGCCGGTCTCGGGCACCGCCTGCGGCACCTCGCGCAGCTTGCCTTCCTCGTCCACCGCGACGAACACCAGGTACGCCGACGCGACGTGAACCTGCGGGCCTACCGCGTCCCACCGATCGGCCGTGATCCGCACGCCGACCTCCATCGAGCTACGCCCCGTCCAGTTCACCTGGGCGCTGAAGTGCACGACGTCGCCGACCCGGACCGGCACCAGGAACACCATCTCGTCCATCGATGCCGTCACCGCGGGACCGCCGGAATGCCGCGCGGCGACCACGCCCGCGACCGAGTCGACCAGCGTCATGATCACGCCACCGTGCACCGTGCCGAGCAGGTTGGTCTCGTTCTGCGCGGTGATGTGCGACAGCGACAGCCGCGTCTCCGAGGTCGGC
>DASXXB010000337.1:0-14447 GCA_036503355.1 Kribbella sp. | reverse complement strand
ACCCGGTATGCATACTCAGTATCCATGTCGATCAAGCATGGATTGCTGGCGCTGCTCCAGGACGAGCCGAAGTACGGCTACCAGCTGCGCGGTGAGTTCGAGGCCGCCACCGGGGCGACCTGGCCGCTGAACATCGGTCAGGTCTACACCACGCTCACCCGCCTCGAGCGGGACGGATTCGTGCTGGCGGGGGCGACGGACGACGGCGGCCGGTCGCGGTACGGGATCACCGGCGCCGGGCGGGACGAGCTGGCGAAGTGGTTCGAGACGCCGGTGACCCGGGAGTCGCGCCCGCGGGACGAGCTTGCGATCAAGCTCGCCCTCGCGCTCGCCGTGCCGGGCGTGGACGTCGGCGCCGTGGTCCAGCGGCAGCGGATGGCGACCATGCAGTCGCTGCAGGAGCTCACCCGGCTGAAGCGCAACAGCGTCGACGGCGAGATCTCCTGGCAGCTCGTCATCGAGTCGATGATCTTCGGCGCCGAGGCCGAGATCCGCTGGCTCGATCACTGTGAGGCGATGCTCGCTCGCCACCGTGGCAGACCACGGCCGGCGCCGCAGTCATACGACGTACCGGACGAACAGGGGGCGCGCTCGTGATTCTCGACATTCGTCATCTGACGCGGACGCACGGCCAGGGCGAGCAGGCCGTTCATGCCTTGCGGGGCGTGGATCTGGCCGTTGCGCCGGGGGAACTGGTCGCCGTGATGGGACCGTCCGGATCTGGCAAGTCGACGTTGCTCACCTGCGCCGGCGGCCTCGACCGACCGACCGCCGGCGAGGTGCTTGTCGACGGCAACGACCTCACGACCCTCAGCCGGAACGCTGTGGCCGCGCTGCGCCGCCGCCGGATCGGGTACGTCTTCCAGGACTTCAACCTGATCCCCGCGCTGACCGCCGCCGAGAACGTCGCGCTTCCGCTGGAGCTGGACGGCGCCCGGAGCCGCTCTGCCCGCAAGAACGCCGTCGCCGCGCTGGAGGAAGTGGGGATCGGCGAGCTCGCGGACCGCTTTCCCGACGACATGTCCGGGGGCCAACGGCAGCGGGTGGCGATCGCCCGCGCGATCGTCGGCGAACGCCGCCTGCTGCTGGCCGACGAACCCACCGGCGCACTCGACTCCGATACCGGCGAGGCGGTACTGCGTCTGCTCCGGGACCGCTGCGACCAGCACGGCATCGGCGGCGTGCTCGTCACGCACGACGCCCGGCACGCCGCCTGGGCCGACCGCGTGGTCTACCTGCGCGACGGCGTACTGGTCGGACAGGCGGGTCCGCTTCCGGACGCGGATGCGCTGCTGCAGGAGAGTTCCTGATGGGCAAGTGGGGTCCGCCGCTGCGGATCGCCCGGCGTACGGCGCGCAGATCGCTCGGCCGCACGCTCCTCGTCGCAGCCCTGATCGGCCTGCCGGTGCTGGCGTCGACGTGGCTGGGTATCGTCCTGAAGACCGCGAGTCCTACCGGCGAAACGCTCGCCGCCACCAGAATCGGCAGCGCCGACGCCCGGCTCACCGTCACGCAGTACGACAAACTCCAGGTGCCGCAGGGTGCAGACATGCTGTACGGCGATCCGTCGCCGGCCGAGGGTCACGACAAGGCGATTCGTACGCCGTCGACGTTCGATCCGAAACCACTGCTCCCGGCCGGGACGAAGCTGGCGCGCTCGTTCGTGGACTCCGGGATGGTCGAGATCCGTGGTCGGGACGCCACGACCTCGGTCACGCTGCTCACGGGCGACGGCTCGAACCCGCTGACGACGGGGACCGTGAAGCTCGACAAGGGCCGCCTGCCCGCAAAGGCCGACGAGGTCGCGATCTCACCGGCGCTCGCGGCGAAGCTCGGGTCGACCGACACCGTGGTCAGCGCGGACGGGAAGACGTACAAGGTCGTGGGCACGGCCCGGATGCTCAACACGCAGAGCACGCCAGTCATTTTCGCGACGCCGGCTTCCCCACTGTACGAGGCCGACCCGACGCACCCGGTCGAGTACCTCGTCGACCTTCCGGAGTCCACCGATCTGGACGCGCTCGGCGCGAAACTGGTGGATCAGGGCCTGCTCCTCCTGCCGCGAGCAACCATCGTCGATCCGCCGCCGGACCCGTACGGCACAACCGCCGACGAGATCGGTCCGTACGCCGCGATGGCGCTGGTGATCGGCTTCGGCATCCTCGAGATCGTCCTGCTCGCCGGTACGGCGTTCGCGGTCGGCGCACGCCGGCAGACCCGGGAGCTCGGCCTGGTGATGGCGTCCGGAGGTACGCCGGGCGATGTCCGGCGGATCGTCGTGATGCAGGGGTTGTTCGCCGGGCTCGTCGGCGTGGCCGGCGGACTGGTGCTCGCCGGTGTCGCGGTGTTCAGCGCGAAGCCGCTCTGGGAGAAGATGACCGACACGATCTTCACGGCCTGGCAGATCCCGTGGGGGACGATCGTCGGGATCGCGCTCCTCGGCCTGGGCGCCGGGCTAGCGGCCGCTGTCGTACCGGCGATCAGTGCCGGCCGGCAATCGCCGATGGCCGCGCTGGCGGGCCGGTTCACGGTCACCGCGAAGGCGGCGCGGATCCGGATCGTCGCTGTGGTGCTGCTCGCGGGTGGGCTGGTGAGCGTGTTCGCGGGGAGCGCGATGCTCGCCGCGGCGCTGAAGTCGGCACGGAACTCAGGGCTGGGCCAGCAGGCGACCGCGACACCGACCGGTCCGATCGCCCTGGTGCTGCTCGGGATCACCGCATCGATCGCCGCGCTGGTGTGGATGTTGCCGAGTCTGGTCGTCAAGGTGGCCGGCCTGGCGCGGGCGCTGCCGCTGAGCGGCCGGATGGCGATGCGCGACGCCGCGCGGCACCGGCATCGCACGGGACCCGCGACGGCCGCGATCATGATGGCCGTCGCCGGTACGGCCGCGGTCGCGTTCGCGGCCTCGAATTCGATCGCCGCCGACGCCGCCAACTACGTCGCGTCCGGCCGGCACGGTGACGCCGTACTGCGATTCGATCAAGGCGGGCCTGAGTACACGCCCGAGCTCGTGTCTGGACTGCGCAGTCAGTTGCCGGTGCGCACGGAGTACGACCTGGGCTACATCATGCTGCCGAATGCCAAGGCCACCGAGGACGGCTACGTGCCGATCCTCGCGGTCGCGACGCCGGAGAACTCCGAAGGCATGACCGGGTTCAGCCTGCAGGCGGTGGATCCGGCGTTCGTCGCCAGGTTCGGGGAGTACGGCGAGCAGGTGGCGGCCGCGCTGCGGACGGGCAAGGTGGTGGTACCGGACGTCAGGCTGGAGCCGGGGCAGACCGTTGCTATGCACAACGATGTCGACCAGAAGTACCTGCGGAACCTGCCCGCTGTCTCGTTCGGCCGCCCGCCTGCGGTGCAGTTCCTGCGCGACACCGCGTTGATCAGTCAGGACGCGGCCCGCAAGCTGGGCTCGATCCAGGTCTCCGAGGTGCATTTCGAGCTCACCAGGAAGCCGTCCAAGGACGAACTCGCGGCGGCCGCGCGGACGCTCGGGACGGACGAGGCACTGCAGGTCGAGAAGGGGTACCAGAGTCCGGAGAAGCTGTTCCTGCTCGGGATCCTGCTCGCCGCGACCGTGGTCACGTTGCTCGGCGTCGCGATCTCGGTGTCGCTGTCGGCCGCCGAGGGACGCGCCGATCTCGCCACGCTGGCTGCGATCGGTGCGCCTCCGCGGCGGCGACGATCACTCGCGGCGGCCCAGGCGTGGGTGCTCGGGCAGCTGGGCTGCGTGCTGGGCGTGGGGGTCGGCGCGCTGTACGGCTTCACCGCGCACGCCGCGTTCGGGTCGCCGCGCTTCGTGGTCCCCTGGGCGGAGATCGGCGGCATCGTGATCGTCGTACCGCTGTTCGCCGGGCTGCTCGCGTGGTTGCTCACCCGCTCCCGGCTACCGATGGTCAGCCGCATCGACTAGCGCGATTTCTGGGTATGCGACGGGGTACGGCGGGGTGCTGGTGATGCGCCATTGGCCGCAGGCGCATCGCTGGTACACGACCAGGCCCTCGCTGACGTGGTGGCTCGAGACCGCGGACCAGCGATGGCGGTGGATGTCTGTCATGGATCCATCGTGATGTAATGGCATTATGCATCTCAACCCTTACGGCGCCGACGCCGTGCTGCTGGCGGTGAACCTGATCACCCGCCCGGCCAACACGCCGGAGGAGCTGGCCGAGCGGTGCGAGGAGAGCGGCGTCGAGAGCCGTCTGGTGCGCGAACGTCGCGTGACGGCCGCGGACCTGGCCGCCGTACGCACGGCACTCGACGAGTGGCTGCAGGTCGTCGACGCACAGGACGAGCAGACCCGCGTCAACCTGGTGAACGCGATGCTCGCGAAGTACACCGAGCATCCCCGGCTCACCAATCACGCGGGCGACGGCTGGCACATGCACTACCGGCCGGACGACGTACCGGTCGGGCGGCTGGTCGCGACACTGATCAGTACCGGTACGGCGCTGCACCTTGCCGGACGTGGCATCACCCGGCTCGGTCGCTGCGCCGCAGAAGGCTGCGAGAACGTGTACGCCGATCTGTCCCGCACCGGCCGCCAGCGCTATTGCAGCCCCGCCTGCGCCAACCGCGACGCCGTACGCCGGCATCGCGCCCGCGCTTCGTAGCCGCCTCTTTGGGCACCGTTCAACCACGCAACGACGCCCGAGATGGTTGGTGGGTTCTCAAAGTTCGGCACGACCTAGGATGGTCAGATGAGCGAGAGCAGCAGCGAGGGCCAGGAAGTTCCGATGGCCGGGGCACAGACCGAGGACGGGAAGGTGCTGATCGTCGGTCCGGACGGCATGGCCGTCGAGGGACCGCCGCGCTCCGGCAACCACGACGACGAGGACGACGAGCCGCGTTCGGTGACCGAGCTGGTCGAGCAGCCCGCCAAGGTGATGCGGGTCGCGAACATGATCCGGCAGCTGCTGGAAGAGGTGAAGTCGGCGCCGCTCGACGAGGCGTCCCGTGCGCGGCTGCGATCGATCCACGAGGCGTCGATCAAGGAGCTCGAGAGCGGCCTGGCGCCGGAGCTGGTCGAGGAGCTCGAGCGCCTCAGCCTCGACTTCACCGACGACAGCACGCCCACCGACGCCGAGCTGCGGATCGCGCAGGCACAGCTCGTGGGTTGGCTCGAGGGCCTGTTCCACGGCATCCAGACGGCGTTGTTCGCGCAGCAGATGGCCGCGCGGCAGCAGCTGGAGCAGATGCGGCGCGCACTCCCCGGCGGCCAGCAACTCCCCACCGACGGACACTTTCCCGACACGCCGCAGGCCGGCAACACCGACGGCCCCGGCAGCGGCGGGATGTACCTGTAGACCGCCTTACTTCAAAGGCTGGAAGAACTCCTCGAGGACGGCGGCGACGCCGTCCTCGTCGTTTGTGGGGGCAATGTTGTCCACCACCGCGAGTACGTCGGCATGCGCGTTGGCGACGCCGTACGCCGTACCGGCCCAGGCGAGCATCGGGAGATCGTTGACCGAGTCACCGAAGGCAATCGTCTCAGCGGCTGAGATTCCTTGTGTGGCGGCGAAATCGGCGAGCATCGCGGCCTTCGAGACCCCGGTCGCGGAGATCTCGACCAGCCCGTGCCCGCCGCTGTGGCTGGCCGTCACTCGTTGGCCGACCAACGGATTCACCAGCGCGAGCAGGTCGTCGGAGTGCAGGCTCGGATGCCGGACCAGCAGTTTCGCGGCCGGCTCCGCCAGCAGTTCCTCGACTGCGGCGATCAGGCTGTCGTCGGGCATCGGCCAGCGGTTCAGGTAGACCGGTTCCTGTCCGTAGCGGTCCGGTCGCTCGATCGCGAACTGTACGTCGGGGATCGCCGCGCGGATCGCCTGCGCGACCTCGAGCGCGACACCCGGATCGATCAGCCGGGTGCGGATCGCCTTGCGGCGCAGGACGTCGTACAGAATGGCGCCGTTGGCAACAATCGCGACGCCGTGGTCGCCGACCAGGTACGACAGGTCGTGCAGCCAACGAGGTGGCCGGGCGGTGACCATTACGAAAACACTTCCGGCGGCCTGCGCCGCGAGCACCGCGGCACGGGTGCGTTCGGACACCGTCCCGTCACTGCGGACCAGAGTTCCGTCGAGATCGGTGGCTATCAGGCGGGGGTACTGCGGAACCGTCACAGGGCCACCGTATCGCCGGACGAACCGCTGCTGCATTACCCTTCCGAGCACCCCGGACGCAAGCGGTCAAGCGCCGGATTGAGGCCTTTTTGACTTTTCTGATTGAGCTTTTGACAACGTCATCAGACCGTTACGGCAGGATGCTGCAAAGGCAGCAAGTTCCCATGCACCGCACGGTTGGTGCGTGATTTCATGCGGAGGTCTGGCGGGGAACCGGGGGCTGTTCGGCCGCGTCGTAGGCGTGTTCTGGATCAGCGCGACTGATGCCGCCCCACACCCGGAAGCACACACGAACGTCGAACAACTGTTGCGGAATTGGCTGCAACCAAAACCGCGGCAGTGACGTCAAGAGTTATGGATCGGTGCGTCCCACGCCCGGGACGACACGGTGGGCAGGCAACAAAGTGCAGGTCCACCAGCTAGTGGAGCCGTGCGGACGAACGAGTTCACCGTTCGTTCATTCGGATCCTGATACTTGGGGAGCCTTGATGACCGTCAACAGCGCCAATCTAGCGGGGCCGGGGGGCAGAAGCTCTCGAGCGGCTGTCGACACATGTTCCAACAGAGAAGGGGCCATGACCGGCTGCATCACCCGGACCGATGTCTTCCAGCACCGGTTGATGGAGGAGCCGCCGCCGGCGTCCGCAACCCGCCGCACGCGGGAGCGGTACGAACAACTCGTCCGTGAGGCCAAAGCACTCTGCGCCTCCTGCCCGCTGTTCACCGACTGCCTCTACAGCGCGGTCGCGGAGCACGACGTGAGCGGTTTCGTCGCCGGAACCACTGCTGCACAACGGCGTTCGATCCGGAACCTGCTCGACGTCGAGGTGCAGGCCGACGACTTCGACCAGCTTGCCGGCGCGCGGGGGACGCGCCGGCCGGTGAGCCACGAAGAAGTCCTGCGGCTGCGGACGCAGTACCCGAACGACAGCCTGGAGTCGCTGGCGATGCGCCTCGGTTGCTCGCTGTCGACGGTCAAGCGGCACCTGCGGCGGGCCCGTCGCGGCCAGAGCCCGGCGGTCAAGGCCCCGCGGCCGCGGCCCGAGGTCACCGCCGTGCTGGACGCGTTCGACACCGTCGTCGAGCAGCACCAGCCGCGCCGGACGGGTAGCACGCGCGTCGCCTGACCCGATACTCGGCCCGCCAGCGGACTATCGGAGACTGAGCGTTCAACAGCCCGGAACACTTGGAGTTACAGGGTTCCGGGCTGTTGCTTGTCAACTGTCAAGCATTTCGGTTCTGACCGAAACGGCTTGACTCAGAACCAGCGGTTGAGAACTGCGGCGACGCCGTCGTCCTGGACCGACTTGGTGACCTCGTCCGCGGCGACCTTCACCTCGTCCGGGGCGGAGCCCATCGCGATGCCGAGGCCGGCGTACGTGAGCATCTCGATGTCGTTGCGTCCGTCACCGATCGCCAGCAGGCCGGACGGGTCGAGGCCGGACTGCGCGAGCGCGACCTTCAGCCCGGTGGACTTGTCCACACCCTCGGGCGCGATGTCCAGCCAGGCGGTCCAGCCGACGAAGTAGCTGACGCCGTGCAGGCCGAGACGCTCCGCCAGGGACACGAAGTCGCTCTCGGACTGCTCGGGGTCACGGATGATCAAGCGGGTCACGGGCTGCGGGGCGAGTTCGTCGTCGCTGACCACGCGGATCTTCGCGTCCCGGCCGAGATCGCCGTCCGGGAACGGAGCGGTGACCAGGTACGTGCCGTCGTACTCCTCGACCGCCATCCGCGCGTTCGGCGCGTACCTGCGCACGGATTCGATCACCGCCGACGGATCGAAGGTGCGCTCGTCGACCACTTCGCCGTCCGGGTAACGCAGTGTGCGCGCACCGTTGCTGCAGACAACGAACCGGTCGGCCGGCAGGCCGAGCCGCTCGGCCACCGGCTTCGTGGTCGACCAGGCCCGGCCGGTGGCCAGGATCACCGGCACCTGCGCAGCGGTCCGCCGGACCGCGTCGACGACGGCGTCCGACATTCCCTCGTCGTGATCGATCAGCGTCCCGTCGATGTCCAGGGCAACGGCCGTCGGCGGTCCCTGGAACTGGGGGGCTGCCGTCATTTGGCGACCGGTTCGAGGACCTCGCGACCGCCGACGTACGGCTGCAGCGCGGTCGGCACCCGGACCGAACCGTCGGCCAGCTGGTGCGTCTCGAGGATCGCGACGATCCAGCGGGTGGTGGCCAGCGTGCCGTTCAGCGTGGCGACCGGCTGGGTCTTGCCGTCGGCGTCCCGGTGCCGGATGTTCAACCGGCGGGCCTGGAAGTCCGTGCAGTTCGACGTCGAGGTCAGCTCGCGGTACCGGCCCTGCGTCGGCACCCACGCCTCGCAGTCGAACTTCCGGTACGCCGAGATGCCCAGGTCACCCGTGGCGGTGTCGATCACCCGATAGCTCAGCTCCATCTTGTCGAGCATCTCCTTCTCCCAGGCCAGCAGCCGCAGGTGCTCGTCGGCGGCGTCCTCGAGCCTGCAGTAGGAGAACATCTCGACCTTGTCGAACTGGTGGACGCGGATGATCCCGCGGGTGTCCTTGCCGTGCGACCCCGCTTCCTTGCGGTAGCAGGACGACCACCCGGCGTACCGGATCGGGCCGTTGCTCAGGTCCAGGATCTCGTCCATGTGGTACCCGGCCAGCGCGACCTCCGACGTACCGGTCAGGTACAGCTCGGGGTCCTCGAGGCGGTAGACGTCGTCGTGCGCCGACAGGTAGCCGGTGCCGCCCATCACCTCGGGCTTGACCAGCGTCGGCGTGATCATCGGGGTGAAGCCGGCCTCGACCGCCTGCTGGATCGCCAGCTGCAGCATGCCGAGCTGGAGCAGCATCCCGGCGCCCTTGAGGAAGTAGAACCTGCTGCCCGAGATCTTCGCGCCGCGCTCCATGTCGATCGCGCCGAGCAACTCGCCCAGCTCGAGGTGGTCGCGGGGCTCGAACCCCTCGGCCGCGAAGTCGCGCGGCTTGCCGACCTCCTCGACCACGACGAAGTCGTCCTCGCCGCCGACCGGGGCCTCGTCGGAGACCAGGTTCGGCAGGGCCTTGGCGAGCTCGTCGAAGCGCTGCTCGGCCTCCTTCGCCGCGGCCTCGGTGGCCTTCACGTCCGCGGCCACGGCCTTGGTCCGCTCCAGCAGGGCGGTCCGGTTTTCACCCTTCGCCTGGGCGACCTGCTTGCCGAGCGACTTCTGCTCGGCCCGGAGCGCCTCGAAGGCGGAGATGGACGATCGACGCTCACTGTCGGCGACCAGGATCTGGTCGACCAGGTCCGTACTCTCGCCGCGCTTGGTCAGGGCGGCACGCACGACATCGGGGGTCTCACGGAGCAGTTTCGCGTCAATCACACCCCGAGGGTATCGGGGCGTGTCTGTGGCGGCGAAGTCTATTCGGGATGATGAGCTGGCAACAGCCATCATCGAGGGGGGAACTGAGCGGGCCATGAACCACCACCCACCCAGTACGGTCGGCCGTGTTCTCACGGTTGTGCTGGGTGCGCTGCCGTTCACGGTGGTCACGGTGCTGGTGTTCGGGCACTGGCCGCCGCTGGCGCGCTGGGACCAGTCGGTCGCCGCGCGAGCCGCGTCGTACGGCGCCGCGCACGAGGGAATCGTCGACTTCTGGCAGGTCGTCGGCGCGGTGGTGCTGCCGTGGAGCTCGCGGGCCGTGATCGTGGTCGTCGCGGCGTACCTGTGGCACCGCCGGGCGCGGCTGCTGACGATCTGGCTGCTCACGTCGGCCGCCGCCGAGCTGGGGCTGGTGCAGGCGGTCAAGGCGATCTTCGAGCGGCAGCGGCCGGTCCAGATGCTGGTCGAGAACGACGGGTTCTCGTACGTCTCGGGGCACGCCACGGCCGCGTTCGTGATGGCCGGCGCGCTGGGCGTCGTACTGCCGTCAGTACGCGGCTGGCGGCGACGGTTCCGGCTGCTGGTGCTGCTGCCGGTGGTCGCGGTGGTGTGGATCGCGTCGGCGGACCGGATCGCGCTGAACGTGCACTACGTGTCCGACATCCTCGGCGGCTGGGCGCTGGGCCTCGCGATCCTCACCGCGACGTCGATCGGGTTCGGCCTCCGGCCGGGGCTGCGGCGGCGCAGACGGCGTACCGCATCCGAGGGCGACGGTACGACTGCACCGCCACGGGCCGCCGTGATCGTGAACCCGATCAAGGTCGGCGACGGCGTCGCGTTCCGCCGGAAGGTGACGCGGGCGCTCGCCGTCCGGGGGTACGACGATCCGCTCTGGCTGGAGACCCGCGTGGACGACGCCGGGAGCGCGATGGCCAAGCAGGCGATCGTGAACGAGTCGGACCTGGTGCTGGTGGCGGGCGGCGACGGTACGGTCCGGGTGGTGTGCTCGGCGCTCGCGCACACCGGGATCCCGGTCGGGGTGATCCCGGCCGGCACCGGCAACCTGCTGGCGCGCAACCTGCACATCCCGCTCGACCTGGACGACGCGCTGGAACGCATCCTCGAGGGGCGCGACCGGCGCATCGACCTGGTCGGTGTGCACGGAGACGAGCTCGACAACGACCGGTACGCCGTGATGGCCGGGCTCGGCCTGGACGCCGCGATCATCTCGGACGCGCCGCCGCACCTGAAGAAGCAGATCGGCTGGACGGCGTACCTCGTCTCGGCGGCGAAGAACGTGAACCACCCGTCGGTGCGGGTGCAGATCACCATCGACGACGCCGAGCCGATCGAGCGCCGGGTCCGGACCGTGGTGGTCGGGAACGTCGGCATGCTCCAGGCGAACATCCCGCTGCTGCCCGACGCCCGCCCCGACGACGGCCTGCTCGACGTCGTGGTGCTCGCCCCGCGCCGGGTCACCCAGTGGCCGATCGTGCTCTGGCGACTGATGACCCGGACGAACCGCAGCGACATGTACCTGGAACGCTTCACCGGCCGCAAGGTCGAGATCCACGCCGCCGTGGACGTCCAACGCCAACTCGACGGCGACCCGATCGGCCCCGGCCGCTACCTGGTCGCCGAAATCGAACCCGGCGCCCTCACCGCCCGCGTCCCCAAACGCAGGTAGCAGCGGTAAGCGGAACGGATACCCCCTCGCGGCGCTGCCCAACTCGGTCGTCGCCGTGCTACACCGCTCCCACCCACCCCGACCGCCCATGCACCGCACCCAACCGCACAACCCGCGCAACTGCTCACTAGTGGAGTGCCCTACGCACTGACAGCTGAAGGCGCCGCCGATGCCGCTGAATCTGCATCCGTCGCACCTTCCAAGCGACCCTGCGGAGGCAAGCCAGCTCAGCGGGCGCAGCACGCGGGGTACTTTCCTCAGTTGACGGTTGGGCCGGCTTCTTTGCGGAGGGTTTCGAGGGCTTCTTCCTCTTCGGGGGACAGTTTCGACTCGCTGGTGAAGGACTTGATTTCCTTGGCGTAGGTGCGGGCGTCGGCGCGGCTGTTGATCGAGGTCAGGACGACGCCGTCGCCGTGGTCGTCGAGCAGGGCCATCGACCAGGAGAGCTTGCCGCCGGTGTCGCCGAAGGCGTCGTACCGGACGACGACGAGGTGCTGCAGCGTCTCCTTCAGCTCGCCGCGGGTGACCTCGAGCTCCTTGCCGAGTCTGCGCAGCTCGGACTTCACGGTGCCGGGCTTGGCCTCCGGCTGCGCGGGCTGCGGTTCGGGTTCGGGGAGCGGGCTGGGCGTGTCCGGCGAGACGGTCCGGGCCCGGAGCGCCTGGATCGCGAACACCAGGGCAAGCACCGCCACGAAGAGGGCGGCGACCCCGAAGGCACCGGCTAACGTCGAAGACACAGGACTAGAGCCTAAGGCATCGCCTGTTGTGCCTGAGTGTTCAGGTGATCGCACAGCGTGTGCGCGGCGGGACGGATGCGGTACCTGAGGGCGCGGCAACGTAGATTCGCGGCGTGACACATTTGCCTCACCAAGGCCCGCAACCGGGCGTCCACGACCTCGGGTACGCCCGGCTCGACACCGACCGCCTGGAGCGCACCGGCGACGCCGAGGTCGTGTACGGCGCGGGAAAGACGCCGTCTCAGGTCGTGGAACTGCTCCGTACCCTGCACGCCACGCACCCCGGGCACGCCGTACTGGCGACCCGCTTGACGGACGAGGCGCAGGAGGCGGTGGCGGCCGCGCTGCCGGAGGCCGTCGTCGACCCGGTCGGACGTACTGCGGTCCTCGGCGAAACCCCGACGCAGCACGGGACCGTGGCGGTCGTGGCAGCCGGTACGTCGGATGCGCCGGTCGCGGCCGAGGCTGCGACGACAGCCCGGGTGTTCGGCGCCCAGGTGGATGCCATCACGGACGTCGGCGTGGCGGGGCTGCACCGGATCCTCGGGGTCCGCGAGCGACTCGCCGCGGCGGACTGCCTGATCGTGGTCGCCGGCATGGAAGGTGCGCTGCCGAGCGTCGTCGGCGGCCTGGTCGGCGTACCGCTGGTAGCGGTTCCGACCTCTGTCGGGTACGGCGCTTCGTTCGGCGGGCTGGCCGCGCTGCTGGGGATGCTGAACTCGTGCGCTCCGGGCGTCACGGTCGTGAACATCGACAACGGGTTCGGCGCCGGGGTGTTCGCCGCCCGGGTGGCGCGGCAGTCCGCTCCGCGCGAAACCAAGGAGGCGTGATGCGCACGGCCTGGCTCGACTGCTCGGCCGGCGCGTCCGGCGACATGCTCCTCGGCGCTCTCATCTCGGCCGGCGCCGACCTGGCCTACATCAACACGGCCGTCGCCGCTGTCGACCCCTCGTTGTCCGTGACGGTCACCCAGACCGCCCGGCACCAGATCGCCGCCACCAAGGCCACGGTCGAGGTGAACGGCACCCCGCATCCGGAGAACATCCCGGACGCCGGCCATGGGCACGGGCACGGTCATGGGCACGGCCATGGTCATGGGCACGGGCATGCTGACGCCGATTCGCCGGCCTCCGACGGGCACGCTGACGCCGATCTGCCGTCCTCCCACGGGCCTACTCGGGCGTGGGCGGATGTTCGTCGGCTGCTCGAGGAGGCGGCCCTGGACGAGCCGGTGCGGGCTCGGGCGCTGGACACGTTCGGGCGGTTGGCTCGCGCCGAGGCGTCGGCGCACGGCGTGGAGCCGGACACCGTGCACTTCCACGAGGTCGGCGCGCTCGATGCGATCGCGGACATCGTCGGTGTCGCGGCCGCGGCCTCGTCGCTCGGCCTGGACCGGATCGTGGTGTCGACGATCGTCCTGGGCGGCGGCAAGCAGGTCCGTGGCCAGCACGGCGGGATCCCGATTCCGGGTCCGGCCGTGTTGCACCTGGTCTCCGAGGCGGGCGCACCGGTGGTCGGCGGCACAGCGCCGTACGAGATGACGACGCCGACCGGTGCCGCGCTGCTCGCCTCGCTGGCGGACGAGTACGGGATGCTGCCGCCGATGCGCATCGAGCAGACCGGTGTCGGCGCCGGCGGACGCGACCCGGTCGAGATGCCGAACATCCTTCGCGTGGTCGTGGGCGAATCACTCGAGCAGTCGTCGACCGAGCTCGTCTACGAGACCAACGTCGACGACCTCGATCCGCGGATCTGGCCGCAGGTGCTGGCTCGCCTGATGGAGGCCGGCGCGGCGGATGCGTGGCTGACCCCGATCCTGATGAAGAAGGGCCGCCCGGCCCACACGCTCTCGGTCCTGGTCGGCGGCGCGAACGCCGAGCTGGTTCGCTCGGTGATCCTGGCCGAGACGTCGGCGATCGGTCTGCGCGAGTTCGGCATCCGCAAGCACGCGGCCGACCGCGAGTTCGCGACCGTCGAGGTCGACGGCCAGCTCATTCACGTGAAGATCGCCCGGTACGGCGGCCAGGTGATCAACGTCCAGCCCGAGTACGACGACGTCGCGGCGGCCGCCACCGCTCTGAAGAAGCCGGTCAAGACCGTCCTGGCGAAGGCGGTTGCGGCCGGTCACGACCTCTGGAGCTAGTGCGCCTCGGCGGCCTTCTCCGGGAGCGGTCTTTGTTTGCGGCGCGGCCAGTCGTACGGCCACCACTGGGCGCCGTTGCGGCGGGCCCAGATGATCAGGCCGACCAGCACCGCCAGCTCGATAGCGGGGCAGAGGGTGTCCCGCAGGCGGGCGCTGAAGAACTCCAGCGAGTCCGACAGGCTTGCCGCGACCTGGCGCGCATGCGGGTCGCGGCCGGGGACGTACGCGATCGCAAGCATCGTCGTACGGACGACCATCAGGCCGTCGACCTTCGACGCGGCGACGGCGGCGAGCGCGGCCCAGGCGATCACGTCGTACCAGGGCAGTGAGTACATCGCGGTCAGCACCCACGCGATCGCGTAGATCGCGGTGTAACGGATCGCGGCCGGCGTCGGGTCGTCGGGATGCGTTTGCGGCACCAA
>DASXXB010000336.1:0-31941 GCA_036503355.1 Kribbella sp. | reverse complement strand
GGGGGCGGTTGTGGGTGGCGTTGTTGGGGGTGTGGCCGGGTTGGGTGGTGGGGTGGGTTTGGCGGGGGGCGGGTTGGGTCGGGGGAGTGGGTGGGAGGAGTTCGGGGGACGGGTGGGGGAGCTGACGGAGGTTCGGGTTCGGCATCCGGAGCGGGTGGTTGAGGGGTGGTTGCAGCGGCGGACCCGTGCGTTGGTGGGGGATGACGGGCGGTTGTTGATTGTGGCTGCTGACCATCCGGCGCGGGGTGCGCTGGGGGTGCGCGGCGATCGGATGGCGATGGGGAGCCGGGTCGAGCTGATCGCGCGGTTGGCGATCGCGCTGCAGCGGCCCGGCGTTGACGGCGTACTGGCGACTCCTGATGTGCTCGAGGATCTGCTTCTACTCGGTGCGTTGGAAGGCAAAGTTGTCATCGGGTCGATGAACCGGGGCGGTCTGCAGGGCGCTGCGTTCGAGTTGGACGACCGGTTCACGGCCTACCGGAGCGCGGACGAGATCGCGACGCGGCGCCTCGACGGCGGGAAGATGCTGACGCGGATCGACCTCGCGGATCCGGGGACGGTGGCGACGTTGGAGAGCAGCGCCGCGGCGGTGACCGGGCTGGCCGAACACAAGTTGATGGCGGTGGTCGAGCCGTTCTGGTCGACGCGCGGTGAGGACGGGCGCGTCACGAACCTGCTCGATCCCGACTCGGTGATCAAGTCGATCCAGATCGCCTCCGGTCTCGGCGCGACGAGTGCGTACACCTGGCTCAAGCTGCCGGTGGTCGACGAGCTCGAACGGGTGATGGAGGCAACGACTCTCCCGACGCTGTTGCTCGGTGGGGACCCGACGGGAGCCCCAGAGGCGACGTACGCCGCCTGGGGCAAGGCACTCGAACTGCCGTCGGTCCGCGGTCTGGTGGTAGGACGGGCTCTCCTGTTCCCGCCGGACGGTGATGTGGCGGCGGCGGTCGACCAAGCCGCCGCGCTCGTGCACGGAGGCACTGCATGACCGGCCCCCGGGCGGTCGACGTTCTGACGAAGGGTGGTTGGGATGACTGAGTGGGTCCGGCCGGCCGGTACGGCGGTGGGTGACGGATTCGAGGTCGTGGTGCGGCCGAGCGAGCCGGACTGGCATCACAGCGGCCTGCTGGTGCGGACGTTGCTCCCCGGGCAGTCGGTGGAGATCGACACCGGCGACTGCGAGTACATCGTCCTTCCACTGAGTGGGTCGGCCGAGGTGATCGTCGACGGCGAGACGGTCCCACTCGGTGGACGCGCTGATGTTTTCGCGGGGGCGACGGACCTGGCCTACGTGCCACGTAACTCGACGTTCGCGGTGGTCAGTGCCGGCGGTGCGCGGATTGCGTTCCCGCATGCGAAGGCGGCGACGGATCACCCGTTCCGGCGGATCGGTGTCGACGAGGTGGAGACCGAACTGCGCGGCGCCGGCGTCGCGTCCCGGCAGGTCCGCAACTTCGGTACGCCGGGGGTTTTGCAGGCGGACTCGATCATCGCGTGCGAGGTGATCACGCCGGCCGGCAACTGGTCGTCGTACCCGCCGCACAAGCACGACGAGCACAATCCGGGCAAGGAGAGTGAGCTCGAGGAGATCTACTACTTCGAGCTGCAGCTGTCCGACGACGTACCGGAAGGTGTCAAGGGCAACGACCCGATCGGCTACCAGCGGGTCTACGGCACCGATGAGCGGCCGATCGACGTCCTCGCCGAAGTGCGCAGCGGTGACGTCGTCCTGGTCCCGCACGGTTGGCACGGCCCGGCGATGGCGCCACCCGGCTACGACATGTACTACCTCAACGTGATGGCCGGGCCCGGCAGCGAACGTCAGTGGCTGATCACCGACGATCCGCAGCACGCCTGGGTCCGCGAACTGTGGAACTCCCAGCATCTCGATCCGCGCCTACCTCTCGGAAAAACAGGAGAACAGTCATGACGGTGCGCCTCACGGTCGCGCAGGCCCTGGTGCGATTCCTGAGCGTCCAGTACTCGGAGCGCGACGGTGTACGGCAGCGGTTGATCGCGGGGTGTCTCGGCATCTTCGGTCACGGCAACGTGGCCGGGGTCGGCCAGGCGCTGCTGCAGTCCGAACTCGAGGATCCGAAGGCGCTGCCCTACATCTTGGCCCGCAACGAGCAGGCCATGGTGCACACGGCAGCCGCCTTCGCCCGGACACGTGATCGGCTCCAGGCCTACGCCTGCACCGCAAGCGTGGGACCCGGCTCGACGAACATGGTGACCGGTGCGGCCCTCGCCACGATCAACCGGCTGCCGGTGCTGATCCTCCCTTCGGATGTGTTCGCAACCAGGGTGGCGACACCCGTGCTGCAGGAGCTGGAAAGTTTCGGTGCCGGTGACATCTCGGTCAATGACGCGTTCCGCCCGGTGTCGAAGTACTTCGACCGCGTCTGGCGGCCGGAACAGTTGCCGTCGGCACTCATGAACGCGATGCGGGTGCTGACCGATCCGGTCGAGACCGGCGCGGTGACACTGGCCTTACCGCAGGACGTCCAGGCCGAGGCCTACGACTGGCCGGACGAGCTCTTCGTCGAGCGCACCTGGTACGTCGCACGACCCTTGCCCGAGGCATCGATTGTCGACAAGGCGGTAGATCTCCTACGGTCCGCGCAGCGTCCGCTGATCGTTGCCGGCGGCGGTGTGCACTACTCGGGCGCCGAGGACGCGTTGCGCGAGTTCGCCGAGCGGACCGGCGTACCGGTGTCGGAAACCCAAGCAGGTAAGGGATCTCTCAGCTACGATCACCCGCAGTCGGTGGGGGCGGTCGGATCGACCGGGACCACGGCAGCCAATGCGCTGGCGCGGAATGCCGACCTGGTGATCGGTGTCGGCACTCGCTACAGCGACTTCACGACCGCGTCGCGGACCGCGTTCCAGAATCCGCAGGTCCGGTTCCTCAACATCAATGTCGCACGTTTCGACGGTGGCAAGCATGCCGGCCTCCCGGTAGTGGCCGATGCGCGGGAAGCCCTTGTTTCGCTCGGATCCGCGCTCGGTGAGTGGTCCGTTGACGCCAAGTACACAGCCGAGGCCCAGGACCTCACAAGGAACTGGAACGGAACTGTGGACGCAGTTTTCCGGCCCCCCGCCGAGGTGACCGCGAAACTGGGCGACGGACTGCTCACCCAGGGCGAGGTGATCGGCACCGTCAACGAATTGTCGGCGGCGTCTGATGTGGTTGTCTGCGCGGCCGGCTCGATGCCGGGCGACCTCCACAAACTGTGGCGGACGCGCGACCCGAAGGGATACCACGTCGAATATGGCTACTCCTGCATGGGATACGAGATCGCCGGCGGACTCGGTGTCCGGCTCGGCGCACCGGATCGCGACGTCTTCGTCCTGGTCGGCGACGGGTCGTACCTGATGATGTCCAGCGAGCTGGCCACCGCGGTCCAGGAGAACCTCAAGATCATCGTGGTCCTGGTGCAGAACCACGGCTTCGCGTCGATCGGCGCGCTGTCGGAGTCGCTGGGCTCCCAGCGGTTCGGTACGGCGTACCGCAAGCGCACCGGCGACGGACGGCTCGACGGCGACTACCTGCCCGTCGACCTGGCCGCGAACGTGCGCAGCTTCGGGGTCGACGTGATAGACGTCCGCGACCGCTCCGAGCTGGAGAACGCGATCCGGACCGCGAAGGCGGCGACCGGTCCGATCGCGATCCATGTCACCACCGACCCGCTGGTCGGCGGGCCGGACAGCGATTCGTGGTGGGACGTTCCGGTCAGCGAGGTCTCGGAGTTGCGGTCCACCCAGGCGGCCGCGGCGTCGTACGAGGAGAGCAAGAAGGCGCAGCGGCCGTACCTGTCTCCGGCGGAGGGGGACAGCTGATGGGGAAGGTCCAGATCGGTACGGCGCCGGACTCGTGGGGAGTCTGGTACGCCGACGACCCGCAGCAGACGTCGTGGACACGGTTCCTCGACGAGGTCGTCGCGGCCGGCTACACGCGGATCGAGCTCGGTCCGTACGGCTATCTTCCGACCGATCCGATCAGGTTGAAGGACGAGCTCGACCGGCGTGGCCTGACGCTGACCGCGGGTACGACGTTCGAGCAGCTCCATCGTCCCGATGGGTGGGAGGCGACGTGGCGCGATGTCGTGAAGACGGCCGAGCTGACTGCCGCGATGGGCGCACAGCACCTTGTCGTGATGCCGTCGATGTGGCGTGGCGACAACGGCGAGATCGTCGACGAACGGCTTGATCACGAGGGTCAGGCCAGGCACGGGCAGGCGGTGACCGAGCTGGGGCGCCGCCTCGCGGACGAGTTCGGCTTGCGGACGCAGTACCACCCGCACGCGGACGGACACGTGGACACCCAGGACACGGTCGAGCGCTTCCTCGAGGAGACCGACGGCGCGTCGGTGAATCTGTGCCTGGACACCGGTCATATCAGCTACTGCGGCGGCGACAACCTCGAGCTGATCCGGAAGTACCCGAACCGGATCGGCTACGTTCACCTCAAGCAGGTGGATCCGAAGGTCCTGGCCGAGGTCGACGGCCTGAGCTTCGACGAGGCGGTACGGCGCCGCGTGATGTGCGAGCCGCCGTACGGCGTGCCTGAACTGCCGCCGGTGCTGGACGCGCTGAGAGCGCTGGACGCCGACGTGTTCGCGATCGTGGAGCAGGACATGTATCCGTGCGCTGCCGACGTACCGCTGCCGATCGCGCGGCGCACGCTCGAGTATCTCGAGTCATCTGGGGGTGGCGGATCGGAATGACGGCCAGCAGAGTGTGAAACTCTCTGGTCCCACGCAAGTCCGCGGACTGGCCGCGGAACACCCGAAAGGCTGGTAGCAAGTCATGGTTCGGTGGCAGAAGAAGGCGGTGGCCGCGGTGGCGGCCGTCGCACTTGCCGCGGCTCTGGCCGCGTGCAGCTCCTCCGGCGGCAAGCAGAAGGAGCAGAGCTCCGGCGGCAGCGGCGGCAACGTCGCCGACACGCCGCGGATGAAGGTTGCCCTGATCACCCACTCGGGTCCCGGCGACACCTTCTGGGACATCGTCCGGCGCGGCGCCGAGGCGGCCGCGAAGAAGGACAACATCGAGCTGCAGTACTCCGCCGACCCCGACGGTGCGGCCCAGGCGAACCTCGTGCAGACGGCGATCGACTCCAAGGTCGACGGCATCGCGGTCACGCTGAACAAGCCCGACGCGGTGATCCCGAACGTCAAGAAGGCGATCGCGGCCGGCATTCCGGTGAGCGTCCTGAACGGCGGCCTCGACCAGTGGAAGACCACCGGCGCGATCGGGTACTTCGGCCAGGACGAGCGGATCGCCGGGCAGGCGACCGGTGAGAAGCTCAAGCAGCTCGGCGCGAAGAAGGTCATCTGCGTCATCCATGAGCAGGGCAACGTGAGCCTGGAGGCCCGCTGCCAGGGCATCAAGGACAAGTTCGGCAACGTCGAGAACGTCAACGTCAACGGCACCGACCAGCCCGGCACGCAGGCGACCCTGACCTCGAAACTGCAGGCCGACAAGACTGCCGACTACGTCGTCGCGCTGAACGCGGGCATCGCGCTGACCGCGGTCCAGGCGGTCAAGGACGCGGGCTCCTCGGCGAAGGTCGGCAGCTTCGACATGAGCAAGGAGATGGCCAAGGCGGTCAGCGACGGCACCGTGCAGTTCGCCGTCGACCAGCAGCCGTACCTGCAGGGCTACCTCGCGATCGACTCGCTCTGGCTCTACAAGAACAACGGCGACACCATCGGCGGTGGCGACGCGACCCTGACCGGACCGGCGTTCATCGACAAGTCGAACATCGCGGCGGTCCAGAAGTACGCCGAAGCCGGGACGCGCTGAGGTAGCGCCATGGCATCGTCCATCACCTCACCCGTTTCGGCGGACGACCGCGTCGCGTCCCGGTCGCTCGGTGCCCGGCTGCTCAGCCGGCCGGAGATCGGCTCGCTGGTCGGCGCGGCCGTGATCCTGGTGTTCTTCGTGATCGCCGCGCCGCCGTTCCGCAACATCGACAACACCGGCACGATCCTCTACCAGGCGGCCCTGATCGGTGTGATGGCGGTGCCGGTGTCGCTGCTGATGATCGGCGGCGAGTTCGACCTCTCGGCCGGTGTCGCGGTGACGACCTCCGGCCTGACCGCGGGCATCGTCTCCTACCAGTTCAGCCTGAACGTCTGGGTCGGCATCCTCGTCGCGCTGGTGTTCTCGCTGGCCATCGGCGCGTTCAACGGCTGGCTGCTGATGCGGACCGGACTGCCCAGCTTCCTGGTGTCGCTGGGCACGTTCTTCATCCTGCAGGGCCTGAACATCGCGGTCACCCGGATCACCTCCGGCGCCGTCGCGTCGAACTCGATCAGCGACATGGACGGGTTCGGCGCGGCGAAGGCGATCTTCGCGTCGGAGTTCAAGCTGGGCGGCATCACGATCAAGATCATCATCGTCTGGTGGGTCGTGTTCGTCGCGATCGCGGCCTGGGTGCTGCTCAAGACCCAGATCGGCAACTGGATCTTCGCGGCGGGCGGTGACGCGGCGGCCGCGCGGGCGGTCGGCGTACCGGTCAAGAAGGTGAAGATCGGCCTGTTCATGGCGGTCGGCTTCTTCGCCTGGTTCTCCGGCATGCAGTTGCTGTTCAATTCCAACGGCGTCGTGCAGTCCGGAGAAGGCGTCGGCAAGGAGTTCCTCTACATCATCGCGGCCGTTGTCGGAGGTTGCCTGCTCACCGGCGGTTACGGGTCCGTCGTCGGTGGCGCGGTCGGTGCGCTGATCTTCGGCATGGTCCAGCTCGGTGTCGTGTATGCCGGCTGGAACCCGGACTGGTTCAAGGCGTTCCTGGGCGCGATGTTGCTGCTCGCAACGATCGTGAACCTGGTCGTGAAGAACAGGGCGGAGGCACGATGACCACCACGGAGTCGTTCGCGGACGACGCGACCACCAGCCCGAACACGCCGATCGTGCTGCTTGAGGACGTCGGCAAGAGCTACGGCAACATCCAGGCGCTCCGCGGGGTGTCGCTGTCGGTCCGGCAGGGCGAGATCACCTGCGTGCTCGGCGACAACGGTGCGGGCAAGTCGACGCTGATCAAGATCATCGCCGGCCTGCACGACTACACCTCGGGACGGATGTCGGTGAACGGCCAGGAGCGGCACTTCTCGTCGCCGCGCGAGTCGCTC
Organism: Kribbella sp.; assembly: GCA_036503355.1. Lineage (GTDB taxonomy): Bacteria > Actinomycetota > Actinomycetes > Propionibacteriales > Kribbellaceae > Kribbella. Next base: position 24,805 of record DASXXB010000336.1, on the reverse strand, counting down.
GACAGTGGGATCGCGACTGTCTACCAGGATCTCGCACTGGCACCGCTGATGTCGGTCTGGCGGAACTTCTTCCTCGGCAACGAGATCACCAGGGGCCCGTTGCGGCAGCTCGACGCGGCGAAGATGAAGCGGATCGCGCACGAGGAACTGTCCAAGATGGGGATCTCGATCCCGAATCTCGAGCAGCCGGTCGGGAAGCTGTCCGGCGGTCAGCGGCAGTGTGTGGCGATCGCGAGGGCGATCCATTTCGGGGCCAAGGTGCTGATCCTCGACGAGCCGACCGCGGCGCTCGGGGTGAACCAGTCCGGCGTCGTGCTGAAGTACGTCGTGAAGGCGCGCGACGCCGGGATCGGGGTCATCTTCATCACCCACAACCCGCACCACGCGTACCTGGTCGGGAACCACTTCGTCGTCCTCAAGCTCGGCCGGGTGGCGCTCGACACGCACCGATCGCAGATCACGCTCGAGCAGTTGACCACCGAGATGGCGGGCGGGTCCGAGCTCGAGGCCTTGAGCCACGAGTTGCGCGAGATCGATCCTGGTGTGGTCGTGGAGCCGGCTCGACGCCCGGACACGATGGGCGAGGAGGGAACATGACCGATCTGCGAGTCGGTGTCGTCGGTGTCGGAGTGATGGGCGCCGACCATGCCGAGCGGGTGGTGCGGAAGACGTCGGGAGCCCGGCTGGTGGCGGTCTCCGACGCCGACCAGAGCCGGGCCGAGGAGCTCGCCGCCAGGCTGTCGGGCAGGTCAGCTGACCCGCGCGGTGAATCCGTGCGTACGGCGCGACACTCGGGCGGAGCGTCGTACGCCGGTGACACGGTCCGGGTGGTCGAGGATCCGCTGGAGCTGATCGCCGCCGACGATGTGGACGCGGTGATCCTCGCCTCACCCGGGTTCGCGCACGCGGAGCAGTTGTTCGTCTGCCTGGAGTACGGGAAGCCGGTGCTGTGCGAGAAGCCGCTGACCATGGACGCGGCGTCGGCGTTGCGGGTGGTCGAGGCCGAGCACAAACTCGGACGGCAGTTGATCCAGGTCGGATTCATGCGGCGGTTCGACCCGGAGTACGCCGCGCTGAAACAGTTGCTCGATTCCGGCGACCTCGGTCGGACGCTGCTGCTGCACAACGTGCACCGGAACAAGACGGCCACACCGTCGTTCCGCAGCGAGATGATCGTGCGGGACTCGATGGTGCACGAGGTCGACGTCGCGCGCTGGCTGTTCGGTGAGGAGATCACCCGGATCACCGTGCACACACCGAAGCCGACGAGCCTGGTCGCGGACGGCGTCTTCGATCCGCAGTTGGCCGTGTTCGAGCTGGCGAGCGGTGCGATGGCCGACGTCGAGGTGTTCGTGAACTTCCAGGTCGGGTACGAGGTTCGGTGCGAGGCGGTCGCCGAACGCGGCAGCGCGACGATCGGGCTCGGGTCCGGCGTGTTCACGCGCGCCGGCGGGCAGTGGGGCGGCGCGATGCCGGCCGACTTCCGGGTCCGGTTCGAGCCGGCGTACGACGTCGAAGTACAGCGCTGGGTCGACGCGACCCTGCGCGGCGAGATCGACGGGCCGAGCGCCTGGGACGGCTATGCGGCAGCCGCCGTCTGCGAGGCCGGCCTCGAGTCGTTGAGCAGCGGCAAACCGGTCGACGTTGCACTGGCCGACCGCAGCAAGGTCCTCGGATGACACAAGAACGTGAGGAAACACCGTGAGTACTGACAGCAAGCGCATCACCCATCTCGTCGGCGGGAGCTCGTGGACCGGCGTGGCCGAGCGGACCAGCAAGGTCTACAACCCGGCGACCGGACAGGTCACCGGTGAGCTCGACCTTGCCTCGGCGGCGACTGTCGACGAGGTCGTCAAGGTCGCTCACGATGCCTCGAAGGCCTGGGCACAGATGTCGCTCACCAAGCGCACCCAGATCCTGTTCGCGTACCGCGAGCTCGTCAGCCGGAACAAGGAGCACATCGCGCAACTGATCACCGCCGAGCACGGCAAGGTGCTGTCCGACGCGGTCGGCGAGGTGACCCGCGGGCTCGAGGTGATCGAGTTCGCCTGCGGCATCCCGCACCTGTTGAAGGGCGGGTTCAGCGAGAGCGTCTCGACCAAGGTCGACGTGTACTCGATCCGCCAGCCGCTCGGCGTCTGCGCGGTGATCTCGCCGTTCAACTTCCCGGCCATGGTGCCGATGTGGTTCGTCCCGATCGCGGTTGCCTGTGGCAACAGTGTGGTGATCAAGCCGTCCGAGAAGGACCCGTCGGCGGCGAACGCGATGGCCGAGCTGTGGAAGGAGGCCGGCCTGCCGGACGGAGTGGTGAACGTCGTCCACGGTGACAAGGAGGCCGTCGACCGGCTGCTCGAGCACCCGGACGTGAAGTCGGTGTCGTTCGTCGGGTCGACGCCGATCGCGAAGTACGTCTACGAGAACGCCACCCGGAACGGCAAGCGCGTGCAGGCGCTCGGCGGCGCCAAGAACCACATGATCGTGCTGCCGGACGCCGATCTCGACCTGGCGGCGGACGCGGCCGTGAACGCCGGCTTCGGCTCGGCGGGCGAGCGCTGCATGGCGATCTCCGCGCTGGTCGCGGTCGAGCCGATCGCGGACGAGCTGATCGGCAAGATCAAGGAGCGGATGGGCAAGCTGAAGACCGGCGACGGGACCCGCGGGTGCGACATGGGCCCGCTGGTCACGGGCGAGCACCGGGACAAGGTTGCCGGGTACGTCGCGGCCGGGGTCGAGGCCGGCGCGGAGCTTGTGGTCGACGGACGCGAAGGTGACTTCGACGGTGCCGACGACGGGTTCTGGCTCGGCCCGACGCTGTTCGACAAGGTGACCCCGGAGATGTCCATCTACACCGACGAGATCTTCGGCCCGGTGCTGTCGGTCGTGCGGACCACGTCGTACGACGCGGCGCTCGAGCTGGTGAACTCGAGCCCGTACGGGAACGGGACCGCGATCTTCACCAACGACGGCGGCGCGGCGCGACGGTTCCAGAACGAGGTCGAGGTCGGGATGGTCGGGATCAACGTCCCGATCCCGGTCCCGATGGCGTACTACTCGTTCGGCGGCTGGAAGAACTCGCTGTTCGGCGACACGCACGCGCACGGGACCGAGGGCGTGCACTTCTTCACCCGCGGAAAGGTCGTCACGTCGCGGTGGCTCGACCCGTCGCACGGCGGCATCAACCTCGGCTTCCCGACCCACGACTGACCCACGACCGACCCATGACCGACCCATGACTGATCGCGACTGAAATGTGCGCTGTGGGTGTAGCGTCGAACGTGACCCCCGAGGCATGAGGAGTACCGCGGTGCACGCCGGGCCGTCAGGCCCGTCCGAAGTCCGCAAAACGACCGAGCCCCAGGAGCGCGTCATGGCGAAGAACAAAGGCGGACGTGAGGTCCGCAAGCCCAAGCAACCCAAGAAGCCGAAGGCCAACCCCAGCGACAGCGCAATCGTCCCGCCCACCAAACAGACGCGGAAGTAGCGGCCCACAGCTCGCGGAAGCTGCCCCGCCTGCATGGTCCCTAGCCTCGGTCCCGATCCTCCGGGACCGAGGAGTGACCGTTGACCGGCGAGGTGAGGTTGGGTAGCTTCTAAGGGCGCGTGAGGGCGCGTCGAGACTCGCCGGAAGGCTGGAAGCCACCTCAACTCCAACATCCGAGTGCGGCGGGTGACGCTCTCTTGAGGCCCGTGCGAGTCCGGGCGCGAGAGGACGCGTTGTGAAACTGCTGCCGGATCGGCCCAGCATCGAGTACCTGCGCAAGGAAGCCAAGGATCTCTTGGCGGTACTGCGTGATTCCAAGCCGGACACGTCGCTCGCGGACGCGCAACGTGCGCTGGCCGCGGAGTACGGCGTACGGGATTGGCCGGCGTTGAAGGCCGAGGTCGAGCGCCGGGTGGCGGACACGCCCGCGGCGCCCGACGGGTTGGCGGAGGCGCTGGCCGAGGCGTTCGGGCTCGGGGCGGTGACAGCGCCGACTAAACCCGTGATGTTCACGGCGATGGGGCGCTGCTGGGACATCACCACGGACCAAGGTCGCTGGCTGGCTGTCACGGTCTATCCCTGGATCACGAACGAGCAGGCGGAGCTCGGCGCACGGCTGCGCGAGGCCGCGACCGCGGTGGGAGTGAGCGCGCCGGTGCCTGCTCGGAGTCCGCAGGGGCGGTTGGTCGAGAATGTCCAGGGCGAGAACTGGCGCGTCCACGAGTGGCTCGAAGTCGGCCCCTCGCCGGCCCTGCCGGTGTCGGCTGCGCTGGCTCGCCGAGCAGGTGCCTTGATCGGCACCCTGCACGCCTTGGCGATCCCCAGTGCGGAGCCGATTCACGGCTACCTGACTCATCGCCGGCCGGACGTCGAGTGGGAGCAGCTGCTTGGCCGCGCACGCTCAGCCGGAAAGCCGTGGGCCGAGCAGCTGGAAGCCCTGCTGCCGGCGGTCCGAGAGTTGGGGTCGGTCGAACTCGACGTACCCGAGCAGCTCATGCTGTGCAACCGGAACCTGATCCCGACTCATGTGCGGCAGGGACGCGGTCGCGAGCTGATGGTCATGGAGTGGGACTTCGCCGGTTCCCTGACGCCTGAACTCGAGGTCGGGTCGGCGTTGGCGCAGTGGCTGATGCGGCCGGAGGTCAACGTCAAGGGCGTGGCGGCGTTCCGCGACGGGTACGGCGAGGTGCGGGAATGGCCGAAGCTGCGGCTGGAGTCGTTCGCGGTCGCGATCTCCGGCTGGATGAACTGGGCGTACAACGCGATCTGTGAGGCGATCGACCCCGAGGACCCGGAGCGGGCCGTCTTCGCCGAGCGGGAGGCTCTGGGCGTGCTGGAGCGGCCGATGACGTGCAGGGGCCTCGAGCAACTACTCGAGACCTGATACGCGATCAGATCGCAGAGGTAGGGCGCGGGGTCATGCCGGCGGCGACGTACGCCTCGTCGATCAGCTGCATCGTGGCGAGCGCGTCGTCGGCGTCGGTGAGCAGTGGTGCGCCGTTGCGGATCGCCCCGGCGAACGCCTCCAGCTGGTACGTGTACGACGTACGCGTGCCGAGGTGCTCGACCCAGGTGTCCTCCTTGGTCGTCACGATCACGCGGTCGTCGTTCTGCGGCAGCACGTAGAACGGGGCGAACGCCTCACCGCGGCTGCCCACGACCTTCAGGCTGAACTCGACGTTCTCGGCAGCCATGGAGGTCCGCACCGTACCGGTGGCACCGTTGGGGAACTCCAGGTCGGCGTTCAGCCACTCGTCGACACCGGGCACTCGCTTGCGCTCACCGGCGCGTGCGCTGAGCAGCCTCGGTGCACCACCGGCGTACTGCGCGAACATGCGTTGCGCATGCAGCGCATAGCAACCCACGTCCATCACCGCGCCACCGGCGAGCGGCAGCGACCAGCGTGGGTCGTTGTCGGCCGGTGGCGGCATCACCATGGTCGCCTCGACGTGCTGCAGGTCGCCCAGCTCACCCTTGGCGACGAGCTCTTGCAGCCGGCGCATCACCGGGTGGTACGCGTAGTGGAAGGCCTCCATGAACACCAGCCCGGACGACCGGACCGCGTCTCGCACCTGCTCTGCTTCGGCCGCGTTGCTCGCCGAAGGCTTCTCGGTCAGCACATGTTTGCCGGCAGCAAGTGCCCGCAGGTTCCACGGGCCGTGCAGCCCGTTGGCCAGTGGGTTGTAGACCGCTTCGACCTCGGGATCGTCGAGCACGGCCTGGTACGACGCATGGACCCGTTCGACCTCGTGTTCGGCGGCGAAGGCCTCGGCCCGGTCGGTGTCGCGCGCAGCGACCGCGACCAGCCGGGCGCCGGTCAGCTTGGCCGGCTCGACGATGGCCCGGCCGGCGATCCGGGCGGCACCGAGGATGCCGATCCGCAGCGGTTCCATGCCTTCTCCTTCGATGGTCGGCCGTGCAAACCCTGTACGGCGGTTCGTCCAAAGGGGCGTGTTCCGCCGGTAAGGGTAGCTGCCCGGCCCGGCGGCGAACGCGCCATCCTGCCTGACGGGCGGTGCTGCCGGACACCGGTTGCCCGTGATCCGGACGCCATTCACCGAACATTCACCGGCCGGCGGCTGCCGGGCAGGTCTGATCAAATGCGAACGGCGGCTCGACGGATTCCGGTCCAGCCTTCAGGATGAGCCCATGAGTACCGTCCAGGTCCAGGTCGATCGGAGCAGCCGTACGCCGTTGCACGTGCAGCTGGCGCAGCAGCTGGAGGCGGCCATCCAGGGCGGAGACCTGCCCGTCGGGTCCCGGCTGAGCAACGAGGTGGACCTGGCAGAGGCCTACGGGCTCAGCCGGCCGACCGTGCGGCAGGCGATCGCCCGCCTGGTCGACCAGGGCCTGCTGGTCCGCAAGCGCGGAGTCGGCACCCAGGTGGTCGGCAGCTCCGGACAGGTACGCCGTTCACTCGAGCTGACCAGCCTGTACGACGACCTCGCAGCAGCGCACCGCAAGCCCGAGACCGACGTACTGCGCTTCGGTATCTCGCCGGCGACCGCCGAGGTCGCTACCGCACTGCAGTGCGAGCTGGGCGACCGCGTACTGCGGCTGGAGCGGCTGCGGCGAGCAGACGGCGAACCGCTCGCCCTGATGCGCAACTGGCTGCCGCCCGAGGTGCTGGAGACCGATCCGGCCACGCTGGCCGAGCGTGGGCTCTACCAACTGCTCCGCGCCGAGGGCGTGCGGCTGAAGGTGGCGCACCAGACCATCTCCGCGACACCCGCAACCGCCGAACAGGCGCGGCTGCTGTCGGAGGAGCCGGGCTCGCCGCTCCTGGCGACCACGCGCATCACGTACGACGACCACGGCCAGCCGGTCGAGTACGGCTCGCACCTGTACCGCGCGAGCCGCTACTCCTTCGAGCACACGCTCGTCCACCGATAAGTACCGATAACCGGCTGGTTGCCTACAGAATTGCAACAACCTGCAGTTTTCTGGACCTCGCCGTGAGCCGACCGATACGGTGAGTGAGCCATCGACGTGTCACGGTTATCCACAGGGTGGCCGCTGCAAGTGGCGCCGGGTGCCCCGCGGTTGCGAGGATGGGTCACGCATGGTGACCGAGGGTGGTCGCCGGACGGGACTTACACGGGGAGATCGATGACTGCGGACAGGCTCGACGTGCACCGCTCGGGATGGACCGGTGCCATCGAGTTGATCGACGCCCAGGTGCGGGACCTGGTGCGCCGGGAGGGGATCGACCCGCTCCGCGATCCCGGCGCGGTGAACGCGATCGTCGCGACGGTGGTGCGGGAGTACGACGAGCGCAGCCTGACCGGCGTGGTGCCGCCGATCGGTGACGTGGAGGCGGTCAGCCGGGAGGTGCACGACCGGGTCGCGGGCTTCGGCCCGTTGCAGCGCTACCTGGACGACCCGGCCGTCGAGGAGATCTGGATCAACGAGCCGAGCCGGGTGTTCATCGCCCGCGAGGGCCGGCACGAGCTGACCACGACGGTGCTGACCGAGGAGGAGGTCAGCGATCTGGTCGAGCGGATGCTGAAGACCACCGGCCGCCGGATCGACGTGTCCCAGCCGTTCACCGACGCCCGGCTCCCGGACGGCAGCCGGGTGCACATCGTCCTCGGCGGCATCACCCAGCGGTACGCCGCGATCAACATCCGCAAGTTCACGGTCCGGGCGACCCGGTTGACCGACATGGTCCAGCTCGGTTCGCTGACGCCGCACGCGGCGGCTGTGCTCGAGGCGTCGGTTGCCGTCGGCCTCAATGTGCTGGTCTCCGGCGGCACCCAGGCCGGCAAGACCACGATGCTGAACGCGCTGGCCGGATCGATCCCCGGCAGCGAGCGGGTGATCAGCTGCGAAGAGGTCTTCGAGATCAAGCTGCCGATCCCCGACTGGGTGTCGATGCAGACCCGCCAGGCCGGGCTCGAGGGCACCGGCGAGGTGCGGTTGCGCGACCTCGTGAAGGAGTCGCTGCGGATGCGGCCGTCCCGGGTGATCGTCGGTGAGGTGCGCGGCGAGGAGTGCCTCGACCTCCTGCTCGCACTGAACAGCGGCCTCCCCGGGATGTGCACGATCCACGCCAACTCGGCGCGTGAGGCGCTGACCAAGATGTGCACGCTGCCGCTGCTGGCCGGCGAGAACATCGGCTCCCGGTTCGTGCTGCCGACGGTGGCCGGTTGCGTCGACATCGTCGTACACCTCGGTGTCGCGGCGGACGGGCGCCGGCGGGTCCGGGAGATCGTGGCAGTCACCGGGCGGGTGGAGGAGCAGGCGATCGAGACCGAGACCTTGTTCACGACGTACGACGGGTACTTGCGTCGTGCGGAGGGCCAGCTGCCGCACGTGGAGCGGTTCCAGCAGGCTGGGTACAACGTGGCCGGGCTGCTCACCGAGTTGCCGCGCGGGGTGGCCTGATGGGTCTTCTGATCGGGCTGTTCTTCGGGGTCGGGCTGCTGTTGATCATTGCGGCGTTCGTCGCGCCTGCCGAAGCGGTGCCGGGCTCGGACGGCCGGCTGCGTGGCAGGAGCCGCGATCTGCTCGCGAGCGCGGGCATCGAGGGTTTGACGCCGGGTGCGTTCATCGGCGCCTGCGTGATCATGGCGCTGGTCGCGTTCCTGCTGATGTTCGCGGTGTCCAAGACGCTGCCGGTCGCGTTGGTGTTCGCGCTGATGGCCGGCTGGCTGCCGATCGCGCTGGTGCGGTCGCGGGCCCGGAAGCGGCTGGCCGAGTTCCGTGAGCTGTGGCCGGACGTCGTGGACAACATCGCCTCCGCGGTTCGCGCGGGGCTGTCGTTGTCGGAGGCCTTGGCGCAGGTGGGCGAACGCGGGCCGTTGCAGTTGCGCGAGCCGTTCCGGCGGTTCGGTGCAGACTACGCCTCGACAGGCCGGTTCGCCGAGTCGCTCGACCGGTTGAAGGCGCGGCTCGCCGACCCGGTCGGTGACCGCGTCGTCGAGGCGCTGCGGATCGCGCGCGAGGTCGGTGGCGGCGACCTCGGCCGGTTGCTGCGGTCGTTGTCGTCGTTCCTGCGTGACGACGCCCGGACGAGGTCCGAGCTCGAGTCGCGGCAGTCGTGGTCGGTCAACGGCGCACGGGTCGCCGTTGCGGCGCCGTGGCTGGTGCTTTTGCTGCTGTCCTTCCAGGGCGATGTGATCCAGCGGTACAACTCGCCGATCGGCGCGCTGATCATCGCTGCCGGCGCGGTCGTCTGCGTGATCGCGTACCGGGTGATGTTGCGAATCGGTCGGTTGCCCGAGCCGGAGCGGGTGCTGCGATGAGCCCGATGCTGCTCGGTGGTTTTCTCGGCGCGGTGCTCGGCGCCGGCGTGCTGGTCGTCGTACTGCGGCTGCCGTTCCTGCGTAAACCGACGGTGGACGAGCGGATCTCGCCGTACCTGCGGGATCTCGGGGCGCCGGACGTGTTCGTCGGCGTGGTCGACTCGCGGTCGCCGTTCTACGCGATCCTGCGGTTGTTCGGTCCGTCGCTGCGGTCTGCGGCGCAGCGGCTGGAGCGGATCCTCGGCGGTGCGAACACGATTCGCCGGCGGATGGAGCGGGCCGGGCTGGACCGGACGGTCGAGGAGTTCCGGATCGAGCAGTTGCTCTGGGGTGCGATCGCGTTCGGTGCGGGGCTGGTGATCTCGATCCTCGCGGTCGCGATCGGTCTCGGGGATCCGGTGGCGCTGCTGGTGTTCTGCCTGGTGCTCGGCATCACCGGTGTGCTGGGTCGCGACACCTACCTCACCTCGCAGGTACGCCGGCGTGAGCGGCGACTGCTGGCCGAGCTGCCGACCGTCGCGGAGCTTCTTGCGCTGTCGGTCGCGGCCGGTGAGGGGCCGGCGGCCGCGTTGGACCGGGTCGCGCGCTCGTCACGAGGCGAGCTGGCCAACGAGCTGAAACGGGTCCTGGCCGAAACCAGGGCCGGAGAAACGCTGGTCCGCGCGGTCGATGCACTCGCGGACCGGACCGGGTTGCTGGCGCTCTCGCGCTTCGCGGACGGGCTGGCGGTGGCGCTGGAGCGCGGCACCCCGCTGGCCGACGTACTGCGGGCGCAGGCCGGCGACATCCGGGAAGCGGGACGCCGCGAGCTGATCGAGTCCGGCGCGCGCCGCGAGGTCGCCATGATGGTCCCGGTGATCTTCCTGGTCCTTCCGGTGACCATCGCATTCGCCTTCTACCCGGGCGCTGTCGGAATCCGGCTGATCGCCGGATGAATTGAGGAGAGGTCATGTCCCTGTACCTGACGAGGCTGTTCCTGACGTTGCTGCTGAAGCCACGTCCGGCCCGTTCCGAGCGCGGCGACGTACCCGGCTGGGTGCTGATCACCGTGATGACGGCCGGGCTGGTCGTCGCGATCTGGAAACTGGCCGGCAAACAGCTCGCCGAGATGCTCCAGACAGCGCTTTCGTCGGTCAGCAACAACTAGCCGGTGATGCCGCGATCCCACGGCGAGCGGGGATCGGCTGTCGTCGACTTCGTGCTGGTCTCGACGATCCTGGTGCCGTTGTTCCTCGGCATCCTCCAGGTCGGCCTGTTCCTGTACGTACGCAACACCGTGACCGCCGCCGCCTCCGAAGGCGCGCACTACGCGGCCGTGCTCAACCGGGCACCGGCCGACGGTGCCGCGCGCACCCGGGACCTGATCGACGGCGTGGTGACACAGGGTCTGATCGACTCGGTGTCGGCGGACGCGACCGACATCGACGGCCAGCCGGGTGTCGAGGTGTCCGTGCACGCGCACATGCCGCCGCTCGGCCTCTGGGGTCCCGGGATCTCGTTCACCGTCCAGGGACATGCCGTCAAGGAAACCGGCGAATGACCACGACAAGACGGCGGCGGGACGAGCGGGGGAGTGCTGTCGTCGAGTTCTCCTGGCTGGCGATCCTGCTGATGGTGCCGCTGGTGTACATGATGCTCGGCGTGTTCGACGTCCAGCGGGCGTCGTACGGCGCGACCGCGGCGACGCGGGCGGCCGGGCGGGCGTTCGTGATCGTGCCGGACGGGGTGTCGGAGGATCAGGCACGAGCGCGCGCGTTCGACGCGGCGCGGCTGGCGATGAAGGACCAGGGCATGGAGCTCAGCGGTGACGAGCTCACGATCAGTTGCAATCCGGCGTGTCTGCAGCCGGGGTCGACCGTGACGGTCACCCTCAACACGAAGGTGCGCCTGCCGCTGATCCCGGACGCGTTGGGCGGCGAACCGCCGGCGATCAGGATCAGCGCCTCCCACACCGAGGCGTTCGGCGACTACCGCGAGGCGAAGGGCAACGGGTGACCCACGACAAGGCCCCCGAGAACAGGCGCGCGCGGGGGGAGCAAGGGCAGATGACGGTGCTGATCATCGGATTCACCGTGGTGATCCTGCTGATGGTTGTCGTGGTGACCGACATCTCGAAGGCGTTCCTGGTACGACGCGACCTGGACGCCACGGCCGACGGAGCAGTGCTCGCGGCTGCGAACGGTCTCGCCGCGGTCTACGCACAGCCCGGCGCCGGCGGGAACGCCGCGATCGATCCGGACCAGGCGCGCCGGCTGACCGCGGACTACCTCGACGAGGTTGCCGCCGGCAACAGATTCGGCAACCTCGACTGGTCGGTGGACGTCGACGGTACGACGGTGACGGTGCGCCTGACCTCCACCGCCAAGCTCCCGTTCCGCCCTCCCGGCTTCCCCGGCTCCACGGACCTGGCCTCCGAAGCCGCCGCCATCGTCCCGATCCGCTGACCGAACGCGACCCCCGCCGTCTCACTGAGATCAGGCGAACAGGCCCGGGTTGTCCTCGAGCCAGGTGGTGAAGGTCCGGGCGGTGTGGCCGGTGAGGAGTTCGACGGCCGGCTCGATCGTGGCTGGTGTGCCGACGCGTGATGCCCAGTAGGCGAGCAAGGTCTCGCGTTGGCCTTCGTCGCGCATGCCCATCTCGGCGCGCGCCTGGTCCGGGGTGAGGTCGACGGCCTCGATCGGTACGCCGGTGACCTCGGTGACCAGGGCGATCTGGTGCCGCCGCGTCATCGACTCCGGGCCGGTCATCGGGTACCCGCGCCCGTCGTGCGGACCGCCCGGTCCGTCGAGCAGGACCCGGATCGCCGCATCGGCGATGTCGAGTTCGTGGATCGGTGCCTCCCCGGCGTCGAGGTACGGCAGCCGGATCTGACCCGTCGCGCGGACCTGGTGCGCCCAGTACTTCGCGTTGCTCATGAACGCACCGGGCTGCAGCCGAGTCGTCGCGTACGACGCGTTGGCGATCACGTGCTCGGTCTTCGCATGCGGATCGTCGGGCCCGCCGACCGACGACAGCGACGAGAGCAGGACGACCTGCTTCACGCCGGCTGCCTCGGCGGCTGCTGCGAAGGCGGGAGCGGTCGCCGGATCGGAGTACAGGAAGACCTGGCTGATGTCGCGGAGGGCGGGCGCCGGATCGGCAGCGTCGTACCCGACGGCCGACGGGAGGGCGGAGGGTTCGCGGCTGGCGATGCGGACGTCCTGTCCGGCCGCGATCAGGCCGGCGGTGACGGCGCGGGCGATCGCGCCGCGACCGCCGGTGACGAGAATCGTCATTGGATAAGCTCCAAAGATGTAATGACTACAATAATGGAATCAGTAAAGCAGATCTACTACAGTCAGGGCAATGGAGCTCGGGCGGCGGGAACGCAAGAAGCAGCAGACGCGGCAGGCCATCTCGGACGTGGCCACCGCGCTGTTCCTCGAGCGTGGGTTCGACGCGGTGACGGTCGCCGAGGTCGCGCGGGCGGCCGATGTCGCCGTACAGACCGTGTTCAACCACTTCCCGGCCAAGGAGGACCTGTTCTTCGACGAGCGCGGCTGGTGGACCGGGCCGGCTCGGGCGATCCGCGAGGCGCCAGCCGGCGCGGATCCGGTCGATGTGCTGGAAGCGGAGTACCTGAAAGGCACGCGAGAGCGGCTCGAAGTCGGTCATCTGGCGACCTGGAAGCAGTTCGTGCGCACGATCGAGGGCAGCCCGGCGCTGCTCGCCCGCCGTCGGCTCACCGCTGAGGAGCTGGAGAGATCGCTCACCGAGGCACTCGACGAGCGTTCGCCGGACCAGCTGCGCAACCGGCTGACAGCGGCCTTGTACGCCGCCGCGCAGAAGGTGCTCGAGGAGCGCCTGATGTCCGTCCTGCCCGACGACGCCGCACCGGCAGAGCTCGAGCAGGCACAACACGAGCTGGAGAGGGCGATCGCCGAGGTCTTCGCCGTTCTTCGTCGCGGACTCCGCTGAGGTACGCTCACTAGTTGTGGCTGGACTGGATTTTGACGCGGAGCTGAAGCAGCTCGACGCGACGATGACCTCGATCGAGAAGGTGCTCGATCTCCCTGCGCTGCGCAAGGAGATCGACGAGCTCGGCGAGCAGGTCGCTGCGCCCGACCTCTGGGACGACCAGGCGAACGCGCAGAAGGTGACGTCGCGGCTGTCCAGCCTGCAGGCCGACGTCGAGCGCGTGACGAACCTGCGCAGCCGGCTCGACGATCTCGGCGTCCTGGTCGAGCTGGGCCGCGAGGAGAACGACGCGGACAGCCTGGCCGAGGCGGAGAAGGAGATCGCCTCGGTCGCCAAGGCGATCCAGTCGCTCGAGGTCCGCACGCTGCTGTCCGGCGAGTACGACGAGCGCGAGGCGCTGGTGACGATCCGCTCCGGCGCGGGCGGTGTGGACGCGGCGGACTTCGCCGAGATGCTGCAGCGGATGTACCTGCGCTACGCCGAGCGGCACGGGTATCCGACCGACGTCTACGACACGTCGTACGCCGAAGAGGCCGGGATCAAGTCGACGACGTTCGCGGTCAAGGCGCCGTACGCGTACGGGACGCTGAGTGTGGAGTCCGGCACGCACCGGCTGGTGCGGATCTCGCCGTTCGACAACCAGGGCCGCCGGCAGACGTCGTTCGCCGCGGTCGAGGTGGTCCCGGTGCTGGAGCAGACCGACGAGATCGACGTACCGGAGGAAGAGCTGCGGATCGACGTGTACCGGTCGTCCGGTCCGGGTGGTCAGAGCGTCAACACCACCGACTCCGCGGTCCGGATCACGCACATCCCGACCGGCACCGTGGTCTCCTGCCAGAACGAGAAGTCCCAGCTGCAGAACAAGGCCAGCGCGATGGTCATCCTGAAGGCCAAGCTGCTTGCGCTGAAGAAGGCCGAGGAGCGGGCCCACCTGGACTCGCTGCGTGGCGACGTGCAGGGCTCCTGGGGTGACCAGATGCGGTCGTACGTCCTGCACCCGTACCAGATGGTGAAGGACCTCCGGACGCAGTACGAGTCCGGCAACACCTCGGGCGTGTTCGACGGTGAGATCGACGACTTCATCGAGGCCGGCATCCGCTGGCGCCGTACCGGCCAGACGGTTGCCGAGCAGAACTGACCTGCGGGCCGACTGCGACAGCTGCTTCGGCCTGTGCTGTGTCGTGCTGACGTTCGCGAAGTCGGCGGACTTCGCGATCGACAAGCCGGCGGGTGAGCCCTGCCCGAACTTGAGCGACGACCACCGCTGCACGATCCACAGCCGGCTCCGTACCGAGGGCTTCCAGGGCTGCACTGTGTACGACTGCTTCGGCGCCGGGCAGGAGCTGTCGAAGCGTGGGCCAGAGATGTTCGCGGCGCTGCCGATCCTGCGCCAGTTGCACGAGCTGCTCTGGTATCTCGCGGAAGCCCTTGAGTACAACGAGAAAGCCCAGCCCGCGATCGACCGCGTGGAGCGGGTCAGCCGTACGGCGAACCTCGCGGACGTCGACGTGGCGGCCGAGCGGGCCGTCGTCAACGAGGTGCTGCTCGAAACCAGCCGGCTCGTCCGCGGCAAGCAGCCGAAGCAGAAGGAGCGCCGCGGAGCGGACCTGATCGGTGCCCGCCTCCGCAATGCAGATCTCGCGAAGGCCAACCTCCGTGGCGCCTACCTGATCGGCGCCGACCTCCGCGGGGCCGACCTCCGCCAGGCGGATCTCATCGGCGCCGACCTCCGAGACACCGACCTCCGCGGCGCCGACCTGACCGGTGCGCTCTTCCTCACCCAGACCCAGGTCAACGCCGCCAGAGGCGACCACACCACCCGAATTCCCGCGACCCTCACCCGCCCGTCCCACTGGTGACCCGGCGCCGCCGTACCGCCCGGACGATCCGCCAGACCAGGTAGCCGGCGGTGCCGAGGGCGAGTAGCACGTTGAAGACCCACTCGTCGGAATCGACCTTGTCGATCACACCACTGTCAGGATCGATCACCTGAGCAGGGACCACCGCGCCGACGTCGCCGGGGTTGCCCTCGAACAGGACACCGCGCAGCGCGATCGTCGTGTCTTTGCTGACGAAGTCGCCGTGGACCGTGCATCCGCCGCCCTTCTCCCACCAAGGCCTGCAGTCCTTGTGAGTCACGACGAACGTGCCGGGGACGCCGTCGTTCCGCGCCGCACGAAACGCGTTCGGCAGGTCTGCGATGGCCAGCGCGAGAACGAACACCGCCACTGCCGGGTAGATGAGACTGACAGCCCCGGCACCAGCTTTGGACAGCCGGTGCCAGGGTGTCTGTGCTGACCCGTCGACCATGCGGGAACTGTAGCGAGGCCTCAGGCGCGGTTGGAGCGTAGTTGGTGGGTTACTGGGGTCATCAGCAACGAGATGACCGTGATCGCCAACCCGACTGCGGCCAGTGCGCCACCCTGGCCCCAGGAGGTGCCGGCGATGGACAGGTACGCCGTACCGACGGTCGCCGCTCCTAGTGCCAGGCAGGTCTGCTGGCTGGTGAGCAGGATGCCGCTGCCGAGGCCGGCTTGGGTAGGCGGCACCTGGCTCAACACCACGCCGATCAACGGCACCATGACGAGTCCGGCGCCGAAGCCGGCGATCAGCATCGGTACGGCGAGCCTCCACGGGTCCACGTCCGGCCAGATCGTCAGACCGAGAACGGCGAGTACCGCGTAGCCGACTGCTTGGATGATCCAGCCGCGGACGATCAGGCCCGCACCGTACCGGATCTGCAGCCGCGGACCGTAGATCGACGTGATCAGGAAGCCGACAGCCATCGGCAGGAGGCTCAGGCCGCCCTCCAGCGGGGACATGTGCGCCTCGCCCTGGGTCGCCAGCGCGAACACGAACATGAAGCCACCGAAGGTCGTGAAGAACGCGACGGCGAGGAGCAGTCCGATCCGCATCGCACGCAGCCGCAGTACGGTCGGCGGGATCAGGGGGTCGTTGCCGGACCGCTCCGCGCGGTGCTGGTGCGCCCCGAGCACTGCGACGGCCGGAATCGTGGCAGCGAGGCAGAGCCACGTCCACAGCGGCCAGCCCAGCGGACGGCCTTCTGTGAGCGGCAGGAGCAGCAGTACGAGCGTCAATGCGAGCAACGCTGCGCCGACCAGATCGACCCGTTGGGCCTTGTCGGCGCGAGTCTCCGGCAGCAACCGGAGTGCAGCAGCGATGGCCAGTACGCCGACCGGCACGTTGACGAGGAACACCGCGCGCCATCCGAGGTCGAAGACGTTCGCCTCGACCAGAACGCCGCCGAGGATCTGACCGAGCGCCGCCGCGGCACCGCCCGCGACGCCGAACATCGCCATCGCACGGGCACGGTGCTCGCCCGTGAGCAGTGCGGAGATCGACGCCAGCACCTGCGGTGTCATGGCGGCCGCAGCGGCGCCCTGGGCGACTCGAGCGGCGAGCAGTACGCCGATGGTCGGCGCAATCGCGCAGATCAGCGACATCACGGTGAATCCGGTCAGACCGATCAGGAACAGGCGCTTGCGGCCGAGGCCGTCACCGAGGCGTCCGCCGACCACGAGCAAGGTGGCGTTGGCGATGCCGTAGCTACCGACGACGAGCTGGAGCTCGCCGGACGAGGCGTGCAGGTCGGAGCCGATAGCCGGCAGCGCGACGTTGATGATGAAGAAGGAGAGCATCGGCAGGAAGGCGCCGAAGAGCAGGGTGGTCAGCGCCACCGGCCCGAGCGGCGACGCGTCGGCGCGTAACCGGGTCGCGGCCCGGCCGGTGGCGGCTTGGAGCTGGTCTGTCATGACAGCCAGCCTGCGCCGAGGGGAAGCCGGGTACTAAGAGTCTGCTTATCCTGGTATTCACAGCACCTGGAACCAGGCTGCAACTCAGGCCACCATGGAACCATGACCACCATCGCAGCCACCACCGACAGAACCGTTCGGCAACGTGAGCTCGGGGTGTTCCTGCGCAGCCGGCGGGAGCGCATCCGCCCGGACGAGGTCGGGTTCGCGCCGGGCGGCCGACGTCGTACGCCGGGGTTGCGCCGCGAGGAGGTCGCGCTCCTGGCCGGAGTCGGTGTCACCTGGTACACGTGGCTCGAGCAAGGGCGGGACATCAACGTGTCGGCGCAGGTGCTGGAGGCCGTCGCGGACACACTGCGGCTCGACCGGCAGGAGCGAAATCACCTGTTCACGCTGGCGGGGCTGCAACTCGGTCCGGCGCGTGGCGATTGCTCGGTGCTGCCGCCGTCGGTCCAGAAGACGCTCGACGCGGTGACGCCGTACCCGGCACTCGTCCTGAACGCGCGCTACGACATCCTCGCGTTCAACCAGGCGTACTGCCGGGTGGTGCTCGATCTGGAGGAGATCCCGATCGAGGAGCGGAACATGCTCTGGGTGACGTTCGTGTCGCACGAGTGGCGCTGCAGTTTCGTGGAGTCGGAGTCGATGAAGCTGCACATGGTGGCTGGGTTCCGGGCGGCGATGGCCGATCACGTGGGCGAGCCGGCCTGGCAGGACCTGGTTGAGCGGCTGCTCGCCGGTTCGAAGCTGTTCGCGGAGCTCTGGGATCGCTACGAGGTGGCCGCACCGAGCACCCGGATCAAGTTGCTGGAGAACGCGACCGCCGGCGTGCTGCGGATCGAGCCGGTCAACCTGTGGCTGTCGCAGCTCGGCCAGTTCCGCGCGACCGTCTACACCGCCGCCGACGACGAGACCGAGTTCAAGCTCCGGCAGATCGTCGAAGGGCCAGCCGGCCTGCGGGCCTGATTTCAGGCGGTGTCGCGGTCCGGCCAGGCTGCTTTGAGGGTGGCGAGCGTGACGGTGATCGCCGGGCGGCGCGACGTCGTCGTGCGCCACACGGCGTACAGCCGGCGGCTCGGTGCGGGCTGCAGCGGTACGACGGCCACGCCGTCGGGGACCGGTCCGCGGCCGAGCCGGGGGAGCAGGCCGATGCCGATCCCGCGCGCGAGCATCGCGAGCTGGGTCTGGTACTCCGCGACGGAGTACGCGACGTCCGGCTCGACGCCCGCGCGGCGCATCGTCCGGATCAGCCACTCGTGGCAGATCGACCCGGCCGGCTGGCAGATCCAGCGCTCGCCGACGAGGTCCTCCGCGCGGACGAATTCCTTGCCTGCCAGGCGGTGCGTGGCGGGTACCAGTACGTCGGCCGGGTCCACGCCGAGCTTCACGCGGGACAGGTCCTCGGACAGGCCGAGTGGCGTGTTGTGCCAGTCGTGGACGATCGCGATGTCGATCTCGCCGCGTCCGACCGCGGCCACGCCTTCGAACGGATCCGTCTCCAGAACCCGGACGTCCAGCCCCGGCTGACCGTCGATCAGCCGCGCGAGCGCCGGCGGCAGCAACCCGCGGGCCGCGGTCGGGAACGCCGCGATGCTGAGCGTGCCGATCGCCTGCCCGCGTTGCTCTTCCAGCGTCAGCTCGGCGTCCTCGACCAGCTCGAGGATCCGCGCCGCGGTGGTTGCGAGTTGCCGCGCCGCATCGGTCAGCACGATCCCGCGCCCTTGCCGCTCGACCAGCGTCGTCCGCGTCTCACGCTCCAGCTTCGCCAGCTGCTGCGACACGGCGGATGGCGTGTAGCCGAGTGCATCGGCCGCGCGGTTGACTGACCCGTACTGCGCGACGGCGTGCAGCGCGCGTAGCCTTCCGAGATCGATCATGTAGCACTCCTACATCGATGGCGGTAGCAATCAGTGCTGGTCCTTAAGTGTACTCGCACCGACACTTGACCGTATGAAGCCTCGTGACCTGCTCCTCGCGCTCGCCGTCGTCGTTGTCTGGGGCATCAACTTCGTTGTCATCGAGGTCGGGCTCGAAGGCGTACCGCCGCTGCTGCTGTCCGCGCTGCGCTTCTTCTTCGCCGCCGTACCCGCGATCTTCCTGCTCGGCAAACCGCGGGTCGCCTGGCGGTACGTCGTCGGCGTCGGCCTCGCACTCGGCGTGGCGAAGTTCGGCCTGCTGTTCATCGCGATGGACCACGGCGTCCCGGCCGGGCTGTCGTCGCTGGTCCTGCAGAGCCAGGTGATCTTCACGGTCCTGTTCGCGATCGCCGTACTGCGGGAACGCCCGCGGCCGGCGCAGCTGTTCGGCATCGTGATCGCCTGCGCCGGGATCGTCCTGATCGTGCTGGACGGGCAGCTCTCGGCCCCGGCCGGCGCGCTTGCACTCGTGATCGTCGCCGCCGGTTTCTGGGGCGTGTCGAACACCATCACCCGGTACGCCAAGCCGCCGGACACGCTGCGCTTCATGGTGTGGGTCAGCGCGGTGGCCGTCGTACCGCTGCTCGCCCTGTCGCTCCTCACCGAAGGTCCGCAGGCCGACGTCGCCGCACTTCGTGACATCCGTCTCAGCGGCATCGGCGCGATCGCTTACCTCGCCTTCGGGGCCACCCTGTTCGGCTTCGGCGTCTGGGGTTACCTGCTGCGCCAGTACGACGCCAGCACGGTCGCACCGTTCTCGCTGCTGGTGCCGGTCGTCGGGATGTCGGCGGCCTGGGTACTGCGCGGCGAGGCCGTCGGACTGCAGCAGGCGATCGCTGCCGTGCTGGTGATCGGCGGCATGGCCTGCACCGTCGTCCGCCGCCGGACCCCGCGGGTGGCGAAGTCCGGCGACCTGGTTTCAGCTGCCTGACAAGGCCATCGGCGGCATCTGCCATCCGCGGGCCAGCGAGGACGGGTACGCCGGTGCGCCGCCGGCGAAGTACTCGGTGAACTTCATGATCAGCGGATCCCAGCGCAGCGGGTCGATGTAGCGGTCGTTGCTCATCAGCAGGTCGTCGCGGACGCGGACCCGCTCGACCTTCATCTCCAACGAGCACAGGTGCGAGTCCGGGCCACCGATCTCGTGGATCGCCTCGATCCGGCCTTCGAGGTTGATCGGGCTCTCCGCGACCGAGTGCAGGGCGGACAGTTCGCTGGGCTCGCGGGTCAGTCCGCCGGCGGCGAACTTGTCCGGCTCGTACCGGTACCCGCGGCCGCGCTTCGCGTCGGACATCTCCTCCGACCCGGTCAGCAGGGCGATCCGGTCGAGCGCGGCGACCATCTCCGGATCGACCAGGTTCAGGACGATCTCCGGCCGGACGGCGAGGTTCTTCACGGTCTGCGCGCTGGTCCCCATCCCGAGCATCGCGGTGTACCCGAGCCACCAGGCCGACGACATCGGTGCGAGGTTCGTGCTGCCGTCCGGGTTGAGGGAGCTGATCAGGACGACCGGAGTACCGAAGTACAAGACCTTCGGCTCGACTGTTCGCTTCATGGTGATGGAACGTCGAGGCGCCAGGATGTGTGAGGGGCTACTCGTAGGGGTTGGCCGGTGCGGTGACGGGCTCGATCGAGTCGACGGTGAGGGCGGCGACATCGCCGTCGGCGCGTCTGGTTGGTTCGGCCCACGTTCCGGTGACGGTGACCCACTGGTTCTTCGGTGGGGCGGCGTGGCCGCGGGCCTCGACCATGAACGCCGTACCGTCGGCGACACAGCAGGTCAGGCCGATGCGGGTCACGTACCAGACGCCGTTCTTGTCCGGGGTGACGAAACCGGTCAGCTGGAACGAGCGCCCCTTCATCGTCTCCTTCTCCCAGACGGCCCAGACCGAGTAGTCGCGGACCGCGAGCTTCTTCGGCCCGTAGTCGTGCTCGCCCTGCCAGAAGGCGTTGCCCTGCGGCTGCACCGGCTTCGCCGCGACCGGCGACTGCCGTTGCGCGGCATCCGCACCGAGTGCGGGCGGATCCACGACGAGCAACGCGAAGACGGGGACCAGCAGGAGCCAGGCGGCGCGGGGCAGACCGTGGTCGTGGGTCTGCCGGTTCCGCGCGAACACGTCGGCCACCGCGAGCGCGATCAGGATCAGCCCCGCGGCGAGCAGCATCCACCGCATCCCGGGCTTCACGTACCGCACGTACGTCCCGGACGTCGCGAGCTGCACGACCGCCGCCCCGACGAACACGACCACCAACCCTGCCACGCTCCGCTTCACAGCAACCACCACCCGACGAGCAGGCTGGCCAGCACAGCGACGACGAACGTGGCCGGTGCGAACCGTACGGCGAACCTCGGCCCGAACGTCCCGGTCTGCAGGGCGATCAGCTTCACGTCGACGATCGGCCCGACCACCATGAACGCGAGCCGCGCGGTCAATGAGAACTGCGTCAGACTCGCCGCCACGAACGCATCCGCCTCGGAACAGATCGCCAGCAGTACGGCGAGGAGTCCGAGGATCAGCACCGACAGCAGGAGATTCCCGGCGACGTGGTCGAGCCATGAGCGCGGGACGACGACGTTCAGCGTGGCCGCGGCCGCCGCGCCGATGACCAGGAAGCCGCCGGCGTGCAGGAAGTCGTGCAGCATCGCGGACCGGAACATCTCGAGCTTGCCGTCGTCGTGCGCATGCCGGTTCTTCGGTGTCTTCAGCCACGACCCGCCCTTGCCGGTCAGCAGCCACAACCAGCCGAGGATCATCGACACCGCGAGCGACGTCACCGCCCGCGCGACCACGACCTTCGGCTGACCGGGGAAGGCGACCGCGGTCGACGCCAGCACGACCGGATTGATGGCCGGCGCCGACAGCAGGAATGCGATCGCCGCAGCCGGCGTGACGCCCCGGTTCATCAGCGCGGCCGACACAGGTACGGAGGCACACTCGCAGCCCGGCAGCACGACTCCGGACGCGCTCGCGACCGGCACGGCGAGGGCTGGGTGTTTCGGAAGCGCTCTGGCGAAGAACGACGCCGGCACGAACGCGGTCAGGGCAGCCGACAGCAGTACGCCGAGGACCAGGAACGGCACCGCCTGCACGGTCACGCCGACGAACATCGTCGCCCACGTCCGGATCCCGTCCGCTGTGAACCAGCCGGCGAAGAGCCGCCGCCCGAACAACGCCGCGCCGACCAGCAGGACCAGGGTCGCGGTGAACGCCACCGAGGACCCGGTCGACTCGTCCTTGACCGTCGTCATGGCCGGAATGCTGGCAGAGATCCCGTGGAAATGAAAATCAGCGTCGGGTTGGCGGATCCCCAGGCCATCACAATCCGGGGAGGCCAGCGGCGGCCCGCTCAGCCGGCGATGGGGGCGGTGATTGTGATGGCCTGGGGATCCGGGCGTGGCAGGGTGGAGACATGGATGCCGACGTGGTGCGTGCAGTCAACGAACTGACCAGCCGCTGGGTGCGTGCGCTGCCTGCGGAGAACACGGAGAACACGGAGAACACGGTGGTCGCGGGGCTGGGCGTGTGGCCGCTGCTCGCGCTGCTCGCGAGCGGCGCGGACGAACCGGGCCGCGCGGAGCTCGCCGCTGCGGCCGGTGTGGACCCGTCGACCGGCGCGACCGACGCGATCCGCCTGGTCGAGGCGATCGAGGAGTCCGCGGACCTGCACGCCGCGCTCGGGGTATGGGTGGACGAGCAGCTCAAGCTCGCGGAGACGTTCGACAGCGTGCTGCCCGCGCCGCTGGTCGGACTCCTGACCGGCAACCCCACTGTGGACAAGCCGAAGCTCGACGCCTGGGCCGCCGAACACACCGACGACCTGATCCGCGAGTTGCCGACCGACCTCGACCGCGGCGTCGACCTCCTACTGGCTTCGGCGATCCTGCTCCGGACGACCTGGGTCCGCCCGTTCGACGAGCAGGTGCGGCGGGTGCCCGACGGCCCGTGGGCGGGCTCGTGGCACTGGCTGGACCGCGCGGACACCGATCTCGACTCGGTACGCCGGTACGAAGGCCCGTCCGCCACCCGGCTCACCGTCGTCACGGTCGAAGGCGCCGCCGACGTCGACGTACTGCTCGGGATCGGGCAGCCACAGACCCCGCAGGCCGAAGTACTCGCGGGTTTGCTGGACGCTGCTGCCGACCCTGCCGGGGGTATGCCGGGCAGTGAGCTGATCGCGCAGGGCGAGGTCGGCTGGGAGGCGGCGCCCGGTGTGCGGATCGGGCGTACGACGGCTGCGCGGCCTGACGTGAAGGTGTCGTTGCCGTCGTTCAGCATCGACGTCGAGCACGATCTGCTGCGGTTGCGGGAGCTGTTCGGCCTCACGACGGTGTCGTCGAATCCGGGGGAGCGTGGGCATTTCAGTGCGCTCAGTCCGACGCCGCTGCGGATCGATCAGGCCAAGCAGCGGGTGCTCGCGCGGTTCTTCGCAACCGGGTTCGAGGCGGCGGCGGTGACTGCGATGGCGATGACGCGGGCCGCGATGGTGACTCGTCAGCAGCGCCGGCTCGAGGTCACGTTCGACCGCCCGTTCGCGTTCGTCGCCGTACTGCGCGACTCGCGGCTGCCGATCGTCGCGGGCCGGGTCGAGCGGCCTACCGAGCCGGGAGCGTGAACAACCGGTTGAGCAGCGCGGCCGCCTCGTCGACGCCCGTCCGATCACCGGTCAGCAGCAGGTCGAACAGCAGGCCGCGGGACGCCGCCAGACCGAGCCGCGCGTACGCCGGTGCCTGATCCGCCGGGATGCCGGCGCGAACGCACAGGTCGATCAACGGCGGCAGCCAGACGTTGACGAGATCCGCCTTGAGGGACTCGGTGTGCGGCAGCCCCTGCATCGCGTGGGCGCTGAGCTCGAAGAACAACGGCCCGTAGACGAGCGCCGCCTCGGTCACCCGGCGCCAGAACAGCTCGCTCTGCTCCGCGACCGGGAGGTCCGACAGCCCGGCGAGCAGGTCGCGTTGCTGCTGCTCGACCGTGCGGACCACTTCGGCCAGCAGACCCTCGCGCGAGCCGAAATGGTAGATCAGCATCCGGTGACTGGTACCGATCGAGGTCGCGATGGCGCGCAGGCTCGCGTCCCCGATGCCGTGCTTCGCGAAGTGCTCGACCGCGTCAGCCAGCAGACTGTCGCGACTCACACAGTTCCTTCAGCTTGGCCGTCTCGGTGGCGATGTAGCTCTTCGTGAGTCCGGCGTACAGCCTGCCGAACAGGACGCCGAGCAGACCCTCCTGGATGATCGTCGCGGTCACGACCGTGCCTTCCGGCGTACCGACGACCCGGTGGCCGCCGGTGGTCTTGACGCCGGGGCCCTTCGAGACCCACTCGAAGTACTCACCGTCCTTGAGCTCGGTCACCTCCCAGACGGCGACCGGCAGCTTGGGCTGGCGGATCCGGGTGCGGGCGCCGAGGTGGATGCGGCCCTCGTCCAGCCGCTCGACGGAGTCGACGGTCGGGGTCCAGTCGGGCCACCGCTCGACGTCGCTGAAAACCTCCCAGACCCGCTCGGGAGGGGCCTGGATCGTGGTGGAGTGATCGAAGCGCATGTACCAAATGGTACATCAGGTCTCTGTGAGGCTTGGGCGGGCGGGCTGCTCGCCGGGCACCCGCGACAGGTAGGGTCTGGGGCCATGGCTGACCAGAACGTCCCGCAGAACGTGGAGAACGAGCAGGACCCGGGCGCGAGCACGCAGATGTTCCGCGCCTTCGTCAACGAGGGCCAGGCCGAGACCAAGAGCGAACCCAAGCTCAACGGGCGCGTCCTCGCGATCATCGGTGCCGCGGTCATCCTGATCGCCGTCGTCGCCGCAATCGCCGTCTTCTGACCCCTCCCGCGGCCCCGCACGTGAGCGTCGTACAGGTCGAGGTCGTGCGGGTGTTCACCGACCCCGACGGCAACTTCGGCAACCCGCTGGGCATCGTCGACGGCCGCCA
>DASXXB010000335.1:0-15395 GCA_036503355.1 Kribbella sp. | reverse complement strand
GGCATACGAGGCTCCTGCTCTCCGCGCGCTGCCGTCCGCGCACGCGCACAACGACTACGACCACCGGCGTCCGTTGCAGGACGCGCTGGATCGTGGGTTCAACAGCGTCGAGGCGGACGTCTGGCTGGTCGACGGTGAGCTCCGCGTCGCGCATGACCTCGCCGACGCCAAGCCTGGCCGCAACCTCGAAAGCCTGTACCTGAAGCCGTTGGCCGACCGCGTCCGCGCGAACCACGGCCGGGTGTACAAGCACGGCGGCGACTTCCAGTTGCTGATCGACATCAAGAGCGACGGCCCGTCGACGTACGCGGCGATCGACCGGGCGCTGGCGAAGTACCGCGGGATCAGCACGATCTTCGCGAACGGCCGCGTACTGAAGGGCGCGGTCATGTCGGTGATCAGCGGAAACCGGCCGCTCGACGTCCTGAAGGCGCAGAAGATCCGGTACGCCGGGTACGACGGACGACTGTCCGACCTGGGGTCCGGGATGCCGGCGTCGTTGATGCCGCTGGTCAGCGACAACTGGTCGAAGAACTTCACCTGGCGCGGTGTCGGCCCGATGCCGGAGACGGAGAAGACCAAGCTGCACGACATCGTCGTCACCGCCCACCACGCGGGCTACAAGGTCCGCTTCTGGGAGACGCCGGACGTTCCGGGCGCCGCCCGCGAGGCCCTCTGGCGCGAACTCGTCGCCGCACACGTCGACTACCTCAACACCGACGACCTGCACGGTCTCGAGGACTTCCTCAGAGGTTAGTGCTTGACTTCCGTGAGGGCGAGTACGTCGGCGCCCTCACGGAACGCCTTTCGTTGTCTGATCGCGCCGTTGCCTTCGCGGAACGCCCGCTCGATGCCGTCGCCTACCAACTCCACCGCGTCGATCGCCTCGAGAGCCGGCTCGACGGACCGCCGCAATTGCTCGATCACCTGACTCATCGGCTTCGCCTCGGCGCTCAGCACGTCCATGCCCCGACCTGTGAGTCCGTCACGAGCAGCCAGCCAGTACGCCGCCCGCAGAACCTCAGGCTCCAGCGTCGGACCTCGCGTACCGTCCTCCAGCGCGGTCATCGTCACGGCGCGGACCAGCGTCGCGAGCAACACGGTCTCGTCCACTGTGAGCGGTATGTCGCTGACTCGCACCTCCACCGTCGGCAGATGCGACGACGGCCGGATGTCCCAATAGACCATCTGCTCGTCGATCAGCGTGCCCGCGGCCAAATGCATCGCCACCAGCGCGTCGTAGTGCTCGGCGGACTCCAGGTACGGCGGCGGACCGGCGCTCGGCCAGCGCGTCGTCATCAACCATCGCCAACTGGCGAATCCGGTGTCCTGATCGAGATAGATCGGCGAGTTGGCGGTGAGCGCCAGGAACGCGGGCAGCCAAGGACGCAAGTGGTTGCTGACCCTGGTAGCGGTCTCCTTGTCCGGCACCTCCACGTGCACGTGGCAACCACAGACACCTTGCTCCCGCGCCAGCAGGCCCCACTCCCGAACCAGCTGCTGGTACCGCGGTTTGTTGGTGATCAACTGCGCGGCCCGCCCGTGCGGAGGTACGCCGATCGCCAACAGCCGGGCACCTTCCTCCACGGCCGCAGCGGCGAGCTGGGACCGCATCCGTACCAGGTGGTCACGAAGCTCGTCCGCGCCCAGGCACACCGGCGTGTTGATCTCCACCATCGCCCTGGTCAGCTCGAGAGCGACATCCAGGTTCTCGACGTCGGCCAGCACTGCCGTACTGCGCGGCAGCGGATCGCCGGTCGCGGACACAAGGAGTAGCTCTTCCTCTACTCCGAACGAGGGAGGCTTCACCCTGGACCAGTACCCAGGCCGCAACCGGTTAGGCTCTGCGGCGTGAGTCTGCCTGTTGTGACCGCGACCCGGTACGTGCTGCCGTTGCGTGAGGGAGGGTCGTTGCCTGGTGTTGTCGAGGGCAACGATCTCGGCACGTACGTGATCAAGTTCCACGGCGCCGGCCAGGGCCCGAAGGCGCTGGTCGCCGAGGTGATCGTCGGCGAGCTGTTCCGCCGGCTGGGCCTGCGGGTCCCGGAGCTGAAGCTGATCGAGCTCGATCCGGCGATCGGCAGGTCCGAGCCGGACTTCGAGATCCAGGAGCTGCTGATCCGCAGCGCCGGGCTGAACCTCGCCGTCGATTTCCTGCCGGGCTCCTTCGGGTACGACGGTTCGGCCGGCAACCCGGGCGACGACGCGATGGCCCGCATCCTCTGGCTGGACGCGTACGTCGCCAACGTCGACCGCTCGTGGCGGAACACGAACCTGCTGGTCTGGCACAAGAACCTGTGGCTGATCGACCACGGCGCCGCGCTGTACTTCCACCATTCGTGGATGTCCGCGGAGAAGTTCGCGAGCCTGCCGTACGACGCCTCGGACCATGTCTTCTCGGTTGCGGTCCCCGGTGTCGCGAAGGTGGACGCCGAGCTGGCGGCCGCGATCACCCCGGAACTGTTGACGGAAGTGATCGGGCTCGTGCCGTCACAGTGGATCGAGGAAGGTGATCGAGAACGCTATCTCGGTCATCTGCTCGCGCGGTTGGCGCAGCGGTCCGCGTGGGTTCCGGGAGGTGCGGCGTGAGTCCCTTCGACTACGTGATTCTCCGGGCCGCTCCGCGCATTCAGCGGGGTGAGTTCATCAACGTCGGTGCGGTGCTCTACTGCCGGGCGCTCGACTACCTGGGCGCCGGCTGGGACGTCGATCCGGATCGTCTGAAGGCCCTTGACCCTGATGTGGACGTTGACGTTGTGTGTGCGTCGTTGGACCAGGTCAGGGCTATTTGCGCGGGCGATCCGGCGGGTGGACCGGCGGCCGCCACCACGATCGGTGAGCGGTTCCGGTGGCTCGCGGCGCCGCGCAGTACCGTCGTCCATCCGGGACCGATCCACAGCGGGATCACCGACGACCCCGCCGCGGACCTGGAACGGTTGCTCGACTCGTTCGTCCGCTAGCCCAGAGCCTTGGAAACCACGTCACGTGCCTCGGTGAAGACCTGCTCCAGGTGCTCGGCGCCCTTGAACGACTCGCCGTAGATCTTGTAGAGGTCCTCCGTGCCCGACGGGCGCGCGGCGAACCACGCCGACTCGGTGGTCACCTTCAGTCCACCGATCGCAGCGTCGTTGCCCGGTGCATGCGTCAGCCGATCCACGATCGGCTCGCCGGCCAGCTCGGTCGCGGTGACCGCATCAGCTGACAGTGCGGCCAGCTTCGCCTTCTGCTCGCGGGTGGCCGGCGCATCAACCCGCGAGTACGCCGATGCGCCGAACTGCTCCACCAACTTGGCGTGCGCCACCGACGGCGTCTCGCCGGTGACCGCGGTGATCTCGCTCGCCAGCAACGCCAGCAGGATCCCGTCCTTGTCCGTCGTCCACACGGTGCCGTCGAAGCGCAGGAAGCTCGCACCTGCGGACTCCTCGCCGCCGAAGCCGACCGAGCCGTCGACCAGACCGGGCACGAACCACTTGAACCCGACCGGCACCTCCCACAGACGGCGTCCGAGGTCTCCGACCACACGATCGATCAGCGACGACGACACCAGCGTCTTGCCGACCGCGACGTCCGGACCCCACTGGCGGTTGCTGAACAGGTACGAGATCGCGACGGCCAGGTAGTGGTTCGGGTTCATCAGTCCGGCGTCCGGCGTAACGATGCCGTGCCGGTCGGCGTCCGCGTCGTTCCCGGTCGCCACGTCGTACTTGTCCCGCTGCGCCACCAGCGAGGCCATCGCGTACGGCGAGGAGCAGTCCATCCGGATCTTGCCGTCGTGGTCGAGCGTCATGAACGACCAGGCTGGGTCGACCCGCGGGTTCACCACGGTCAGGTCGAGACCGTGCCGCTCGCCGATCGCCGCCCAGTAGTCCACACTCGCGCCGCCGAGCGGGTCGGCGCCGATCTTCACCCCGGCGTCGCGGATCGCGGCCAGGTTCAGCACCGAGGGCAGGTCGTCGACGTAGTGCGCGACGAAGTCGTAGTCCGCGGCGTGCTGACGCGCCTGCTCGAACGGCTTGCGGCGTACCTCACGGTTGTCGCCCGCGATCAGCTGGTTGGCCCGGTCCGCGATCCACTTGGTCGCGTCCGAGTCGGCCGGGCCGCCGTGCGGCGGGTTGTACTTGATGCCGCCGTCGCGCGGCGGGTTGTGCGACGGCGTGATGACGATGCCGTCGGCGTCCGCGCCCGCACCGCGGTTCAGCCGCAGGATCGCGTGCGACACCGCAGGCGTCGGCGTGAGCCGGTCGGCGCTGTCCACGAGCGTCTGTACGTCGTTACCGGCCAGGACCTCGAGCACGGTGCGCCACGCCGGCTCCGAGAGACCGTGACTGTCGCGGCCGACGAGCAGCGGGCCCGTCGTACCCTGACCGGCCCGGTACTCGCAGACGGCCTGGGTGATCGCCAGGATGTGCGCCTTGTTGAAGGCGCCGTCGAGACTCGAGCCGCGGTGCCCCGACGTACCGAAGACGACCTTCTGGGCCGGGTTGTCCACGTCCGGCGTGATGTCGCCGTACGCCGCCAGCATGGCGTCGACGTCGACGAGGTCCTCGGGCTGTACTGGCTGGCCTGCGCGTGGGTGCATGACCACATGCAACCACAAGATCGTCAGGTGCCGTACGGCGTGAGCAGCTGGTCGACCGGTGCGTAGTCGTCGGTCAGTATCGGCGCGTCGCCGACGAACGAGTTCAGCTGGTCGCGGATCTGCCTGGCCGGCTCCAGCTCGGCGGCGATCCCGGGGACGTTGATCGGCCGTTCGGACGCCACCACGACGAAGTTGCCGCCGCCGCGGCCGGCGAACTCGTCCTCGCGTGCGATCAGAGCGACGTACG
The DNA here is from genome assembly GCA_036503355.1 of Kribbella sp. Classification (GTDB taxonomy): domain Bacteria; phylum Actinomycetota; class Actinomycetes; order Propionibacteriales; family Kribbellaceae; genus Kribbella. The sequence goes on along the minus strand of DASXXB010000335.1, from coordinate 10,569 downwards.
GGAACTCGGCCTGCACGGTCTTGATCTCGGCCTTCGCGAACTTCGCCGGCCCGTAGTCGATGACGTTGATCAGGTAGATGCCGTCCGGCCGCAACACCCGTCGTACGTCGGCCACCAGCTCCCGCGTCGTCAGGTGCCACGGCACGGAGACCCCGCTGAACGCGTCCATCAGGACCACGTCCCGGCTGTCGGTCTTCTCGTCGCGGACACCGAGCCGGCCGTCCTTCACGGTCACGTTCAGCTCTGGACCGGTCCGGACACCGAGCTCACGCTTGTCGAGGTCGACCACGGCCGGGTCGATCTCGTACACCTGGTGCTTGCTGCCCGGACGGGTCGCGGTCAGGTACCGCGTCATCGTCAGGCCGCCCGCCCCGATATGGAGCGCGCTCACCGGCTGCCCCTCCGGACGGCTGCCGTTGATCGCGGCCGCGAAGCTCTTGATGTACTCGAACTTCAGGTACGTCGGATCGTCCAGGTCGACGTACGAGTGCGGCAGCCGGTCCAGGTACAACGTCCGGCCGGCCTCGCGGCCCGGGTCCGCGGCGACCCGAGCGCAGTGGTACGCCGTCTCGACCTCACAGGGCCGTGGCGCCACCAGGGTCAGGGTGGCACCGACAACCGCCAGAGCGACCGGCTTGACCGCTGCCTGCACTCCTCGGAGCAGAACGGTCAGTACACCGCCGACGACGACCAGTACGGCGCCCAGCGTCAGAACGATCGTGCTGATCGGAACCGTCGCCACGAACACGAAGCCGGTCAGCACTGTGCCGGCGATACCGCCGACGGTGGCGAACGCGGACAGCCTCCCGACAACGGTCCCGGTCTGCTCCAGCGTGGCCAGCCGCAGCTTCGTGACCATCGGTGTGACCGCCGACAACAGCGACGCCGGCGCGAACAGCGTGATGGCCAGCACCAGGAACACCAGGTCGTTCGCGTTGCCCCGGACCGCCTCGCCTGTCCAGCGGACCACCGGGAGGATCACCATCACCAGTGCTCCACCGAGCAGAAACAGCGGTCCCAGGGTCCGGTGCGGCGGCACCACGTCCGCGAACCGGCCGCCGAACGCCGCACCGGTCGCGATAGCCGCCAGCGCGACTCCGATGACCGCAGTGTTCGTCTCCAGTGTCAGCCCGATGTACGGCGCCACCAGCCGGAGCGAAACCAGCTCCAGCACCATGACCGCCGCCGAGCTCCCGAACGCCAGCCCCACTGCCAGCTTCTGTCCTACCGGCTTGTTCACCACGTCACCCTATAGAGCGACAGAGCTACGTCTGATCCAGACGGGCGACCAGGGTCTTCGGGGCGACCTGGCGGTAGGCGTTCTCGACCAGGTCCTCGAAGTGGTCCCAGTCGACGTCCACATCCAGGTAGACACCGAGCCAACCGCGGTGGCCGACGTACGGCGGGCGGTAGAAGTGCTCCGGATCCTCGGCGACCAGCGATTGCTGGACGCCGGGCAGCGCCGCCATCCAGACGCCGAGGCGGTCGTCGTGGTGATGGTCGGCGTACATGACGAACGTCTTCTTGTCCCGGACGAACCAGGTCGGCTCACCGTGGCTCGGCCGTTCGGTCACCTCGGGCAGTGCGAGGCACAGGCTGCGTACGCGCTCCAGGATGTCCATCTGCTCAGTGTCGCGGACCAGGGATCACAACACCCGTTTCATAGGCGTAGACGACAGCCTGTGCACGGTCGCGCAGGTCCAGCTTGGTCAGGACGTTGCTGACGTGGCTCTTCACGGTCTGCTCGGCCAGCACGAGCTCGTCGGCGATCTGCCGGTTGGACAGTCCCCGCGCGACCAGCCGCAGTACGTCGGTCTCTCGTGGCGTCAGCCGGGCCGGCTTGCTCGCTAAGACGGGCTGTGCGCGTGTGAAGTCCTCCACGAGCCGGCGGGTCACGGACGGCGCCAGCAGTGCGTCACCGGCCGCCACGACGCGTACCGCAGCAGCCAGCTCGTCCGGCGTCGAGTGCTTCAGCAGGAACCCACTGGCCCCGGCCCGGAGCGCGGCGTACACGTAATCGTCCAGGTCGAACGTCGTCAGCATCACGACCCGCGGCGGCTCGCCAGGTGTCGAGTCGGCGAGGATGCGCCGCGTCGCGGCGAGACCGTCGAGCACCGGCATCCGTACGTCCATGAGGATCACGTCCGGCTTCAGTTCGGCCGCCAGCTCGACCGCCTGTGCACCGTCGCCGGCATGCCCGACCACCTGCAGATCCGGCTGCGCGTCGAGCAGGGCACCGAAGCCGGCGCGCACCATCTCCTGGTCGTCAACCACCATGACCGTGATCGTCACGTGCCACCTCGTCTCCCACGGGTATCACTGCCTGCACCAGATAACCGCCGTCAGGGGTCGGCCCAGCGCTCACCGTCCCGTCGACGAGCGCCACCCGCTCCCGCATCCCCCGCAAGCCCTGCCCGCTACCAGGAGCCGGGACGACGGGGCGTGGCGGCTGCTGGTTCTGCACCGTCACTTCCAGCTCGGCCGAGGTACGACGTACCGCCACCTCCACGGCCGCGTGCAGTGCGTGCCGTACTGCGTTGCTGAGCCCCTCCTGTACGACGCGGTACGCCGTCAGCTCGACAGCGGGATCCAGCCCGGTCGGGAGGTCGCTCGTGAGCCGTACGTCGGCGCCGGCACGCCGGGTGCTCTCCACGAGCTCGGCCACATCTTGCAGGCCAGGCTGCGGGCCCAGCTCACCCGGTTGTTCCTCCGGCTCGCGCAGCAACCGCAGTACGCGACGCATCTCGGTCAGCGACGAACGCGCCTCGTCTGCGATGCCCGTGAACTCCACCCGGACCGCATCCGGTACGTCGGGCAGCCGGTGCGGAGCACTGTCCGCGCGGACGACCACAACGGACAGGTGGTGCGCTACGACGTCGTGCAGCTCCCGCGCGATCCGGGCCCGCTCCTGCAACCGCTGGCGCTCGGCACGCTCGGCCTTACTGATCGTCTCCTGTTCGACCAGACGGCGGCTCGTCTCGCTGCCGGAGCGGAACAGGTCCCCGACCACTACGGCGACGGCCGACAGGACGGCCATCGTGATCAGACCGCCCCAGCCGCCACGGTCCGGTGCCAGTTGGATCGCTACGACGCCTGTGGCCTGTGTAGCCAGCCACCAGCCGATCTGCTCCCGCCGGCCCAGTCCGCGAGCGCCTGCGATCGCCAGAACGAACGAGTGTCCGAACGCCACGGTCGTACCCCACGGCCACGGTTCGCTGGGGCTGACCGGTGTTGTCAGCGCAGCTGTGACGGCCGTGGTGACGAGCGAGACAACCACTGCTGCCCGGGGCCGCAGCCACGACAGACTGAGGGACAACGCACGGGCGATCGCCAGCGCCAGTACGGCGCCCAGCTGTACCTCGTAGTGCTGTCCGAGATCCAGGACCGTGAGGAACAGCAGCACCGCGACGCCGAGATCCGCCACCCACGCCCACCGGCCCTGCGGCCATCCGTTCGGCATCTGCACACCGTGGACCCTACTCACACCTGCTGCAGCCAGGCCCAGAACAACGTCAGCGTGCCCGTCGCCAGCACGATAGTTGCCGGTAGCACCCACCTGTGCGTCCCTTCGATCAGAAGGCGATGCAGGGCGGCGATGCCTCGCAGTACGAACAGGAAGGCGACGACGCACGGCAGCGCGATGAGGCCGTGCGCCGCCCACGCACCGGCGCGGGTCGGGCCGCCCCAGGTGCCGGGCTGGACGGGGCCGTGCTCGACGAGTCCCCAGAACGGCCCGCGCACGACGGCCAGGACGGTCAGGAACAGTACGAACAGGCTTGCAAATCCGAGGACAGCGCTCAGCAGGCCGTACCCGAAGACCTCTGCGTTGCTCATCGGCTGCACGGCTGAGCGCCGAGCGAGGCGGTACTCCCCCAGCCGTCGCCAGCGGCGCGCCGCGGTCTCCCGCTCGCCGAGGACCGCGTCGGCCATCGTCAGCATGCCGGTGGGCAGCAGCAGAGCGTCGTACACCAGTGACCGGCCCAGCGTGTGTTGTTCTCGTTCGGCGATCGGGCGGGTGAGTGTGTGTGTCATGGCTTCTCCTCGGGTCTCAAGTCCTGAGGTCGAGGCTAGGAATCGGGCGCTCCCGGCGCTTCCAGCCACGGAGCCGAACCGGAACCAGTACCGCGGTAGGGGGTGCTGTGATCCAGTTCACAGTGACCACGATGCGTGCCGCCGCGTTACACGGTCAGTGCCGGACGGCGCGCGCTGGTGCGCCGCCCGCGCGGGGACGGGGGTCTTCGTCCGACCAGGAGGTACTCATGCGCGTGCGGAACCTGGCGTTGGCAGCCACGCTGCTCCCGGTTTTGCTGCTCCAGGGCTGTGGCACGGACGGCGGCATGGCCGCCGCGGCACCGGCCGCCCACAAGGCCGCCCGGCCCGTGACCACCGACATGACCTCCGACGACCCCGTGCTGAACGCGTACTACGACTACCGCGTCGCGCTCGACGTGATGATGCGCAGCGGCGGCAGCAAGACCAAGCAACTCCAGCCGGTCATGACGGCGAAGATGTACGAGGCGATCAGCGCGCAGGCGAAGTACTTCCGGACGAACAAGCTGCACAACACCGGCCTCACGAAGGTCGTCTGGGCCAAGCGCACGCTCGCGTCGAACGGAGTCCTGGTCAGCGCCTGCTACGACACCACCGCCGCGCGCACCGTGAACGTCCGCGGCCGCGGCGTCCTCCCGAACACCACCCCGACCCGCTGGCTCGACCAGATGCGCGTCGTCAACCAGGACTCGCGCTGGATCGTCGACGGCGGCACCACCACCCCCGCCAGCTGCTGACCACTCGGTTTGTGGCGGTCTGCTGACGGCTTGGCTTGTGGCGGCGCTGCTGGGCAGTTGGTTTTTGGGCGGTGGTTTTGGGCGGTGGTTTTGTGGCGGTGCGGTCACGATCGGGTGGTCGCGCGATTGCTCGCGGTCACCGCGGGCAGACTCGCTGGTGAGTGCCGGCTGGGAATCACACCCGGGTCGAGAGGTCTGCCGATGATCGACACACATCTTCGCGAATGGCTGCCGTCATGGCTCGGTCACCGCCGTACGCCGGAAGCGTTCCGGGCCCGCGGTACCAGCTCGCGGGTCAGCCGGCTCGCGGCGCAGTACGACACCGAGGTCGACGCCGCACTGCAACGCCTGTGGCCGAAGGCGCGGATCTACCACGACCGCGAGTTCACCCGCGACCGCGCGGACTTCCTGCTGGTCGTCCGCGGTCGCGGCGTGATGATCGAGACCAAGGTCAAGAGCGATCCCGGCGTGTTCCGCGGCTCCACACTTCCCCCGCTGCTCGACCGCCTGCAGCGCGACGGCCGGCGCCTCGTCGTACTCGTGAACCAGGGCGACCCGGCACCGGCCCGCGACCTGATCAGCACCAAACTCGGCGACAAGGGCCGCATCGTCGTCTGGTCCGGCCCCCACCACGACACCGACCTCCACCAAGCAGTAGAAGCCCTCCTCCACCAAACAACCCGCCACCCCTGACCACCCCAACCCGCACCGCCCACCCCACCCCCGCCACACCCCGGCGCACCGCGCTGGACTGCGCCGGACTGCACCGCGCCGTCCCGCACCGCACCGCACCCCGCCGGATTGCCCCGCACCACCCCGCACCGCACCCCGCCGGATTGCCCCGCACCGCACCGGACTGCGCCGGCCCGCACCCCGCCGGATTGCCGCGCCCCGCACCGGGCTGGACTGCCTCGCGCCGCACCGCGCCGGGCTGCGCCGCACCCCCGCCGTTCAGCGGGGGTGGGGACAGGTTCTGGTGGCTGTGAACAGGAAATGGCCTGTGTTGACCTCCCGCATCCTGTTCACACCCCGGGAGCTCCGCGGAGGCCGGGGGGGGGTTGGGTCAGGCGTTCTTGATGGCTGAGACCTCGAGCTCGAGCGTTACCTTCTCGCTGACCAGTACGCCGCCGCCCTCGAGTGCCGCGTTCCAGCTGACGCCGAAGTCCTTGCGGTTGATCACGACCTGGCCCTCGAGCCCGAGGCGCTGGTTGCCGAACGGGTCGGTCGCCGTACCGGTGTACTCGAACACGACGTCGACCGGCTTCGTCACGCCACGGATCGTCAGGTCGCCGGTCACCGTGAACTCCGCGTCGCCGGTCTTCTTGATCGCGGTGGACGCGAAGACGATCTCCGGGTGCTCGTCCATCGCGAGGAAGTCGTTGCTGCGCAGGTGCTCGTCACGCTGACTGTTGCGGGTGTTGATGCTCTTCGCCTGGATCGTCACCTTGCCGGAAGAGTTCTCCGGGTTCTCCCCGTCGATGTGGAACGAGCCCTCGAACTCGTCGAACGCACCGCGGACCTTGGTCACCATCGCGTGCCGGGCACTGAAGCCGATCCGGGTGTGGGATGCGTCGAGGGTGTAGTCACCGCTCAGGGCGGCATACTCGTTGGACATCGAGGATTCCTCCAGAGTTAACTAGTTGAACTTTCCACAGTACAGATTTCACCTTTGCCGGTCAGAAGTCCACCCCTCCCCCGGCATGTCCGGCTCGTGGACCCGATCGGATCGCAGAATGGACTGGTCCGGATCGGGTGGCAGGAGGGGCGTGCGTTGCTGGAACGGAAGGTGTGCTGCGTGTCGGCGGCCAGCGAGGTCTACCGCGCACTGAGTACGGCGCTCGGCCGGGAGCGGTTCTGGGCGGAGTCCGCGACCGAGTCCGACGGCGTGATCACGTTCGTCCTGGCCGACGGTTCGACCGACGAGAGCCGCATCGAACAAGCCGTACCGAACCACCTCTACCAACTGCGCTACTTCGGCCGCACTCTCACCTTCACCCTGACCCCGACCTCCACCAACGGCACCGACCTGACCCTCACCACCTCGTCCCCCGCCAACTCGTCCCCCGCCACCTCGTCCCCCGCCGACCCCGGCGGACTTGCCGGTGCCACCGGAGCCGAGGAGGGTGAGGAGGGTGAGGTCGTGTCGCTGCTGCTGCGGTTGAAGGCGCTCGTGGACTTCGGCGTCGACCTCCGGCACCACGACCCGACCCGTACGACGTCGTACGCGGACTGCTGACCCACCTGTTGCCTGCAGCAACTGATTAACCGCTTGCGCGCCACCACGTCCAGCCGTTCTCATAGGTGGTCGAAGGATCGGAGGACCACCGTGGAACCGCTCAGCGCCGAGGACATCCGGCGTTCGTTCGTCAACTCGACCAAGAGCCAGGTCAAGGCGATGGCACTGCCGCCCAAGTTCCCCGAACTCCCCTGGGAGTCGCTGGACTTCCTCGGCTGGCGCGACGCGAAGGCGCCGAACCGCGGCTACCTCGTCGTACGGCGAGACGCCGGGGTGACCGGCATCGCCGTCAGCACCCAGTCGTCCGGGGCCGCGCGGCGCTTCGCGGGACTGTGCGACCTGTGCAACACTGCGCACCACGTGAGCGACGTCGCGCTGTTCGCGGCCCGGCGCGCGGGCACGGCCGGCCGGGAAGGCAACACCGTCGGGATGTACATCTGCGCGGATCTCGCCTGCTCGTGGTACATCCGCGGCCTGAAGGAACTCGACGTACCGCAAGGCGAGACCGCCACCCCCGAGGTCCGCGCCGAACGCCTGACCACCCGCCTGAACGCCTTCGTCGACCGCGTCCTCGGATAACCACTCGGCATCCGCCGGACGTGCCGAACGGCTCGCGCGGATCGGCCGGATTATCCTGGTTGTACGGACGGCCCGCGCTGGACGAGAGGGAGCGAGTCGCGACATGACCGAGTTTCGCATCACCCATGACATCGCCCAGGCGCATCCGGACATCCGCGAGCGGCTGACGGCCACCACGATCGAGGCGGTCAACGAGTCCAGCGCCCGTTCTTCGGAGGACGCGGCCCGGGTGCTGCGCCACAAGCTCGGCGAGATCGGCGTCCAGATCAGCGAGGAGGCCTGCCTGTCGGCGATCGAACGCATCCGCTCCGGCAAGCAACTCCACTTCGAGATCGAGTCGGCCCCCGACAGCTGACGAGCAGCACCCCGCAGACTCGCGCGTCCGCCCGGATAGGGTGCGGGCGTGGATCTTGCTGACTTGGGCCGCCGCGTCTATGCCACCGCACATCTGTCCGGGGAGTTCCTCCTGCGATCCGGGCAGACGGCGACGGAGTACTTCGACAAGTACCGCTTCGAGGGTGATCCGGTGCTGCTGGACGAGATCGCCGCGGCGATGGTGCCGCTCGTCCCGTCCGACACCGAGGTGCTGGCCGGTCTCGAGATGGGTGGCATCCCGGTCGTCACCGCGCTCGGTCGCCACACCGGCTTGCCGTGCGCGTTCGTCCGCAAGCAGGCGAAGCCGTACGGCACCTGCCGCCTCGCCGAAGGAGCCGAGACCGGCAACCGCCGCGTCACGATCGTCGAGGACGTGGTCACCACCGGCGGACAGATCGTTTTGTCGACCAACGAACTCCGCACCCTGGGCGCCACCATCACGAACGCCCTCTGCGTCATCAACCGCAACGAAACCACCCCGGCACCACTCATCGAGGCGGGCCTCACCCTGACCGCCCTGCTCACTCCCCAGCACCTCCAGCCAACTGACTGACCCCAGGACGCCGACCACGCTCTCAGCCTGCTTTGCGTTCGTTCGTCGGGAGGAGCCGGCGGAAGTCCTCCGTCGAGATGATCGGTACGCCGTACTCACGGGCGGCGCGGGCCTTGACGGACAGGCTGTCCACGTCCGCGGCGACCACGAAGGTCGTGTCGGGCCGGACTGCCTCCTGCGGCGTGAAGCCGGCCGCGACCGCGCGATCCCACCACACCTCACGTGGCTCGACCATGTCGCCGGTGAACACCAGCGTGCTGCCACGCGGAAACCCGCGCGCCCCAGGACGATCCGGCACGACGTACCTCCCGCCGCTCGCCCGCAACAACGCGTCGTCGACGTCGGACGCCCGCTGCCCGAGCATCACCGCCACGGTGTCGAGGTCGCTGCGCTGGTCGGGCGTGACACCGCTGCCCCACGCCACGTCCGCCAGCGCGGAAACGTAGTACCGATGGAGGTGATCCACCTGCGGACGCGTCAGGCCGAGTTCGTTCGCCACGTCGACCAGCTGGTCCGCGTCGGATGCCGTGATCTCGCGGTTGGCGAGGATCGTGTCGAGGAGCACAAGGTACGAGTCGGCTTGCGGTGGCTCCGGCACTCGTGGCAGCTGATCCACGAGCCGGCTCATCCACCCGTGCCGACCACCGGCATGCACCGGACGAACGGTCGGCGCCACGTCGGACCCCGGTAGCTCAGGCCATGGCAACCGGCGAACCTCCTCGTAAGCCCACTGCCACGGAGGAGGCGCCGCGAACGCACCGAGATACTGCGCGAACAACTCGGCAGTCGCCCGGGTGTCGGCCAGCGCGGAATGCCAGCCCTCGATCGAGATGCCGGCCGCCGCGCAACACGCTCCGAGCGTCCGCTTCGCTCCGGGATGCAGGTAGCCGGCCAGCGCCATCGTGCACATCGAGCGCTCGGTGATCAGCGGCACGGAGACACCGAGCCGCGCGAACTCCGCCCGCAGGAACCCCAGGTCGAACTCCACGTTGTGCCCGACAACCATCCGCCCCGCGAGCAACTCGCCGAGCTGCCGCGCGATGTCGCCGAACTCCGGCGCCGCCAGCACATCGGCCGTGAGGATCCCGTGGATGTGCTGCGGGCCGAGATCACGCCGGGGATTCAGCAACGTCACCCACTCGCGCTCGACCTGTCCGCGCGGGTCCAGCAGCACGACCGCGATCTCGATGACCCGGTGCCGATGGCTCGGCAGCAGGCCGGTCGTCTCGGTGTCGATGACGGCGTACATCCGGGCCTCCTCCGGTCGATAACCGACTGGAACAAGCCAATCACGGGCCGCCGACAGTTTTCGTCACGCCAGGAAACAGGCGGGCAAAGCCAGTCAGACGTCCGGGAGGTCGACGGCGATCTCGGCGCCGAGCTTGGCGCCGTGCGCGAGCTGCAGCTCGTCGCCGCTCCAGAACCGGCCGGGGTCGTACCAGTTCGGCTGCCGGCCACGCAGCAGGCCCATCGCCTCGTACGTCAGCGCGACGACCTCAGCGCAGTACGCCGACTCGAGCTCGAACTCCCGCGAACCCTTGCGCAGCGCCGGAACCCGGCCGCGGACCCAGCGCGACGCGAGCCGTGCCGTCGACGGCAACGGCGTACCGTCCAGCCGCGCGACCGTCTTGAGTACGGCGTCCTCCATCGAGCGCGTGACGGGATGGTCGAGCTGCCGCAGCCACGCCCGCTGACCGTACTTGCGTCCCCAGACGAGCACCGCGTCCCGCAGGTCGTGCAGCTGTACGCCGCGGTGGTGCGTCCCCGTCCACACGTCCGGCAGCGAACGGCCCAGCTCCGCATGCCACATCAGCGGCGGGAGGTCCTCGACGACGATCGCCATGCCGACGTGATTGACCGGGCTGTTCGTGGTCAGCTGGATCGCGCGATCCGCCGCGCTCGCACCGCGGAACAGCCAAATGTCACCTGTTCGTGTCAGTTCCGTAGCGTCATCCAAGGAAATCCGGCTGTTCACGTCGCTAGGTTAGTCGGCATGAAGGTATGGAAGGTGGTAGGGCTTGCGGGGCTCGTCGGCGTGG
>DASXXB010000334.1:0-24590 GCA_036503355.1 Kribbella sp. | reverse complement strand
GCTGGAGCAGGTCTGGGGGTACCGGCACGCCGCCGACACCCGGCTGGTGAACGTGCACGTCCAGCGGCTGCGCTCCAAGATCGAGAAGGACCCTGAGCACCCGGAGATCGTGGTCACGGTCCGTGGTGTCGGATACAAGGCGGGTGCGGACTGATCGAGTACGGTCGCGGCCAAGAGTCGCAGGCTGCCGCCGACGCCCACCTGGCCGAGCCGGCAGCCGAGCCCGGTCGGAGCACCGGGAAGCAGGCCCCGCCCGAGCCGGAGGTGGCCGAGTCCCGCGGGACGGAGCTTGAGCTCACGTCTGCCGTGGCGGACTGGTCTGCCCAGCCGAAGCCGCTGTGGCGTACGCACCCCAAGCACTGGCCGGACATCTGGCGGCGCTCCATCCAGGCCCGGATCGTCACCGGCACGTTGCTGATGTCGACGCTGGTCCTGATCCTGGTCGGCTGGGTGATGATGAGCCAGGTCACCGACGGTGTCCTGGAGTCACGGCGTACCAGCGCTCAGGCGGAGGTCCGCGCGCAGCTGCAACAGCTGTCCGTCACGGTCGACGCGGCCCCGCGCAACACCATCAACCAGCAGCTGTCCGAGCTGGTCCTCGGCACCAACCGTCCCGGCCTGTACGACGTTCTGCTGGTGCCGACCGACCAGGCGGCCTCGAACGCGATCCGCTACACCGGCCTGGTCGACAGCGACTCGATCCCGCAGGACCTGGCGTCCTCGGTCGTGAGTGACGGCAGCAAGCTGTGGGACACGTACACACAGATCAACTACCGCGACAGCCCGAGCGTCCCAGGGCTGGTGATCGGCTCCCAGATCCGGATCGACTCCACCGGCGACAGGTACGCGATCTACTTCCTCTTCCCGCTCACGGCGCAGCAGGAGACCCTGGACGTCGTACAGCGGGCCCTGGTGACCGCAGGCCTGTTGCTGATCGTCCTGCTCGGTGCGATCGCCTGGCTGGTCACCCGGCAGGTCGTGACACCGGTCCGGATGGCACGGCGGATCGCCGAGCGACTCGCGGCCGGCAAGCTCGAGGAACGGATGCAGGTCCGCGGTACCGACGACCTGGCCCGGCTGGCGCTGTCGTTCAACAAGATGGCCTCCAACCTGCAGCGGCAGATCCGCCGGCTGGAGGAGCTGTCCCGGCTGCAGCGCCGGTTCGTGTCCGACGTCTCGCACGAGCTGCGGACCCCGCTGACCACGGTCCGGATGGCTGCTGACCTGCTGCACGAGACCCGCGACCAGTTCGACCCGATCAGCCGCCGTTCGGTGGAACTGCTGCAGAACGAGCTCAACCGCTTCGAGGAGCTGCTCGCGGACCTGCTGGAGATCAGCCGGTTCGACGCCGGCGCGGCCGCCCTCGACCTCGAGGACGTGGACCTGCGCGACATCGTCAACCGGGTCCTGGAGAACCACGAGACCCTGCTGCAGCGCAAGGGCTGCCCGGTCGAGCTGGACATGTCGACGCCGTGCCGGGCGAAGGTCGACTCGCGCCGGATCGAGCGGATCCTGCGGAACCTGATCGGCAACGCGATCGAGCACAGCGAGGGCCTGCCGATCAAGATCAGTACGGCGTGTGACGACGACGCGGCCGCTGTGGCGGTCCGTGACCACGGCGTCGGGTTCCGGTCCGAGGAGGCCGAGATGGTGTTCAGCCGGTTCTGGCGGGCCGACCCGGCCCGGGCCCGGACCACCGGCGGCACCGGCCTCGGCCTGTCGATCGCGCTCGAGGACGCCAGGCTGCACGGCGGCCGGCTGGACGCGTGGGGCTCGCCGGGCGAGGGTGCGTACTTCCGGCTGACCCTGCCGCGCCGGCCGGACGTGGCCCTGACCGGGTCGCCGCTGCCGCCGCGGCCCGCCGACGCGTCCCGGGTGATCACCGAGCTGGTCGACGTCGGAGCGCCGTACCAGAAGCTGAACAGCTCCGTGAACCGTGGCGTGAACGACGGTGGTGAGGACCGGTGAGGCGCCTGCTCGTCGCGCTGCTGGCCGTCGTACTGCTCGCCGGCTGTGCGGCCGTGCCGACCAAGGGCACCATCCGCAACGGTGAGCGTGCCGGCCAGGCACCGGATCTCGGCGGCGTCGGGGTCGAGGCGAAGCCGCCGCGGGCGAATGTCGACGACCTGGCCATCGTCAACGGCTTCCTGGAGGCCATGTCGGACTCCCAGGCGTACGACGTCGCGCGCCAGTACATGACCCCGGAAGCGGCCGGGAACTGGAAGCCCGAGTCGCAGACCGTCGTGTACGACCAGCAGCCGGACTCACTGACCCGCAAGAACGGCGGGATCCAGCTGACCGCCAAGAAGATCGCCACCATCGACGCCCGCGGCGAGTGGATCCCGGCGACCCCGAACGCCACGGCCGACTTCTTCTTCAAGGTGAAGAAGGTCAACGACCAGTACCGCGTCGACTCCGCACCGCCGGGCGCCTACCTGGGCAGCAACCAGGTGGACCTGAAGCTCGCCCCCCGCGACCTGTACTTCTTCAACCCGGCCCGCGAACTGCTGGTGCCCGACACGGTCTACCTGCCGCAGAACCTGCCGTCCGGCCAGGCGGCCACCCAGCTCATCCAGGAGCTGCTGAAGGGCCCGACCAACCGGCTCGGCAACGGCGCGACCTCCGTGGCACCGCCCGGCACCGAGGTCCAGGTGTCGGTCCCGGTCGACCTCGGCGTGGCCACCGTCGCGCTGAACGACACCGCCAGCTCCCTGCGCGATCCGGACCGGCGGCTGCTGGCGGCACAGATCGTCTGGACGCTCAACCAGCTCAACCTCCGGGCCAAGATCACCGTCGGCGGTGCACCGCTGCTCCCGGACGAGCCGGACGTGCTGCCGTTCGGCGACTTCAGCGCGTTCGACCCGCAGGTGCCGGGTGCGGCCATGACCAAGCTGTACGGGCTGATGAAGCAGGTGCCGCAGCGGATCGTCGGCCTCGACCAGGCGACGGAGATCGCCGCCCAGCCCCTGAAGGACGGCCCGCTGGCGCACTACAAGGCGCTGTCCTTCGCGGTCACCGTGCACGCGGACGCCGGCGCCATCGTGACCGCCGACGGGAAGCAGGTCGTGTTCGGCGCGCTGGACCCGGGCGCCAAGGACGACAAGAAGGCGACCGTCAACGTCGACGGGAAGACACTGCCGCCGAGCTTCGACTACGAGGACAACCTGTGGATCCTCGACAAGGCGGACAGCGACCATCCGCGGCTCCGGGTCCGCAACAGCGACGGAAGCCTCACCCCGGTCGAGACCAACTTCAAGGGCGACACCCCGGTCGCGCTGCGGATGGCCCCGGACGGGGTCCGGGCGCTCCTGGTGATGCAGTCCGCGGGCAGCGCGCAGAACTACGTCGAGACGGCCACCGTACAGACCGTGAACGGCGGCAAGCAGCTGGTGCTCGGGGCCTTCCGGCCGCTGCGGCTGGCGCTCACCAACATCACCGACGCCGCCTGGAGCAAACAGGGCATCATCGTGATCGGCACCGGGCGCTCACCCGGCGCCGCCGGACGCCAGATCTGGTCGGTGAACACCGACGGATCGAGCCTGCAGTTGCTGCCCGGCTCGACGCCGGCCTTCGCCCCCGAGCACGTCGCCTCGAATCCGAACAAGGACACCCTGCCGGTGATCCAGGACGAGGACGGCCACATCCACTGGCTCAGCAAGGACCTGCTCTGGGTCTCGATGGACGCCGCCGACGGCACCAACCCGGTGATCGATCCGACCTATCCCGGCTGACCCGGGGCAGGTTGTCCACAGGCCGGCGTTCGGCCGGTTGCGGGTGGCGCCGGGCGTCGGAGACGGTTGACGGGTGTGGGGTGGGTTCGTCGATCTGGTGCTGGGTGGACGCTGTGCCGGGTGCGAGCAGCCCGGCGTCACTCTGTGTGGTGGTTGCCGTCGGCTACTGACGGAAGTGACTCCGTTCCGTGCATGGCCTGACCCGCGCCCGCCCGGTCTCGCGCCGCCGACCGCCGCCGCGCCGTACGCCGGAGAGCTCCGGAACCTGATCCTCGCGCACAAGGAGAACGCTCGGTATCCCTTGGCGGCGCCGCTCGGTCAGCTGCTCGCCCACGCCGTACGGACGGCCCTCGGGGACCGGCGCGCAGTCTGGCTGTGTCCGGTTCCGTCGCCCCGGGCAACGGTCCGCCACCGCGGGCACGATCCGCTCCGGCGACTTACGAAGGCTGCCGTCAGATCCCTGCGCAGACAGGGAATCGACGCCCGGACGGCCACCGCGCTGCGCGTCGTACGGCGTCCCGAGGACCAGGCCGGGCTGTCCGCGGAACGCCGTACCGCCAATCTGGACGGGGCTTTCGGGCTGCGTTCGCGCTGGGCTGAAACGCTGATCGATCAGCCGGTCCTGCTGGTCGACGACGTGATCACCACCGGTTCCACGCTCACCGAAGCCTGTCGCGCCTTGGAAACGGCGGGAATCGGGGTCCTCGGCTGTGCCGTGCTGGCCGCGACCGCGCGACATCGGGCCGGTGGTTCATGAGAACTTCCCTACCGGTTTTCGCCGAAGCCGACTAGCGTTGGCCTATGACACCCGCTAGGGCTTGTCGGGCAGTGGAGTGGTGGAGGACCGGATCAGCCGGATTCCTCGCCACCGGGTCCGACGGGTTCGACAGCGGGTGTTGTCGTTTCGGGACCCGTCAGCACCAGTACGGGGGTCCGAACACGTAAAAGAAGTCGCCGATCGATGGAGGTTTCCGTGGACGTCGTTGTCAAGGGTCATCACTGCGAGGTCAGTGACCGCTTCCGGCAGTACGTCGAGGAAAAGCTCGAGCGAATCGAGAAAGTCGATCACCGGGTACTGCGGTGCGAGGTGGAAGTCAGCCAGGAGAAGAACCCGCGACAGCACGATCGGGCGATGCGTGTCGAGCTCACGATGTACACCAAGGGTCCGGTCGTCCGCGCAGAGGCGTGCGGGGAGACCAAGCAGGCGGCGTTCGACGTCTGCCTGGACCGGCTCCGGTCCCAGGTCCGCAAGGCGGCCGACCGGCGCCGGGTGCACCGTGGTGAGCGTACGCCGGAAGGCCTGCGGCACGTCAACGCGAAGCAGCCGCTGAACAGCACATCTGTAGTGGAGGAACCAGTCGCCGAGGACGAGGTGGCGACGCACAAGTACGGATCCCTCACGGTCACCGGCGACGGTCCGCTGGTGATGCGCGAGAAGACCCACTCCGCCAAGCCGATGACCCTGGACCAGGCTCTCTACGAGCTCGAACTGGTCGGGCACGACTTCTACCTGTTCGTCGACGCCGACGAGAACCAGCCCAGCGTCGTCTACCGCCGGCGCGGTTACGACTACGGCGTGATCCGGCTGGCCGTCTAGACCCGCGGGAGGAGCAGGAAGGGCCGGGCGCGCGCCCGGCCCTTTCGCATCTGCTGCGGGTCGTAGGTGTCAGCTGTCGATCTGCTGCTGGAGCTCGGCGGCGTACGTCGCCACCTGGGCGTAGACGCCCGGGTTGCCGGCGTCCGCGCAGCCGACGCCCCAGGAGACGACGCCGAACAGGCGGCCGTTCAGCACCAGCGGGCCACCGGAGTCGCCCTGGCAGGAGTCCTTGCCGCCTTCTTCGTACCCGGCGCAGATCTCGCCGTCCGCGGTGTAGCCCTGGCTCGCGTACGCCTTGCCGCAGTAGTCGTCACCCAGCACCGGTACGTCGACCTTCTGGAAGGTGTCCTCGGGTCCGGTGCCCTCGGTCGAGCCCCAGCCGAAGACGACCGAGGCCGCCCCGGCCGTGTCCGCGGCCTTGTCGGTCTCCAGCGCGAGGGTCTCGACGCCGTCGAACGGGGTCGCCAGCGTCATCACGGCGACGTCGTGCGCGGGCGACTTGCCGTACTCCGGGTCCACCCAGATGCTGCTGATCTTGGACTCCTTGCCGGTGGACTTGTCGCTCAGGTCGTCCCGGCCCTGGATGGCGGTGTACGTACTGGCCGCCTCCTGGGCGCAGTGCGCGGCGGTGACGATCTTGTTCGCCTTCACCAGCGTCGAGCCGCACCACTCGCCGTTGGCGTCGGGGGAGCCGCTGTTCGACAGCTGGATCGCCCAGGGGGCGTCCGCGGTGTGCGCGATCGTGCCGCCGACGATCCGGGGCGTGGGTCCATCGGACGGCTGCGCGGCCGACGCGGAGCCGGCCACGGCCACCGCACCGAGGGACGCCGCGGTCAGGATGCCGGCCGCGAGGGCAGCGCGGACCGCATGCTTCATTCCTGTCATGCCTCACTCCAGGGTGATAGGGGCCGCACGGGCGGACGGCCTGCTGGCAGGTTCCCCCGAACACCCTCCGTAGCGCACCTCCCACTTCCGGTAACTCCGAAGTTATGCCTCGCCGTCCTTGTGCACCCCTCAACCGTTCTCGGGCCGCGGAAATGGTTGGTGGGTGCCCAAAGACGGATCGGGAGTGTCGGTGGGGTCGTGGAGAATCGCGGGCATGAGTGCAGAGGTGCTTTCGACGGGGCAGGCGCGGCGGGTGGCGCTGGCGGCGCAGGGGTTCATGGACCCGCGGCCGAAGGGCGTCCCGGACGCGCGGGCGCTGGCGCGCGTGCTCGGGCGGATCGGGTTGATCCAGATCGACTCGGTGAATGTCCTGAGCCGCACGCAGTACCTCCCGCTCTATTCACGCCTCGGTCCGTATCCGCGCGACCTGCTCGACCGCGCCGCCGGCAAGGCCCCGCGCCGCCTGGTCGAGTACTGGGCGCACGAGGCGTCGCTGATCCCGGTCGAGACGCATCCGCTGATGCGCTGGCGGATGGCCCGCGCGACGCAGGAGGCCTGGGGTGGCCCGCGGTCGATCGCGCGCAAGCGCCCCGACCTCGTGAAGCAGGTGCTGGCCGACGTCCAGGCGAACGGCCCGCTGACCGCCCGGGAGATCGACGACGACGTCGAGCGCGAGCGCAACAACTGGGGCTGGAACTGGTCCGACGTGAAACAGGCCCTGGAGTTCCTGTTCTTCGCGGGCGAGATCACCGTGGCCCGGCGAAACCAGCAGTTCGAGCGGCTGTACGACGTACCGGAGCGGGTGCTGCCCCGTGCGGTGGTCGACACGCCGACGCCGTCGCTCGACGAGGCGCACCGCGGGCTGGTGTCGATCGCGGCCCGGGCGCACGGGGTGGCGACCGCGCAGTGCCTGCGGGACTACTTCCGGACGGCGCCGGAGCCGACGCTGCAGGCGATCGCCGAGCTCGTCGAGGAGGGCGAGCTGCTGCCGGTGCGGATCGACGGCTGGAAGCGCCCGGCGTACCTGCACAAGGATGCGCGGCTGCCGCGCCGGGTGAACGCCCGCGCCCTGGTCAGCCCGTTCGACTCGCTGGTGTTCGAGCGCACCCGCACCGAGGTCCTGTTCGGCTTCCGGTACCGGATCGAGATCTACGTCCCGGCCGAGAAGCGCATCCACGGGTACTACGTGCTCCCGTTCCTGCTCGGGGACAAGCTGGTCGCCCGCGTGGACCTGAAGGCCGACCGGGCCGCCGGCGTCCTGCTGGTCCAGTCGGCGCACGCGGAGCCGAAGGCGCCGGTCGAGACCGCCGAGGAGCTGGCCGCCGAGCTGGTTCAGCTGGCCGGCTGGCTCGGGCTGGACCAGGTCCGGGTGGCGGGCGGAGGTGACCTTTCGCCCGCACTCAGTGACGCTCTGCGCGGTTCCTGACACGACAACGGGAACTTTCCGGCACGCCTGCACGTGGGTCCCGTGGGGCTGAGAGGGTGACCTAGCCACGCTGCGGGCGTGGCTTGGCACACCCGGCCCCGTACGATGGGGGTCGCACGCCTTCCCGTGAGGGTCGGCCGTGCCCTGTCGGCGTTCGGCCGCAACCCAGGCTTCAGCAGCAAGGAGTGAACTCCCCACCATGAAGGTTGTCGACAAGGTCCTGCGGATCGGCGAGGGCAAGATCCTCCGCCAGCTGCAGGGCATCGCGAAGATGGTCAACTCCATCGAGGACGACTTCGTCGGCATGTCCGACGAGGAGCTGCGTGCGCAGACCGCGGAGTTCAAGGAGCGGCACCAGAACGGGGAGTCCCTGGACGCGCTGCTCCCGGAGGCCTTCGCCGTGGTCCGGGAGGCCGCCAAGCGGACGCTGCACCAGCGGCACTACGACGTCCAGATCATGGGTGGCGCGGCGCTGCACCTGGGCAACATCGCCGAGATGAAGACCGGTGAGGGCAAGACCCTGGTCGGCACGCTCCCGACGTACCTGAACGCGCTGTCCGGCAAGGGCGTGCACGTGGTCACGGTGAACGACTACCTGGCCAAGTTCCAGGCCGAGTGGATGGGCCGGGTGTACCACTTCCTCGGCCTCGACTACGGCGTGATCCTCCCGGAGATGTCGCCGGCCGAGCGCCGGATCGCCTACGCCAAGGACATCACCTACGGCACCAACAACGAGTTCGGCTTCGACTACCTGCGCGACAACATGGCGGGCAGCATCGAGGACTGCGTCCAGCGCGAGCACAACTACGCGATCGTGGACGAGGTGGACTCGATCCTGATCGACGAGGCCCGGACCCCGCTGATCATCTCCGGCCCGGCCGAGGACTCCCAGCGCTGGTACGTCGAGATGGCCCGGATCGCGAACACGCTGAAGGCCTGGACGCTGGCCGACGAGGCGGAGCTGAAGCGGAAGAACCCGCGGATCACCGACCTCGAGATCGACGAGACCAAGCGCCGGGTCGCCGACTACGACGTGGACGAGAAGAAGCGCACGGTCGCGATCCTCGAGCGCGGGATCGAGAAGGTCGAGGACCGGCTCGGCATCGACAACCTGTACGAATCGGCCAACACCCCGCTGATCAGCTACCTGAACAACGCGCTGAAGGCCAAGGACCTGTTCCACCGGGACAAGGACTACGTGGTGGTCGGCGACGGCGAGGTCCTGATCGTCGACGAGCACACCGGCCGGACGCTGCACGGTCGCCGCTACAACGAGGGCCTGCACCAGGCGATCGAGGCCAAGGAAGGCGTCGAGATCAAGGAGGAGTACCAGACCCTCGCGACGATCACGCTGCAGAACTACTTCCGCCTCTACGACAAGCTGGCCGGCATGACCGGTACGGCGATGACCGAGGCGAACGAGTTCTCCAAGGTCTACAAGCTCGGCGTGGTGCCGATCCCGACCAACAAGCCGATGATCCGGGTCGAGGAGCGGGACCTGATCTACCGCACCGAGGACGCCAAGTTCGACGCGGTGGTCAAGGACATCGTCGAGGTACACGGCACCGGCCAGCCGATCTTGGTCGGTACGACGTCGGTGGAGAAGTCCGAGCGGCTGTCCCGGCAGTTGCTCAAGGAGAACATCAAGCACGAGGTGCTGAACGCGAAGCAGCACGAGCGCGAGGCCGCGATCGTCGCCGAGGCCGGCCGCAAGGGCGCGGTCACGGTGGCCACCAACATGGCCGGCCGTGGTACCGACATCATCCTCGGCGGCAACCCCGAGTTCCTCGCCGACAAGGAGCTGCGCGCCCGCGGCATCGACCCGGCCGAGGACATCGAGCAGTACGAGGCGGAGTACCCGAAGCTGCTGGAGCAGTTCGAGAAGCAGGTGAAGGAAGAGCAGCAGGAGGTCCGCGAGCTCGGCGGCCTCTACGTCCTCGGCACCGAGCGGCACGAGTCCCGCCGGATCGACAACCAGCTGCGCGGCCGCGCCGGCCGTCAGGGCGACCCGGGCAAGTCCCGGTTCTACCTGTCGCTGGAGGACGACCTGATGCGGCTGTTCAAGCGCGAGATGGTCGACTGGGCGATGTCGCGCAACAACGACGACAGCCAGCCGCTGGAGAACAAGGTCGTCACCAAGGCGATCGCGTCCGCGCAGGGCCAGGTCGAGGCGCAGAACTTCGAGACCCGGAAGAACATCCTCAAGTACGACGACGTGATGAACCGGCAGCGGCACGTCGTGTACGACGAGCGCCGCCGGGTGCTCGAGGGCGCCGACCTGCGTGACCAGGTGCAGGACATGCTCGAGGAGACCGTCACCGGCTACGTGCAGGGCGCGACCGCGGACGGCTTCGCCGAGGACTGGGACCTGGACGCGCTGTTCGCCGCGATGAAGCTGCTGTACCAGACCGAGCTCACCGAGGACGAGCTGATCGAGGAGGCCGGCGGCGAGAAGGCCGGCCTGACCCAGGACTTCCTGGTCGAGCGGTTCCTCGAGGACGCGCGGGCGGCGTACGAGCGGCGGGAGGAGCTGCTCGGCGAGGACGCGATGCGCGAGCTGGAGCGTCGCGTCGTACTGAGCGTGCTGGACCGCAAGTGGCGCGAGCACCTGTACGAGATGGACTACCTCCGCGAGGGCATCGGCCTGCGCGCGATGGCGCAGCGCGACCCGCTGGTCGAGTACCAGCGCGAGGGCTACGACATGTTCGCGTCGATGATGGAGTCGATCAAGGAGGAGTCGGTCAACTTCATCTTCAACGTCGAGGTCGACATCGAGGCGATGCGTGCCGAGATGGAGCTGGCGAGCGAGGCCGCACTGGCCGACGAGGACAGCCTCGAGGGCCGCCGGATCGAGGACATCCTGAAGCCGAACGCGCCGGTCGCGGAGTTCGCCCGCAAGGGCGAGGACGCCGGCGACGACGACCGGCCGCAGGACACGCCGCGCCCGCAGGACACCCCGCGGCAGGCGCCGCGGCTGCGGGCCAAGGGCCTGTCGAACGAGCCCCGCCAGCAGCGCCTGACGTACTCGGCGCCGACGATCGACGGTGACGACGAGGTCGCGACGCACCAGGACGCCGTCGAGGGCGGCGAGCTGGAGTACGCCGGTACGCCGCGCAACGCCGCCTGCCCGTGCGGCTCCGGCAAGAAGTACAAACGCTGCCACGGCGACCCGCAGTCCGACGTCTACAAGTTCTGACCCGCACCACCGAGCGGCCGGTCCCCACCACGGGGGCCGGCCGTTCTGCATGGGCTGCCGCCGCGAACTGTGAACACCTCCCGGGGACCGGGGACATGCAATTGCTTGTTCACAGTCCCCGGCGCTTGTCGCACGTCCCGGCCCCGGGTGTGGCGCGGGACATGGTGCGGCGGGCGGTGGTGTGGTGCGCTGGGCGTATGTGGCTGACTGAGCGGTTCGGGATGGCGGTGCCGGTGGTGGGGGCGCCGATGGCGAATGTGAGTGGTGGGCGGTTGACCGCGGCGATCTCGGCTGCGGGTGGGTTGGGGATGCTGGGCGCCGGTTCGGCGGTGTCGGCCGAGTGGATTCGTACCGAGGGCGCGATCGCGGCGGCGGGCGGAACGCCGTACGGGATCGGGCTGATGGCCTGGTCGGTGGCGGATCACCCGGAGCATCTGGAGGCGGTGCTGGAGCTTCGGCCGGCGCTGGTTTCGTTGAGCTTCGGGGACTACCGGCCGTACGTCGGTGTGCTGCAGGAGGCGGGCATCGTGGTCGCCACCCAGGCGGGGACGGTCGCCGACGCACGAGAGGCCGTCGCGGCGGGCGTCGACGTGATTGTTGCCCGAGGCGCCGAAGCAGGCGGGCACGGACGCAACGCCGTCGCCACCTTGCCGTTGCTGCAGGCGATCCTGGATCTGACCGATCTGCCGGTGCTCGCCGGTGGCGGGATCTCCGGACCGCGCGGTCTGGCCGCGGTGCTGGCGGCGGGTGCTGTGGGTGGATGGATCGGTACGGCGTTCCTCACCTGCGTCGAGGCGCAGACCAAGGACTCCGCGCGGCAGCGGATCATCGAGGCGGACGAGACCGACACCGTGTACGGCACGGTGTTCGACGCTGCCTCCCGCGCCGGCTGGCCGGACGAGTTCGGCGGGCGGGCGCTCCGCAACGACTTCTTCGATACCTGGGAAGGACACGAGGAGGAGCTGAAGGGCAAGGATTCGGCACATGAGCTGTGGGTCGAGGGTTCGAAGGCCGGCGACCCGGCCCGCGCATCCATCTACGCGGGCCAGGGCGTCGGCGCGCTCACCGGTCAGCCGACCGCGGCCGAGGTGCTCGCCGGGTTCGCGACGTACCGCGGCTACCTGAGCGCCGCCCTCAACGGCGGATCCAAGTAGTTGCGGTGAGCAAGCACAAGGTCGTTGCAGAGCTCCCAGATCCGCTCGACCGGTAGGGTACCTGCGGTCGCCGGATCGACCATCACGGCCTGGCGGATCGCGCGCGGGTCCTCGGTGATCGCCGCCTGTACGACGAGCTCGGCAACGCTCAGGTACGACCGGTTGAGCGCGGCACACTGCGCCGGGAGTTCGCCGACTGCGGTGGGGCGGATACCCGAACCATCCACCAGACACGGAACCTCGACGACAGCGCCGGTCTGCAGGTTGGGGATCAGGCCGGTGTTCGGGACGTTGGCGTAGACGGTTCTGGGGGTGGCGGTCACCATGCTGTGGATGATCTGGGGGGCGTACTCCATGGTGGGTTCGACTTCGACGGATTCGCCTGTTTTCAGGGCGTTCCGGGTTCGTTCGTACGACGCGAGGTTGTCGGCGACGATGCCCAGGTACTCGCCGATCGGCAGCCGGAGGCGCTCGACCTCGCTCGCGTGCCCGAGGTACCACGGCACGTACTCCGAGGAGTGCTCGCTCGTCTCGGTCGGGTAGTACGCGAGCCGTCGGTACATGTCCACCCGGACCCGCCGCAGCAGCTCCGGATCCGCGGCGATCGCCTCGTCCAGCCGGTCGTACAGGTTCTCGCGGCCGCGCTCGAAACGCAGTACCCAGGACTGGTGGTTCACGCCGGCCGCCAGGTACGTGACGTCCTCGTACGGTACGCCGACCAGCTCGGAAAGGCCCTGCATCGTCCAGTAGACAGAGTGGCACAGGCCGGCGACGTTCCGCACGCCCAGCGCCTTCAGGTACCAGACGTTCATCACCATCGGGTTGGTGTAGTTGAGCAGCCACGCGTCCGGGCAGACCTCGGCGATGTCCTGCGCGAGTCCGCGCAGGAACGGGAAGGTGCGCAGCGCCCGGAACACGCCGCCGACGCCAAGCGTGTCGCCGATCGTCTGCCGGATCCCGTAGCGCGCCGGGATCTCGAAGTCGACGTGCGTCGCCGCGTTCATCCCGACCTGCACGATGTTGATCACGAAGTCGGCGCCGTCGAGCGCGGCCCGTCGCTCGAGGTGCGCGCTGATCTGGGGTACGGCGCCACGCTCCCGGGCGATGTACGACGCCGCGGCCGCAGCGGTGTCGAGCCGCTCGGGGTCGATGTCGTGCAGGCTGATGTGCAGCGGCCCCAACTCGAGCCCGAACAGATCGGCGAGCAGCCCCTGCGTGAACACCACGCTGCCCGCACCGACAAAGGCGATCTTGGTCATGGTGTCACGCTTTCGATCACGAGGTCCCAGTCGGGTTGGGCCGCCGTACCTCCGGCGGCGCGGGTCGAGATTGAGCCGCAGGCGGCTGCGATCGCGAGGGCCCGATCCGGCCGGGAGCCGTTGAGTACGGCGGCGACCCAGCCGGCGTCGAAGCTGTCGCCTGCGCCGACCGCGTCGATCGTGTCGACCTTCAAGGCCGGTGCGGTGATGACCTTGGACCCGTTGTGGGCAAGGGCTCCGTCGGCGCCGTTCTTGACCACGACGAGTGTTCCGGAGCGGGTCAGCGTCTCGCCGCGCGCCTGGGCGCCGCCGCGGGCCAGACGGCGGGCCAGGATGCCGGCCGCGTCCTCGACCGAGTGATGACCGGTGAGCGCGAGCGCCTCGGCCGCGTTGGGCAGGAAGTAGTCGGTGACCCGCAGGACCGGGTCGAGGACCGAGCGGTCCCACTTCCCGGCCGGATCGTCGTTCGGATCCAGCGACGTGGTCGCCTTCGCCGCCTTCGCCTCCTTGAAGATCCCGGCCAGTCCCGCCGCGAGTTCCGGCATGAGGTAGAACGACGCCGCATGCACATGTCTCACCGACCTGATCAGGCTCTGCGGCACATCCTCCGCCGCAGTACTGGGTAAACACCCCGGTGACGTCAGGATCGCGCGGTCGTCTCCCGACGTGAGGATCGTTGTCAGCGGAGTCGGCAGCACAGGGTCCACCACCAGGGCGTCGACATCGACGCCACGGTCGGCCAGCGACGTACGGACGAAGTCGCCGGCCGGATCGTCGCCGACGCGGCCGGCGAAGGCGACCCGGAGACCGAGCCGGGCGGCGCCGCACGCCATGATCGAGGCGGAGCCGCCGAGGACGAGGGAGCCGGCGGGAACGAGTCGTTCCCGCTGACCGAAGAGGATCGGCTGGTCGACGGGCCCGACAACCACATCGGGATTCGCGTCGCCGATCACGAGCAGATCGAACATATGTCAGCCTTTGAGTCCGGTGGAGGCCAGCGAGCGGATGAACGCCTTCTGGGCCAGGAGGAACCCCAGCAGGACGGGCAGCACCGTGATGACGTTGCCGGCCATCACGGCCGACCACTGGGTGTGGTGCTGCCCCTGGAACGTCGTCAGTCCCAGCTGGAGGGTGTAGGTGGAGTCGCTGTTGATCGCGATCAACGGCCAGGTCAGGTCGTTCCAGGTGGCGAGGAACGTCAGTACGGCGACGGTGCTCAGCGCGGGCCGGGCGAGCGGCAGCACGATCGAGACGAGGATCCGCAGCCGTCCGCAGCCGTCGATCCACGCCGCCTCCTCGAGCTCGCGCGGCAGCGAGACGAAGAACTGCCGGAACAGGAACACGGAAAGCGGAGTCACCAGCGACGGCACGATCAGCGCGCCGAGCGTGTCGATCAGCCCGAGCTGCTTCATCACCAGGAACGTCGGGATCATCGTCAGCTGGAACGGGATCACCATCGTGGCCAGCATCAGCCCCAGCACGATCTTCGACCCGGCGAACCGGATCCGCGCGAACGCGTACCCGCCGAGCGATCCGAGTACCAGGTTCGCCGTCACGGCAACGGCGGAAACGACGAAGGAATTCAGGAACCACCTCGGAAACAGTGCGTTTCCGAGGACGTATCGGTAACCGTCGAACTTGATGCCGTGCGGCCACAACGCCGGCGGAAAACGGTTGATTTCGGCGTTGCTCATCACCGAGCTGACCAGCAGCCACACCAATGGCAGCGCGAACAGCAACGCCAGCGGCGCGAGCACGAAGTGCCAGCCGCTGAAGGGCAGTCGTTTCATCGAGTCGCCCTCCGCCGGTACAGCTGCAGGGCGACACCGACCACGAGCAGCGCAACCGCCAGGGTGTACGCCGCTGCCGCGCTGTACCCGGCGGTGAAGGTCTTGAACGCCTTCTCCCAGATGAAGTACACGATCACCGTCGTCGACCCGAGCGGTCCGCCCTTCGTGGTGACGAACACCAGATCGAACACCTGCAGCGCGTTGATGGTCTGGAACAGCAGCAGGAAGATGGTCACTGGGGTCAGTGCGGGCAGCGTCACGTGCCGCAGTACGCCCCAACGACCGGCGCCGTCGATCCGCGCGGCCTCGACCAGCTCGCCCGAAACTCCTTGCAGACCAGCGAGATACACGATCACGCAGAACCCGGTCCCGCTCCACAACGAGATCGCGACCAGCAGGTACAGGGCCTGTCCGGGATCGCTGAAGAACCCCTGCGCGGGCAGCCCGACCTTGTGCAGCAACGAGTTCGCGACACCGAACTCCGGGTCCAGTACGAACGAGAACAGCACACCCTGCGCCGCCGCCGACACCACGAACGGCACGAACACCAACGTCCGGTACAGCCCGATCAGCGCGATCTTCCGGTCCAGCGCGATCGCGATCGCCAGCCCCGCGACCACGCTCAGCGGAACGTAGAGTGCCGTGTAGATCAGCGTGTGCGAGACGGCCGAGCCGAACGACGGATCCTTGAGCAGTGCCTTGTAGTTGGCGAGCCCCACCCATTCCGAAGGCGACACCAGATCGTTGACCTGGAAAGAAAGCAGCAACGACCACAGCACCGGTACGACGCTGAGCCCGAGGATCAGCACGACCGACGGGCTCACGAACGCCCACCCCGTCGCACCCTCACCACGGGCCCGGCGCTTGGCCGCCCGGCTCCGCGGATCGACGGTGAACGTCCCGACCACGGAGGCCATCAGTTCGGCACCGCCAGGACCTGGTTGCACTGGTCGACGGCCTGCTTCAACGCATCCGCGGGACTCTGCTTCCCCAGCAGTACGGCGGCGATCGCCTCACCGACGTGCTGCGAGATCTGCGGGTACGCCGAGATCGTCGGCCGCACCTTCGCGGTGTCGAGCGCCTTCACGAACACGTCCAGCCCGTTGGTCTGCGCCGAGTGCGTCTTCCAGGCCGGCAGGTCCGCGGTCGCCTTGGTGATCGGCAGGCTGCCGCCCTTGACGTCCCACTGGATGTCCTGCGCGGGCTCGGCGAGCCAGGTGACGAACTCGGTCGCGGCCTTCACCTTGGCCTTGCCGTTGTCGAAGATCGTCCAGGTGTCCGGCCCGGAGATCGTCACCGGCTTCCCGGAGTACGACGGCAGCGGTACGACGCCGTACTCGATGCCGTTGTCCTTCAGCTCGGGGAGCTGCCAGGGGCCGGTGGCAACCATTCCCATGCGGCCGCCGAGGAACACCTGGTACAGCTGCTCACTGCCCGGCTTCGGGTCGACGTACAGCGACTTGTCGGTCCGCAGCCGGTCGAGCGTTTCCAGGGCTTTCGCGCCGACCGCGTCGAAGCCGACCTTCTTGCCGTCGCCGCTGACCACGTCGCCGCCGAGATCCCAGATCATCGGCCAGATCCGCCAGACGGTGTCCTCGTCGCCGACGCCGGGCCAGCCGGTGCCGAAGATCCCCTTCGACGGATTGGTCAACTGCTTCGACGTGGCCACGAAGTCGTCCCAGGTCCAACCGTCCTTCGGCGGAGCTACCCCGGCCGCGGTGAACAGCTTCTCGTTGTAGACCACGCAGAGCGAGTCGAGCAGCGCCGGCGCGGCCCGGACCTTGCCCTTCACGCTGACCGCGTCCTTCGCGGCCGGCCAGTAGTCGTCGATCTTCAGCTGCCCGGTGAGATCGGCGACCTTGGGACTCTTGGTCAGGCTGGCGAGGTCCGACCCGAAGATGTACGCGATGTCCGGGTAGGACCCCGCCGCCAGGCCCGCGGTGACCTTCTGCAGCATGCTGTCCGCGGTCACGCCGCCACCGCCGCCGACCACCTTGATCTTCGGGTGCGACTGGTTGAACGCACTGATCAGGGAGTCGATCGCGGCCTTGCCGAGATCCACCTGGCCGTGCCAGAGATCGAGGGTGACCACGCCGTTGGCGTCGGCTCCCTCGTCGTCGTTCTTGCCGCAGGCACCGAGTGCCCCGACGGCGGTCACGGCAGCCGCGGCGCGCAGGACGTCGCGGCGGGACAGGTTGCGGGCATGCTGGGACATGTGGTCTCCAGAAGGGGTGGAGGAAGGGAGATTCAGCAGGTCTTGCGGACGTAGGCGGGATCGCCCGGGACCGAGACGTCCACGTCGCGCTGCACGATCGACAGCGTTCCGCCGTACTGCGAACACGCCGTACGGCGGCCCTCGTCGGTGTACTCGATCACGATCACGTTGTTGCCGAAGGCATCGACGTAGTCACCGCACTCGTCGTACTGGCCGCATTCCTCGGCGACCGCGAAATCCAGGCCGACGGCGTGCCGGTCACCGGCGAGTTCGACCGTGTTCTTCTGGCCGATCGCGAGGCCCTTGCTGTGCGCATGGGAGGCCAGCAGGGTCAGGTACGCCTCGGCCTGGGAGGCGGTGAGCAACTTCTTCGAGCGGGTGTAGCTGTCGTAGTTGTCCGGCTCGATCGCGCGGTAGCCCTTGGCGGCGCAGCCGTCGATCCAGCCGTTGACCTTGGTGGCGATCCGGCTCCGCTTGTCCGCGGTGCGGAGGTCGAGGAGCGGCTCGCCCCAGTCCTCGTCGATCACCAGGTTTCCCTTGGCGTCGCGGAGGAGCAGGTCGGAGGCCCACTGGCCTTGTTCGCCGGGCTGGACCTGGAACGCGTTGACGTAGCAGATGTTGTAGAGCCCGGCCGCCGGGGCGGCGGTCCGGTCCCGGGTGACCACCTGGACGCCGGCGGGCGGGGTGTACGCGCCGCCGATCTGGTAGTCGAACTTCGCGTGCACCGGCGGCAGCATGACGGCCGCGTCGGCGGGGTTTCGGGTGAGGGTGGAGGCGGTGGCTGTGGCGGTGACTGCGAGGGCGGTGGCCGCGGCTGCTGCGAGCAGGCGGCGGGTGAGTCTGGACACGATTGCTCCATCGGTCCCGGGGACGCGACCCCGCCTCGGGTCCTCTCACCGACCCTGGCGCCGGAAAACCGGACTTCAGGCCGTCGGCCTGGTACCGGCTGGGTGCGTCGCTGCGGACCAGTCAAACGCCGCCACGACCGCCTCGTCAAGGAGAAGTTGCAAACAAGTGCGTAGATTTCGATGCTGAGAGCGGTACTGCGCACCTCAGCGTGGCCTGTCAGCGCCGTATGTCAGCGCCGTAGCTCAGCGCCGTGTCTCAGCGCAGTGCCTCGGCGCACCAGTTCGCGACGAAGAGCAGAGCCTGACCGCGTTGGTGGAAGAGCTGCTCGCTGTCGGCCTCGCGGTGATAGGCGCTGTGGGTCTTGTCGGAGGCGCGACCGAGCAGACCGGGCAGGAGCCAGGCGTACTTCACCCCGGACGCCATGACAGCCAGACGGACGAGGCCCGGGTCGCCGTGCCAGCCCGCCTCGTGCAGACCGTCGAGATAGTTGCCGATGCACGTGTCGGCGAGCTCAGGCATCCGTTCAGCCGGCCAGAACAGATCGAAGACCGCGTCCGGGATGTAGTTCCCGATGTCCTCACCCAGCGCGCCGTCGCCGAGGAACGACCAGTCGAAGAGCGCGAGTTCGCCGGTCGGGCGCTGGATCACGTTCGACACCCAGAAGTCGAGGTGGCAGCGGGCGCGAGGCAGTGCCGCGACGAGGTCGAGCAGTTCGTCACGGTGTGCCAGGAGCGCTGTCCACGCCTGGCGCAGTTCGGCCGGCCAGGTGTCGCGGATCAGTGGCTGGTGCCAGGCGGCGTCGTCGTTCATCAGGTGCCACGGGACGTCGCGGGTCGTCGAGTAGTCGCGGAGGAAACCGGTCGAGGTCCAGGGACGTTCGGCGGCGGAGTGCGCCTGCCAGCGGCCGCACGCCCGCGCCAGCGCGGCATGGTCGGCGAGGCTGAAGTGCGTGCCCGGCGTACCCGCGATGTCTTCCATCACGATGGTGGCGCCGTCTGGCCGCTCGTCGACCTCCGCGACCGGCAGCACGAGTCCGGCGTCGGCGAGCTGGTCGCGCAGTTCGTCGTCGCGGTAGACCTCGAGTTCGCGGCGCCAGTAGTTCCAGTGGCGCGGGTCGGTCGACGCGGCCCACGGACCTTCTTGGGAAGTGGGCTTGCGGAGTTCCTTGCGTACGGCGGTGCTGCCGTCGGCGTAGGTGATCCGCTCCACGTTCGCCGTCACCGCGTTGAGCGGGTTGTGCCGCAACGGCGCCGTACCGACTTCGATCATGGAACGAAGTGTCTCAGCCGAGCAGGATCCTGGGTGGCACGCCGGTCAGGGCTTTGACGTCGCGCGTGAGGTGCGCCTGGTCGGCGTACCCGGTGATCATGGCGACGTCGGCGAGCGGCAGGCCGGTGCGCGCGTGGTCGAGGGCGACGTTCATCCACAGGACCCGGTCGAGCATCTTCGGGCCGTACCCGAACGCGTCCAGGCAGCGGCGGTGCAGTTGCCGCTCGCTGAGGCCGAGCGTGCCGGCCAGGCGGGCGACGCCGGCGGTGCCGCGCAGCAGGCCGCTGCGGACACTGTTGACGACATGCGCCGTCAGTCGGTCCGTCGGATCCTCGAGCAGTCTCGCGACTTCCAGATCCAGCGCTGACGCCCGGTCGGGGGCCGATCTGATCCGGTCCAGGAGACGTCTACTGCGGTTGGGCGACCACAGCTCGGCCAGGCGGACGCGCTCGTTCAGCAGGGCGCGGGCCGGTACGCCGAGGAAGCCTGGCGCGGCGCCCGGCGCGAACCGGATCCCGGCGTACCGCGTGCCTCTCGGTGCGCTACCCGTCCACGCCTGACTGTCCGGCCCCGCGACGAAGAGATCGTCGTCCATCAGCAGCAGGTCCATGCAGCCGTCGGGCAGGATCCGGAACTCGCCGCCCTCGGCCGTGCGTGTCCACAGGTCGGCGCCGGCGATGCGCGCGGGGCGCTGCCGGTACGGCTCGACGGCTACGGTCACACTTCCAGTCTGCAACGCCCCGCCGACAGTTTGCGGACGGGTGCTGGGGGAACTCTGCAGATGCGAAAGGAGCTGCCGATGTCGCGTCGCGATGATCTGTCAGGGGTTCCGCTGCTCGGGCGGACGATCGCGCCGGAGGGATCCGGCCTCGTCCTGGCCGAGTGGGAGGCTGCGGGGCGTACGTCGGACCAGGTCGCGTGGCAGGCGCCGCTGCATGTGCACCACACCGACGACGAGGCGTGGTACGTGCTGTCCGGGACGCTGCGGCTGAACATCGACGGCGAGGACTACGACGTACCGGCCGGATCCGGGATCGTCGGACCACGCGGCGTGCCGCACACCTTCGGCAACCCTGACGAGGAGCCGGCGCGCTACGTGCTGGTCATGTCAGCCAGCACGCAGGCCTTGCTGACCGAGTTGCACGGCGGCTTCTCAGGTAACGTGGCGGCCCTGTTCGAGAAGTACGGCTGCTCGTTGCTCTAGGCGACTCGTTGCTCTAGGCGACCACGTCGACGACCGGTACGTCGACCGGGAGGTATTTGACCAGGGCAACGTTCTCGCGGATCAGCTCGTCGCGCAGCGCCGTACCCGTGCGGCGATCGATCACGGTCCGCCAGATCTCGTTGCGGCGGAAGTAGTCCGCACCGACCCGCAGGAACCGCTCGTCCTTCGCGAACACCCGGTACGACGACTCGGCCGGGACGTCGGCCAGGATCTCGCCCTCGAGATAGCGATCGCCGACGCCGACATGCAGCTGGAACGTCTGGTCGGTGTCGTTGCGGAACTGCAGGTCCACGTAGTTGTAGACGATGCTGCAGCCGACGCCCCACGGCAGCACGCGGCCGTTGTCCGGGAACGGGTCGAAGCTGTGCGTGGACCGCTGCGTCACGGTCAACGGCGAATGCAGCACCATCCAGTGCAGCAGGTTGGCGAGCTGGCAGATACCCCCGCCGATACCCGGCCTGGCCTGGCCGTTCGACAGCCGCATGCCCTTCGTGTACCCCTTGCGGCGGGTCGCGTTGCCGACCACCTTGTTGAACGAGAACGTCTCACCCGGCCGGATCAGCAGACCGTCCACCTGCGCACACGCCAGCTTCAGGTTGGTCACCTTGTTGTGCTGCATCCACATCTCGGTCTCGCCGAGTTGTCTGAGCAGCAACGACTTGTGGCGCTTGATCCGCACCGGCAGGTCGTCGACGCTGCGCGTCCCGGCGTACGGCGTGCTCGACCGCATCCACTCGAGGCGCTTGACGGCCCGGTGGTACCGCACCGCGAGCGGGTAGAGGACGCGGAACCGCTCGCTCAGCCGCTTCCGCCGTACCACCGGCATCACCCGCTGACGCTCGACCGGAGTCAGCTCGTCGATGCCGATCTGGCACGCACCCGGCGTACCGCCGTCCAGCGATGTGACAGTTGTGCTCACAGACATCTCGTCTCCCCGAACAAGCCCGACCCCGGTCACCGTACGCCGCCGCGCCCCCGACCGAATGACAACACCACCACAATCGAATCGCGCAATCTAAGACGCCCCACCAACCCAAAGAGTTGCCCCCACATCCGCACCGCCCTGGTTCAATCCCAAACCCCTCACCCGCCGCCTCCTCGCCCACCTCACCGGACCCGCCGCCCGTTCGCCCACCGACCCCTCGCCCGCCAACCGTTCGTCCGCCGCTCGCCGCCTCCTCGCTCGCCGGCACGAACCGCCCCGGCGCGAGATCCGCCAGCGCCGCCTCCGCGAAGACCGCGCCCCCCGTCGCTCTCGACGTGAGCCGCGTGTTGCGCTCGCCGCCTCCTCGCTCGCCGTCCGCTCGCTCACCGCAGTTCGCCCGCCGGCCCCACACCCGTCGGCTTTCGTTCGCCGCCGCTCGTTCGCCGCCGCTCGCGCGCCGCCCCCTCGCCCACTGCCTCCTGACTCGCCGGCCGCTGGCTCACCGCTCCTTCGCTCACCGCCTCCTCACCCGCCGGCCGCTGGCTCACCGCCCCCTCGCTCACCACCTCCTCACCTGCTCCCCGGTCACTCGGTCACCCGCTCGCTCACCGCCTCCTCACCCGCCGGCAGCTCGCTCGCCGCCCGCTCGCCGGCCGTTCATCCGCCGCCCGCCCACCCAACTCCCTGACCCGCCACGGCCCACGCCTGTCGCCGAGTCGTGGCGAATGGCTCGCCCCCCAACGGCCGAGTCGTGAATCGTGGTCGTCAGGTACGGCGTGTTGCCCACCGAATTCCACGACTCGGCGACGAGGACACGGAGCGCCGACTCGCATCGGCGCTTGTGGCCGCAGCTGATGCAGCTGATCCGGCCAAGTTCTAGCCCCACCCGATCAGCTCGACCATGACCTGATCGCCGAGACTCGACCGCAGGCTGTTCGCCGGGGATCGACCGCGGGCTGTTCGCTGAGGGTCGGGCACGGGTTGTTCGGCAGAAGTCGAGCAGGAGCGGTTCGGTCGGGTCAGGTGCGTTCAGTCGAGTTCGAGGGCTGTGCAGACCCAGCGGTTGCGGCGCACCTCGAGGCGGAACGCCAGCGCTCGGGAGCGTTCACCGTGGCGGACGTGGGCGGCGACCTCGGCGATGGACGGCTGCGGCATGAACACCCGCACCGAACGGACCGCACTCTTCTCCTTCGCGCCGCGCGAGCCGGCGGTCGAGTTCAGTCCGAGCAACCGCACACGCCGGTTGAGCTCGTGGAACACCTGGTCGTCGGTGAACCGCACCAGCTGTGAAATCGGCCGATCACCCGCCAGTACCTCCGAAACCGCCTGCGCCAACCGAGCCCCCCAAGCCCGAACCTCCGGCAATCCCGGCCCCTCCTCCCGCCCCACCCCACGAACACCAGCCCGCCCGGACGAGCCAGCCGGCCTCCCGGAACCGACAACGACCGAGCCACTGGTACGGGAACCAGCCGTGCTACTGGCGGCGGCTCCTGCAGTGGTGCTGGCCGAGCGATTGGACGTCACGCTTGCGGTGGTGCCTGCTGACGTGCCGGATGAGGTGTTGGTTGAGCTAGTGCCGGGAGTGCCTGCAGACGTGCTCGCCGCAGTGCTCGCTGAGCTGGCCGCGCTGGTGCCTGCAGAGGTGCGGGCCGAGGTGCTGGTTGAGCTAGTGCCAGCGGCGCCTGCAGACATGCTGGCCGTAGTGCTCGCGGAGCTAGGCGCGCTGGTGGCTGCAGAGGTGCGGGCCGAGGTGCTGGTGTCTGCGTGGGCGGCCGTGCTGCCTGAGCTGCTGGTGGAGCTGCTGGCACGGGTACTGCGTGCTGTGGTGCTGGCTGGGGTGGTGCTGGCTGGGGTGGTGCTGGCAGGGGTGCTCGCTGGCTTGAGCGGTGCCTGGGCCCCGTCAGTCTGCCCAGGCACCGCGTCTACCTGCGCGACCCGCTCCGCGTCGGGCACCACGCTGAGCCTCCCCGCAGCCGTGCCCGCCTGACGCCCGCCCGCCTGACGTGCGCCGGTCCGAGCCGATCCGGTCTGTGCCGCGCCGGTCTGACGTGCGCCGGTCTGGGCGGCGCCGGTCCGCGCTGATCCGGTCTGAGCCGCGCCCGTCTGAGCCGCGCCGGTCTGACGGCCGCTGGTCTGGGCCGCGCTGGTCTGACGTGCGCTGGTCTGTGCCGCGCTGGTCTGTGCCGCGCCGGTCTGTGTCGCGCCAGTCTGGGTCGAGTGCGTCTGAGCTGAGTGCGTCTGAGCTGAGTGGGACTGAGCTGAGTGGGACTGACCTGAGTCGGTCTGGGGTGCGTTTGGCTGACCCGCGGTGTCTTCCTCGGGGGTGTCCGTGGCCGGTGCGTCAGGTGCGTCTGGGGCGGGCAGGCTGATGTGCGGTTGGGGTGTGGTGATGCTGGCCAAGTGCGGGCGGGCGGAGCTGATGCCGAGTCGGGTGATTGCCTGCAGTCGCAGGGCGAGCGCACCTTCGGTCAGCTGGCCGGCGTACCGCGCAGTCGCAGGTACGTAGTGTTCGCCCACACCCCGCACCGACGACAACTGCGGCCGCGTCACAGCCTCCAACATCCCACCCACCAACGCCCCACCCTGCGCCTCGCCGCGCAAACCGATCTCCCTGCCCGACATCCCATCCCGCGCAACCGGCGTACCGGCCGGCGTTCCGTCCTGGGCACCGACCCTTGCAGCCGGGGTGGCGCGGGTCGCATCCTGGGCGTCGTCCTTCGCATCCGACGTACCGGGTTGCGTTGCGTCCCGGGGGCTGTCGTGCGCATCCGGCGTACCGGGCTGGGGCGCGTCCTGTGCGTCGTCCGACGTGCTCGTGGGACCGCTGCTCTGCTGTGGATGGCTGACGAGGATCAGGTCGGGGGTTGTTGCAGCGTCGCGAGTCGTGCGCGGTGCGGGCTGGGGGCCGGTGGGGTGCTGGTCCGTCGAGGGGAGCGGGCTGACGGCCATGGGAGCCTCCGTTGCGTGCGGTGCTGAGGTCGGTTCGGTGCGGGCGGGGGATTTGTCGTGCGCGGCAGGGGCAGATGGTTCGTCCGTCGAGCTAGTGGGGGTCGCGGTGGGGGTGGTGCC
>DASXXB010000333.1:0-28262 GCA_036503355.1 Kribbella sp. | reverse complement strand
CCTGCTCGGCCTGCCCTATCCGGAGCAGTACGGCGGCGCCGAGCAGCCGTACGAGGTGTACCTGCAGATGCTCGAGGAGATCGCGTCCGCCTGGATGTCGGTCGGCGTCGGCGTCTCGGTGCACACGATGACGTCGTACGGGCTGGCCACGTTCGGGACCGAGGAGCAGAAGCAGCGGCTGCTGCCGGACATGATCGGCGGCGAGCTCCTCGGGGCGTACGCGCTGTCCGAGCCGCAGGCCGGCTCCGACATCACCTCGATGACCACGCGAGCGGTCCGCGACGGCTCGGAGTACGTGCTGACCGGGACGAAGGCGTGGATCAGCCACGGCTCGCACGCCGACTTCTACACCACGTTCGCGCGGACCTCCGACGACCGCACGCACGGAATCTCGGCGTTCCACGTGCCGGCCTCGGCGGACGGGCTGAGCTTCGGCGCGCCGGAGCGGAAGATGGGGCTGACCGGGTCGACAACCACGCTCGTCAATTACGACGGCGTCCGGGTCCCGGCGGCGAACCTGATCGGTGCCGAGGGCGACGGCATGCGGATCGCGCTGTCCGCGCTCGACTCCGGCCGGCTCGGGATCGCCGCCTGCGCGGTCGGCCTGGCGCAGGCGGCCCTCGACCTCGCCACGTCGTACGCGCGGGAGCGGCAGCAGTTCGGGCAGTCGATTGCGGACTTCCAGGGCATCCAGTTCCTGCTCGCCGACATGGCCGCCGCGGTCGAGTCCGGGCGTGCGACGTACCTGCACGCCGCCCGCCGGCGCGATCTGGGCCGGGCGTTCACGCGGGAGGCCGCGATCGCGAAGCTGGTCTGCACGGACGCGGCGATGAAGGTCACCACGGACGCGGTCCAGGTGCTCGGTGGGTACGGTTACACCCGGGAGTTCGCGGCCGAGCGGTACATGCGCGAGGCCAAGGTGACCCAGATCTTCGAAGGTACGAACCAGATCCAGCGGCTCGTGATCAGCCGCGATCTTTTGAGGAGCATTTGATGGAGTTCAGCCCGTCCGACGTCGCGCTGGTCACCGGTGGTGGTTCCGGGCTCGGAGAGGCGACCGTACGGCGGCTGGCGGCGGACGGGCTCGGCGTCGTGATCGTCGACCTGCCGTCGTCGGCGGGCAAGGCGATCGCGGACGAGCTGGGCGAGCGCGTGGTGTTCGCGCCGACCGATGTCACCGACGAGGCCGCCGTGACTGCGGCTCTGGATGCTGCTGCTTCTTTGGGCACGCTGCGGGTGGTCGTGAACTGCGCCGGTGTCGCGACGCCCGGCCGGGTCGTCGGGCGGAAGGGCCCGTTGCCGCTGGCAACCTTCCGGCAGGTGATCGAGATCAACCTGATCGGCACCTTCAACGTACTGCGCCTCGCGGCCGAGCGGATGATCGCGTCGGACCCGAGCGCCGACGGTGACCGCGGTGTCGTGGTGATGACCGCGTCGATCGCGGCGTACGACGGCCAGGTCGGCCAGGCGGCGTACGCGTCGAGCAAGGGCGGCATCGTCGCGCTGACGCTGACCGCCGCGCGCGACCTTGCCGACAAGGGCATCCGGGTCGTGACGATCGCGCCGGGCACGATGGAGACACCGATGCTCGCCGGGCTCCCGGAGGAGACCCGGACCGTGCTCGAGCAGCAGGTTCCGCACCCGTCCCGCCTCGGCAGGCCCTCGGAGTACGCCGCGCTGGTCCGCCACATCCTCGACAACCAGCTCCTGAACGGCGAGGTCATCCGCCTCGACGGCGCGCTCCGTATGCCGCCGCGCTGATGCGCGTGCCCGCGATCCTGCTGCGCGCAGGTTCGCCGTTCCTCCAACTGTGGTTTCGTCTCCGCAGGCCCACCACCTTCGGCGTCAAAGCCCTGCTGCGGTTGCCGGACGGCCGCTTCCTGGTCGTCCGGCACTCGTACGCCGACACGCGTCGGTGGGCTCTCCCCGGCGGCGGCTACAAGCCGGCGCGCGAAACGCCGGCGCAAGCGGCCGCCCGAGAGGTCCACCAGGAACTCGGCCTGCACGTACCGGCCGACGCCTTCACGGTGCTCGGCAGCACCGTCACCACTCTCGAAGGCAAACACGACACGCTCACGATCCTCACCGCCTTCGCCGCGGAGGACAGGTTGAGACTGTCCGCGGAGATCGCCGAGGCCCGATGGGTGAAGAACCTTAAGGAACTGGGAGATGCGCCGCTGTCCAAGTGGTTGCTTTCGGCCCTCATCGAATAGCTCCCGGGCCTTTCGGGGATGCCCGAAAGCAGGTGCGGGCGTCGTGGTTCGACCCGCACTCTCGAAGCGTTCGGCCCAACCACGAAAGGTACGGATCATGAGCATTCGCAGGGTTTTCTACGCAGTCCTGGCCGGTGGAGCGATCGCGGCCGGTGGTCTCGCCGTCCCGGCCGCCCAGGCGGCCGAGGCGCCGCCGGCGGCTCCGGCCCCGACGGTCGTTGCCTCCGACAACTGGGAGTACGTCGGCGACTTCTTCTGGCAGTCGGACTGCCACGCCGCCGGCGCCGCCGGCACCAAGTGGACGAAGTACAAGTGCATCAACGGCTCAGCCATCCCAGGCGACGACTACGAACTCTGGGTCGTCTACAACAAGTAGCCCCGGCCGGAGCTCGTGTCCGGGGCGACACGCCTCGGACACGAGCTTCACCCAGGCTGGTCAGCTCGCGCTGCGAGCAGCGCTGATCAGCTGGTCCGCCTGCCGTCCAGCCGCCGTTACTTGCTGCCTGGACACGGTACGTGGCTGGTATCCAGCAGGAGTCTTCAGTGCGAGGAGTCTGGCGAGAACGGTGCTCAGGGATTGGTCGACCCTGGCCAGTAATGCGACGGCCTCCTTGTGGTCCTCTCCGCGTGAGTCCGCCGCGTGCATCCTGCCGCGCCGGTCGGCCTCGCTGCACCGGTTCGTTCGTCCGCTCATGAGGATGCCCTCCCGCGCTGCAGCGCCTTCACCAACCACACCTTGTCGCCGATCAGCGGGATGCCTTCTCTCCGGATGTTTGCGAGCGCGTCGACGTCACCGGCGGCCTCGACCTCGGACTCGCGGAAGTGCAGCACGTTGGTCGAGGTCCCGGTCCAGCGTTCCACCTCGCGTTCCAACTCCAGGACGCGTTCCTGCCAGGCGTCCTCGGTGATGTCGGAGAACTGTCGGTTGTCGGAGCGCACAAGGAAGATGTCGATGTCGCTGTCCTGGTGCATGTCGCTCCGCGCTGCGGAGCCGAACAGAGCTGCGTAGACCACGTCCGGCCATCCGGCCAAGGCGGACTGCAATTGGCGGATGAATCGGTCGCGCGTGGTGGAGATCTCTTTGATCGGCCCTGCGAGGAGATGCTCCTCGTTGAAGCGGTAGCGGTACATCGACGCGACACGTTCTTCGTCGAGGACTCCGTCCGCAGACAATCGGGCGAGTGCTCGGCGTACTTGATCCCGACTGCTGATTCGGGACAGTTCTCGCACCTGAGAGATGCTGAACCAGCTGTCCGCGCGTGCAAGCACTTGCAGGATCCGCCCATCTGCGGCCGTGCGGATGACACCAAATGGATCTTGGAGCAGCATGCCGATCCCTCCGTCAGACACCGCCCACAATCATGGCAGTGATGCCAGATATATGGCAGGTCTGCCACATATCTGGCATCTGTAGCTTGGATGCACGTCATTCGTGGCTCAGTGGCCGGGGTTGGTCAGAGGTCGTCGCTGAACTTCAGCCAGCGGACGCCGTGGCCGGCGATCTGATCGCCCGAGCCGGCCCACAGGTCCTGTGGAGTGCCCTGTGCAGCAAGGGATTCGAGCGGTATCGACACCTGGCGTGGCATCGAGCCGGTCCAGAAGAGGGCGGCATAGGAGCAATTGTGGCCGCGGGACGTCCAGACGATCAGTTCGCCGTCGTCGTATGGCTCGCGGATGATTTCGCGGGCGTCGTAGGACGTGGTCAACACCTCGGCGAGGGCGGGATTTTTCAGCAGGGTGAGGGTTTGCGGTGAGGTGGTCGGGAGGTCGCCGCCCATCATCAGTGGCGATCTGCCCATTGCCCACAGCGTGAGGAGTGTCTTCTGTTCGTCGAGGGTGAGGCGGCTATCGCGGTCGTCGCCGCGTTCGGCGCGGATGCCGATGTGGCCGAGGGGCAGCATGTCCGCGTCCGCCCAGCCGCCCGGCTGCTGGAACGGCGCCCAGCGCGCGAGCCGGGCGAACTGCGCGTGCACGTCCTCCCAGCGGTCCCACAGGTCGTCCGAGATCCGCCACATCTGCGCGTTCGCCCGGAGGTGGTCGAGGTGGTGTGTCGACAGCTGGGTCCCCGGTGAGAGCGACAGCACGATGTCGCGCCCACTCCTCTCGATCGCCAGCGCGTACGCCTCGATCTCCCGTGAGTGGTACGGCGCCAGCATGTCGTCGGCCTTCACGAAATCCACACCCCACGCGGCGAACTGGGCCACCTGCGCGTCGTAGTACGCCTGCGCGCCGGGGTGGTCGTGGTTGAGCCCCAGGTTGTCCGGGTTCCAGGCGCAGACGTTGTCCGCGTCCGCGATCTCCCGCGCCCGCCACGAGGTCCCGTACACCGGGAGGTCGAGCTCGACGGCCCGGCGGGGGATGCCACGCATGATGTGCAGCCCGAACTTCAGCCCGAGCGCGTGCACCTGCGCGGCCAGCGGCCCGAAGCCGGCGCCGCCTGCGGCCGAGGGAAACCTGAGCGGTGCCGGCAGCTGACGGCCGTACTCGTCGAGGACGACGGGCGCGTTCTCGTTGTAGCCGTGCGATCGCGCGGTCGGGTCGTACCAGGCGATGTCCACGACGATCGTGTCCCACCCGAACGGCAGCAACTCGTCGTGCATGACCTGGGCATTGCCCAGGACCTCGGCCTCGGTGACCGTCGTACCGAAACAGTCCCAGCTGTTCCAGCCCATGGGTGGATTCACCATTCCGCGAACGACCCGTCGTCGTGGCGCAGCACCGGCGACCGCCAGCGATGCGGCTCCGCGGCCGCTGCCCGTACGGCGTCCTCGTTCACCTCGATGCCCAGACCGGGGGCGGCCGGGCGCTGCACGTATCCGTCGGTGAAGGCGAACACGCCCGGATCCACCAAGTAGTCGAGCAGCGCGTTGCCGCCGCCGTACTCGATGCCGAGGCTCTGTTCCTGGATCAGGAAGTTCGGTACGGCGAAGTCCAGCTGCAGGCTCGCGGCCAGCGTGATCGGCCCGAGCGGGCAGTGCGGCGCGACGCTCACGTCGTACGCCTCGGCCATCGCGGCGATCCGGCGAACCTCGGAGATGCCGCCGGCGTGCGAGATGTCGGGCTGCGCGACCGCGATCCCGGTGGGCAGCACGTCCCGGAAGTCCCAGCGGGAGAACAGCCGCTCGCCGGTCGCGATCGGGATGGTGGTCGACTCGGTGATCCGTCGCAGGTCGCGGGCGAACTCGGGCAGCGTCGGCTCCTCGATGAACATCGGCATCAGCGGCTCGAGGAGCGGCAGGAGCTGCCGCGTCGCCGCCGTACTGAAGCGGCCGTGCAGGTCGACGGCGATGTCGATGCCGTCGCCGAGTGCCTCGCGGAGTGCCTCGACCCGGCTTGCCGCCGCCCGCAGCTGAGCTGCCGACGGGATCGGTGGCAGCGCCTCGGACAGGTTGAGCTTGATTGCCGTGAAACCCTTGGCGACCTTGGCCTGTGCCTCGTCGACGAGCTGCGCGTTGTCGCGGCCGTGGACCCAGGTGTAGACGCGCACCCGCTCCCGGACCGGGCCGCCGAGCAGCTCGTGAACCGGGACCTCGTGGAACCGGCCCTTGATGTCCCAGAGAGCCTGGTCGATGCCGGCCACCGCACTCGAGAGCACCGGGCCACCGCGGTAGAAGCCGCCCTTGGCCATCACCTGCCAGTGCTCCTCGATCCGCAACGGATCCTGGCCGACGAGGTACTCCATCAACGCGGCGACCGCGCCTTGCACGGCCTCCGCGCGACCCTCGACGATCGGCTCACCCCAGCCGCTGATGCCTTCGTCGGTGTCGATCCGCAGGAACTGCCACCGCGGCGCCACCAGGAACGTTTCGTATCCGACGATCTTCACGAGGCCTCATTCGGTTGCCGGTCAGGGGCGGACAGGAGCGCGCCGACCAGCTGATCGGTCTGGCGCAGCACCAGCGCGGCGGCGCCGGACGCACCCGCGCGGGCGCCGAGGTCGAGCTCCGCGGCGACGACGTCGGCGTCGCGGGTCAGCGACATCGCCGTCCGGCGCAGGGTGGCGCGGATCGGCTCCAGGATCAGGTCGCCGGCCCGGGCGAGCTCGCCGCCGACGATGATCCGCTCGGGATTCAGCAGGTTGCAGATGTTGGCGAGCACCCGTCCGGTCAGCTCTCCGGCTTCACGCAGCGCTTGTAAGGTCTCAGGCTGACCAGCGGCCGCGGACGCGAGCAGCTCGTCGAGGCCGGCGTCCTCGCCGAGCACCGGCGCGAGCTCTGCCAGTACGGCGGGGAGCGACGCGTACTGCACCAGGCAGCCACGGTTGCCGCAGGGACAGGGGGCACCGGACGAGTCGGCCGACAGGTGGCCGATCTCGCCGCCACCGCCGCGCGCGCCGCCGTGATGGAGATTGCCGTCGAGCAGCAGCCCGGACCCGATCCCGGTGGACAACCCGACGTACAGCACGTCGCGGACGTCCCGCCCGGCGCCCCAGGTGAACTCGGCCACCGCTTCCAGGCGGGTGTTGTTCTCCACCAGCACCGGCACCGCGAGCCGCGGGCCGAACTCGGCCGCGACGTTCACCCCGGCCCAGGCCTGGCCGGGCAGCGACGGACCGACCACGCCGGTCTGCAGGTCGATCGGACCGGGGACGCCGATCGCGACGCCGACCAGGTTGTCGCGATGACGGCCGGTCCGCTCCAGCAGGTCGTCGAGCAACGTCAATCCGGCCGTGAGCCGCTCCTGCCACGGGGTGTCCCGTGCCATCCGGACGCCGTCGCTGGCCAGCGTCGCGCCGGACAGGTCGGTGAGGTGACACCAGACGCGCTCGAGGGTGAAGTCGAGACCTGCGGCCGCGCCCGCCGCGGGGTTGGCCCGGAGGAAGCCGCGGGCCCGGCCGTCGACCTCGGATGCGTCGATGCCGGCCCGGGCGACCTGGTCGCCGATCACCTCGATCACGACGCCGCCGGTGATCAGGTCGGCCGCGATCGTGGACACCGTCGTCCGCGAGATGCCGCAGATCCGCGCCAGCTCGGCGCGGTGCAGCGCGCCGTGCTCCATGAGCGCCGACAGCATCCGCTCGGAGTTGGTGCGCCGTAGCGCTCGCAGGGATCCGGTGTCCTTCGCAGCCACGACGTCGAGTATCCGCGATCTGGCACATCGGAGTCAATTCACCGAACAGTCTGTGTCCGAAGACTTGACACAAACGCCGAAGTACTCGAACAATTTCGCCACAGTCCCGGGGATCGCCCCGGGCCCGGCGACCGGATGAACGACATGGACGGTGCGCAGCAGAGCAGTACGCCGCTGGTGGTGGTGACCGGCGGACTGGGCCGCGTCGCCACGGTGGTGCTGCCGTGGCTGCGCAAGCACTACCGCGTCCGGCTGGTCGACAGCGCCGCGACGCAGACGCGAAGCGCCGAGCTGGTCCAGGCCGATCTCAGCGATCCGGTCGCGGCCCACCAGGCTCTGGCCGGAGCCGACGCTGTCCTTCACCTGGCGGGCAACAGCAGCCCCTTCCAGACATGGGACAGCGTGTACGCCGCCAACGTGTGGACAACCCAAGTCGTGCTCGACGCCGCCGCGGCGCACGCTGTGCCGAAGGTCGTGCTGGCGAGTTCGCTGCACGCGGCGGGGGAGTACAACCGGCCGCAGTACCGGCCTGTCGATCCACGGCTCGACCCTCGCCCCTGCTGTCCCTACGGTCTGGGCAAGGTCGTGCTGGAAGCGCTCGGACGGGCCCACGCCGATCGCACGGGTGCCTCGGTCACCTGCCTGCGCCTCGGGCTGACCGGTTGGCCCCCGGCCGAGCGCCGTTACCTCGGCCAGTGGCTGTCCGACGACGACGCCGGCCGGCTGATCCTCGCTGCCCTGCAGGCGCGGGAGCGGTACGGCGTGCACTTCGGCGTGTCCGCCAACACCCGCAACTACTGGGACATCACCTCCGCCCGGCACGAGCTGGGCTACCGCCCCGAAGACGACAGCGAAGCACTGGCAGACCAGGCCGGGCCCTCCTCCGGCCTGGTCTGCCGGCTCTTCGATCCAGAGACATCCGATTGAGAGGTTGGCCATGACCACAACGAACCCCGGGCTGTCCCGCCGCCGGTTCCTGGCACTCGGCGGTGCCGCCGCGGGCGGCGCGCTTGTCGGCTGCTCGCCCGCGTCCTCCACGAACACCCCGGTCGCGACGGGTACCGGCTCGGCGGCCAAGGGCGTGGTGACCGTGATGTCGCAGGCCGGCGAGTTCGGTCCGAAAGAGGCGAAGGCCGCGTCGCAGGCGCTCGGCCTGACCGTGAAGACCGTCGAGTACGACCTGACCAAGCTCACCGCGATGCTTGCCAGCGGCAACCCACCGGACGTGGTCCGGGGCATGGGAGCGACCGAGACGCCGTACCTGGTCGCCCGGCAGGTCGCGGAGAACCTCGATCCGTACTTCGAGAAGAGCACGCTGATCAAGGCCGACGACATCGACCCGGTCAACGACGTCTGGCGGTACGACGGCACGAAGCAGGGCAGTGGTCCGCGGTACGGCTTCGCGAAGGACTACTCGCAGGACTGCACCATCTGGTACAACAGCGCGCTGTTCGACGCGGCGAAGGTGACGCGGCCCAGCGCGACGACACCGCTGCTGCTGGACGAGTTACTCGACGAGGGCAAGCGGCTGGTGAAACGGCAGGGCGCCAAGGTCAGTGTCTACGGCCTCAACCCGAACGGGCTGGGCCTGTTCGGCCAGCTCACCTGGATGACCGACCTCGCCGGCGGGAAACTGACCGCCGACGATCTCGCCTCGGTGGACTTCAGCAGCCCGGAGGCCCAGCGCGCCCTCACCTGGTACCTCGAGTACGCGAAGGCGGGCATCGGGCCCACCGTTCTGAATCCCGACCCGAACGGTTGGGACGGCCCGACGTTCCAGGCGGGCCGGATGGCGACGACGCTGAGCGGTTACTGGCTCGGCGGGCAGTTCGCCGGCGACCCCAAGTCCGCGAAGGTGGCCGGGTTCGCGCCGGCGCCGCAGTTCGACACCGGCCGCCGGGTCAGTCCGTGCTTCGGCGCGACCGGGCTGTGGATGCCGAAGGCAGGCAAGAACAAGGACGCCG
Source organism: Kribbella sp. (assembly GCA_036503355.1). Lineage (GTDB taxonomy): Bacteria > Actinomycetota > Actinomycetes > Propionibacteriales > Kribbellaceae > Kribbella. Next base: position 19,015 of record DASXXB010000333.1, on the reverse strand, counting down.
CCTGGCAGGTGATGGAGTGGTACCTGGCCGGAGACCCCGCCAAGGCCCGCGCGACCGGCGGCTGGGGCATCCCGCCGCTGAAGTCGCTGCAGAAGCTGATGCCGCAGAAGCTGCCGTTCCAGAAGCAGGCGTACGCGGTGCAGATGGCCGAGAAGCAGCACTTCTCGGTCACCTCCTACACGCCGTACGTGCGGCAGGACGCGATCAACGCAATCATCACCCGGGAGCTGCCCAAGGCCATCAAGGGCACCGCGACCGTCGGGCAGTTCGCCGACACCCTGAACTCGCAGATCAACGCGCAGCTCGCGGACGGAAAGAAGCGGTTGCGGTGAGCTCCGCGCTGACCGAGGTACGCCGCCCCGCCGCGACGACCGCTCCGGAGCGGGCGGACCGCCGCAAGAAGCCGCCCGGTCTGAAGAAGGCTCGCACGTTCTACCTGTTCGTCGCGCCCTGGATCATCGGGTTCGTCGCACTCACCGTGTTCCCGCTGGGGTACGCGTTCTGGCTGAGTCTGACCGACTCCGACGGCCTGTCGCCGCGGACACACTTCGTCGGCTTCGAGAACTACGTGGAGATCTTCCAGGACCCGCTGACCTTGAGCTCCCTGGGCAAGACCGGGCTGTTCGCGCTGGTCACCGTCCCGCTGTCGATCCTGGCCGGCCTGCTGCTTGCCGTGATGCTGAACCAGCCGATCAGGGGCCGCGGCCTGCTGCGAGGCCTGATCTATCTGCCGGCCGTGGTTCCGCCGGTCGGTGCGGCGCTGACGTTCCGCCTGATCTTCGACCGGGACGCCGGCGCGGCGAACGGCATACTGAGCGGGCTCGGGGCGAATCCGATCACCTGGCTGGTGGATCCCAATGTCCGCTACGTGCTGTATGCGCTGGTGTTGTGGGGATGCGGCGGGTCGATGATCATCTCGCTCGCCGGGCTGCAGGACATTCCGCGCGAGCTGCTCGAGGCGGCGCAGGTCGACGGCGCGTCGTACTGGCAGACCTTCACGCGGATCACGGTGCCGCTGCTGTCACCGGTGATCCTGTTCCAGGTCATCACCGGGATGATCGGGTCGCTGCAGTCGTTCGCGCCGTTGCTGCTGTCGTCCGGGTCGCTGAGCGGCGCGGGGACGGTGCCACAGGGCAACTACCTGTACATGATCCACGTCTTCGCGCAGTACTTCAGCGCCTCCCGGTTCGGGTACGCGTCGGCGATGTTGTGGATGCTGTTCGCGGTGATCCTGCTGGTGACCCTGGTGATCATCAAGGTGAGCGCGCGGACCGTGTTCTACACCGTCGAGCCGGAGGGCCGGAAATGACACGGACCTACCGCTGGGCGCTCTACATCGTGCTGCTCGCCGTCGTCCTGGTGATGCTGAGCCCGATCGTGTGGCTGGTGTCGACGTCGCTGAAGTCGCCGGCCGAGATGGCGGCGTTCCCGCCGAGCTGGTGGCCGTCCGCGCCCCGCTTCGCTAACTACACCGACGCGATCCGCCAGGTGAACTTCGTCGGCGCCACCCAGAACTCGCTGACCATCGCGTTCATCAGCACCACGCTGACCACACTGAGCTCGGCCTGGGTCGGGTTCGGGTTCGCGCGGCTGACGGCGCCGGGGAAGAAGCAGTTGTTCGTCGTGCTGCTCGCCACGATGATGCTGCCCGGGATCGTGACACTGGTCCCGACGTACCTGCTGTTCGCCAAGGTGCACATGGTCAACACGTACTGGCCGTGGGTCGCCTGGGGGCTCGGTGGCAGCGCGTTCCTGATCTTCTTGTTCCGGCAGTTCTTCGCCGGCATCCCGCGGGAGATGGAGGAGGCCGCGATCATCGACGGCTGCGGGTACGTCGGGATCTTCTGGCGGATCTTTCTCCCGCAGTCCTGGCCGGTGATCGCGGCCAGCGTGATCCTGTCGTTCACGCACGCCTGGGGCGACTTCGTCGGGCCCGCGATGTTCCTGAGCCAGGACAGTACGACGCTCGCCGTCGCGATGGCCACCGGCTACGTGAACGACAAGGGCCTCCCGATGAACAACCTGGTCGCCGCCGGTGCCGTGATGTACGTGCTCCCGGTCCTGGTGCTGTTCCTGTTCATGCAACGCCGCTTCGTCAGCGGCTTCTCCACATCCGGAATCAAGTGACGGAGGTTCGAGAGATGACGGTACGACGACGTGTGACGGCGCTCGCCGTCGCCGGGCTGACCCTGGCCGCGGCCGGCCTCACCGGCACCGCGCAGGCGGCGGACAGACAGTTGCCGCAGGCAAGCGCATCGACGTGTACGGCGGGCGGAGCGCAGCGCCCGTCCGGGATGCGGTTGACCTGGCACGACGAGTTCGGCGGCGAGTCGCTGGACCGGCGGTCGTGGAGCACTGTGATGGACTTCCCTGGCCGAGCGGGTGGGCACTACCACAACACGTCGTACGGCAGTTATGCCGTCGACCAGAACGTCGTGCTGTCCGACGGCAGGTTGCGGCTGGTGACCGACAACAAGCCCGTCGTCGGCACGGATCCCGCGGGGACGTACCAGTACACCGAGGGGTTCATCTCCTCGCACGACAAGTTCTTCCAGACCTACGGATACTGGGAGATCTGCGCGAAGTTCCCAGCCGGCAAGGGGTTGTGGCCCGCGTTCTGGCTGATCCCGCAGGACCGCAGTTGGCCGCCGGAGATCGACGTCGCCGAATGGTTCGGCTCGATCCAGAGCATGCACAGCGGTCTGGCGTCCGGCGCCTGGCCGGACGTCCGCTGGGACAGCCACTGGGCGACAGGCCTCACGCCGACGACCGGCTGGCACCGCTACGGCCTCCTGTGGCAGCCGGGTCACATCACGTTCACCGTCGACGGCACGCCAACCTCGACGATCACCGGCAACCAGGTCCCCGACAAGCCGATGTACGTCGTCCTCAACAGCGGCACCTGGGCCAACACCGACCGCGCCGGCCCACCCGACGCCACCACCCCCTTCCCAAACTCCTTCGACGTCGACTACGTCCGCGTCTACAGATAATCCTGTGGACAAGGGCTGATCCGGATCGAAACACCCGTACCTTCTCTGGCGATCGACAAGGAAGGGCGGTGTCAGACAAAAATGTACTACCATGAGGCCATGGCTGAAGTTCCGATCCGGATGCTGAACCAGGAAACGGCCCGCGTGCTGGCCCGGGTCAAACAGGGCGAGGAGATCGACATCACCGAACGCGGCGTCGTCGTGGCGCGCCTGGTCCCGGCAAAGCCGTCGCCAACGGCCCGGCTGCTCGCTAGTGGGAGCTTCCGACCGGCTCGGCTCACGCGACTGTTCTCGCGACCGAAAGGCGAGGTACGCACCGATCACGACGCCGGTGAGCTGGTCAGGCAGATGCGGGACGAAGAGCGCTACTGATGATCTACCTGGATACGGCGGCGCTGGTGAAGCTCGTTCGGCCGGAGGCCGAGTCCGAAGAGCTCGTCGACTGGCTCAATCAGCAAGTCGATCGGATCTTCGTCTCGTCGGCGCTGGTGGAGGTGGAGCTGCCCAGGGCGCTCCGGCGATCTGAGCCGGCTCTCCTCAGCAGCTCCCACTCCGTGCTGGCACAGGTTTCCGTGTACGACGTCGATGAAATTGTCCGCACCACGGCGGCTTCGTACCAGGATCCGTCGATCCGCTCGCTGGACGCGATCCACCTCGCGACGGCGGACGCCGTGCTCGGGGACGAACTGACCGCCTTCGTCACCTACGACCGCCGGCTTCTGGCCACCGCCAAGGCGATCGGGCTTCCGGTAGCGAGTCCCGGGATGTCCTGAGGCTCAGCGCGGTGACGGAGTAGCCCCGGCAGGCGGGAGGGCGGTGTCGCTCGGTTGGGCCTGATTGTGCGGGCCCTGCCGGACCAAGAGATCGAACAACTGGTTCTTACCGCAGGTACTGATCCGTTGCGGCCACGATGTGCTGCGGGTGTGCACGGTGATGACGAAGATGCGGGGAGCCTCCGTGCAGCGGACCGGCGGCTCCAGCACGTGGGAGCCCCACTCCTGCAATCTGCGTGCGTACTTGGCGGTCTGATCCGCGCTCATCGCCGAACCAGCAACGAGGGAGCCGTTGGAGTACTCACAGATGTCGACCGACCTGACCTCGTCGGTGCCCAGCTTGCCGGGTTGATCTCCGGGATCGCGCGGTGGGCAGCCGTAGTAGTCAGTCCCGGTGATCCGCCGGGCGGAGTCGAGGATGCGTTCGCGGAGCTTGTCGTCCCGCGAGAGCACGCTCACCTTGACCCCTCCGACGAGGCGGGTCTCCTCGGTCCAGCCACCGTCGTACCGCTTGATCCCTGGCGCCTGCACGTCGTTGAACCACAGATAGTCCTGTCGCTCGTTCAAGGGCATGACCGCTAGCACGCACGGCAGCCGCCGTCCGCCGAGCCAGTCGTTGAATCGGCCGATCACCGGGCTACCCAAGGCTGCTGGGCATGGCGCGGCCCCGGAGACGTACTGCGTCCAACTGGAGGGGACCTGTACTTCCACGTTCTTGAAGGATTCCCAGCGCCATCCCGGGGCCGGCGCCTGGGCGGTTTGAGGGTCGGTGCGCAGTTGGGTGGTGAGGCCGTGGGTTGCGGTGATCGCGGTGGCGACGGCTGCTGCTGCGACGACGACCGCGCCGATCGTGCGGCCCGTACGGCGGCGGTGCAGGCGGGTGTGGATGGCGGACAGGAGGTGGTCGTCGGTGGGAGCGTCGGCGGCGTGCTTCGACAGGGTGTCGGCGATCAGTTGCTCGGAGGTGTCCATCAGCGCTTGACCTTCTCGGTTCCGATTGTGGTGCGCAGTGATGCCAGTGCGCGGTGGATCTGCGAGCGGACGGTCGCGGGAGAACAGTCCAGGATCACGGCGATGTCTGCGTCCGGGAGGTCCTCGTAGTACCGCAGTACGACGGCTGCGCGCTGTTTCGCGGGCAGTGTTGCGCACAACGCCCACACCGCGTCGTGCTCGGCCTGTGCGACGGCATGGTCCGGCGACGCGTGGCCGGGCGTCGCTCCCGACGTACCGGCGTCCTCGGTCGGGGTCTCGCGGCGGAAGAAGCGGCGCCAGCGCGAGATGTCGGCGTTGACGATGCAGCGCCGTACGTAGGCCTCTGGATCCTGCGCGCGGCAGATCCGCGCCCAGCGGGAGTACGCCGCGATCAGGGCGTCCTGGACCGCTTCCTCCGCGCGGGTGTGGTCGCGCGTGACGAGGTACGCGAACCGCAACAGTGCGGCACCGCGCTGCGTAACCCAGTCGTCGAAGTCGGGAACCTCCACACCCTGATCACGCCGGCGAGGCCCCGAACGTTGCATAGCCGAGGTCCTGTCTGGTGGTCCAGCGCCTACTGCGGGGCACTCGGCACGGCATCTCGCCGCACGGGACCGAAGGCCACGATGCTCCGCATCGAGACCTTCGCCCCCGCGCGCCGAGCTACCGCGCCGAGCACCTCCTCGCTACGGCGCTGAACCACCAGACAGGACCTAGTCGGGTTCGGGGAGGGTCGGGGTCGGGAGGGCGAGTTTCTCGTCGGGTTTGGCTCTCAGGACGTCGTCGACGTACGAGCGGGCCGCCTCCATCGTGTCGATCTCGTGGCCGGCCTGCTCGGACAGGAACCAGCGGTGCTCCAGGACCTCGTGGAAGACCTCGGCGGGCTCGAGCTTCCGGTTCAGATCGCGGGGGACCGAGCGCACGACCGGCTCGAAGACGTCGGTCAGCCACTGGTGGGCGACGATCTCCTCGTCCTCGTTCTGCTGATCGGTCGCGGCGGCGAACGAGTCCAGGTCGTTGAGCAGCCGGCGAGCCTGGTTCTCCTCGACGTCCAGCCCGGTGAGCCGCAGCAGCCGCCGCGAGTGGTGGCCGGCGTCGACGACCTTCGGCTGGATGCGGACCTGGCTGCCGTCCCAGTCGGTGATGATGTCGATCTCGGCGACGTCGAACCCGAGCTCGTTCAGCCGCCGGATCCGGGAGTCGAGCCGGTGCATCTCGTCAGTGGCGAACTCCTCCGGCGCGGTCAGCTCGGCCCACAGCGCCTCGTACCGCTTCTGGATCGACTCCACAGTCTCTTGCGGATCGATCGACTCGTCGAGCAGCCCGCCCTCCTGCAGGTCGAGGAGCTCGCCGAACAGGTTGATCTCCGCGGTGTAGAGGTCGTGCGCCCGCTGCCCGTCGGAGATGTCCTGGTGCAGTTCGCCGGTCTCGGCATCGACCAGGTACGCCGCGAACGCGCCGGCGTCGCGGCGGAACAGGGTGTTGGACAGCGAGCAGTCGCCCCAGAAGAACCCGAGCAGATGCAGCCGGACGATCAGCGCGACCAGTGCGTCGATCAGCCGGTTCACGGTGTCCGGACGCAATGTGCTGGAGAACAGTGCGCGGTACGGCAGCGAGAACTGCAGGTGCCGGGTGATCAGGATCGAGTCGATCGGCTCACCGTTGCGGTCCACCCGGTCGGTGATGACGCCGACCGGCTCGACCGACGGGGCCTCGAGGCGTTCGAGGTCGCGGAGCAAGCGGTACTCGTGCATCGCGAGGTGCTCGAGGACCTCCTTGATCGCGTACACGCTGCCGTTGACCCGGACGAAGCGGACCACGTGGCGCGAGATACCGCGTGGCAGCGCGACCAGCTGGTCCTCGGGCCAGTCCTCCAGCGGGACGTCCCAGGGAAGCGACAGCAGGCCGGTGTCCGGGCGGGTGGCGACGAATCGGGGCACGGCACCAGTCTGTCAGCAAGCTGACCTCGCAGGCAGGGGATTCCACCGCGAAGAGTCCCGGGGAAGCGTACGCAAGCTCTTGCAAAAACTTGCGTGATCTGGCGTAGAGTTTGCGGCATGACGCGACGACTTGCTGAGGTGGCGAAGAAGGTCGGGGTCAGCGAGGCCACGGTCAGCCGGGTGCTGAACGGGAAGCCCGGGGTGTCCGAGGCGACCCGGGAGGCGGTGCTCACCGCGCTCGACGTGCTCGGGTACGAGCGGCCGACCCAGCTCCGCGGCGACCGGGCGCGGCTGGTCGGCTTGGTGTTGCCGGAGTTGCAGAACCCGATCTTCCCGGCGTTCGCCGAGGTGGTCGGCGGCGCGCTCGCGCAGCAAGGTTTCACCTCCTTGCTCTGCACCCGGACGCTCGGCGGCGTGTCCGAGGCCGACTACGTGGACCTGCTCCTGCAGCAGCAGGTGTCCGGTGTGGTGTTCGCCGGCGGTTTCTACGCGCAGGCGGACGCGCCGCACCAGCACTACGAGCTGATCCAGGAGCGCAAGCTCCCGACGGTCCTGGTCAACGCGGCCGTCGACCACCTCGGGTTCCCGCAGGTCTCGTCGGACGACCACGTCGCCGCGGAGATGGCGATCGGGCACCTGCGGGCGCTCGGCCACCGGCGGATCGGGATGGTCCTCGGTCCGCGCGACCACATCCCCTCGCGGCGCAAGCTGGATGCGTACCTGGCCGCCGAGGACGCGGATCCGGAGCTCGTCGAGCACAGCATGTTCTCGCTCGAGGGCGGGCACGCGGCCGCGACCAAACTCGTGAAGTCCGGCGTCACCGGCATCGTCTGCGCCAGCGACATCCTCGCGCTCGGCGCGATCCGCGCCGTCCGCCGGGCCGGGCTGAGCGTCCCCGGCGACGTCTCGGTGATCGGGTACGACGACTCCGCGATGATGAACTGCACCGACCCGCCGCTGACCACCGTCCGGCAACCGATCGACGCGATGGGCCGGGCCGCCGTCGACATGCTGGTCGCCCTGATCGAGCGGGCCGCCGTCCCCGCCGACGAGCTCCTCTTCGAACCCGAACTCGTCGTCCGAGCCTCCACCACCCGCGCCCGAACCTAGACCCCGAGACCCGGGCATCCCGAGCAGCCGCTGACCGTTGAGGTCGGCGGCTGCTGTCGTCTGCTCGCTGGCGGGCAATCTCCCATGAGAAGTCGCGTTTTTGCAATCTGACATCGAACTATTGCGTTCGTGAGTCCAGTTCCCTACGGTGTCGGCACCAGGAAAGGGAGAGGGTGGAGATGACCACAACGCGACGCGGGCTCAGCCTGCTGCTGGCGATGGGACTCGGACTGGCGGCCGCGTCCTGCGGATCGGACGAGAAGAAGCCGGCGGGGGCGGCCGACGGTCCGGTCACGATCACGGTCGGCTGCGAGCCGCCGAAGAGCAACCCGAAGGAGCGCGAGGCCTGGGAGGCCGACGTCGCGACGTTCCAGAAGGCGCATCCGAACATCACGGTCCAGGGCAAGGACGCGTTCCCCTGCATCAACCCCGACACGTTCCAGGCCAAGCTGGCCGGCGGGACGCAGGAAGACGTCTTCTACGTCTACTACACCGACGTCCGCAAGATCATCGAGAAGAAGCAGGCCGCGGACATCAGCCAGTACGTCGGCAGCGTGAAGCCGGTGAACGACCTGCGCAAGGACGTGATGAGCGTCTTCAAGGACGGCGACAAGACCTACGGCCTGCCGCGGAACAACTACAACATGGGCCTGGTCTACAACCGCAAGCTCTTCACCCAGGCAGGCCTCGACCCGGCGAACCCGCCGAAGACCTGGGAGGAGGTCCGCGCGGCCGCGAAGAAGATCGCCGCGCTCGGCCCGGGCTATGTCGGATTCGGTGAGTACTCGGCCGGCAATACCGGCGGCTGGCACTTCGCCGCCGAGCTGTACGCACGCGGCGGGTCGATGGTCAGCGACGACGGCAAAACCGCGGCGTTCAACAGCGACCAGGGCAAGGCGGTCCTGGAGAACCTGAAGAAGATGCGCTGGGACGACAACTCCATGGGCAGCAAGCAGTTGCTGCAGTGGGAGGACCTGATGCGCATGATGGGCGGCGGGAAGCTCGGCATGATGATCGGTGCGCCGGATGTGGTGCAGTCGGTGAACAACGACTTCAAGGGCAAGTTCGAGGACTACGGCGTGACCGCCGTACCGGAGTCGACCGGGCAGTCGTCGCTGAGTGGTGGCGACGGGTACATGTTCAACCCGAAGGCGTCGCCGGAGAAGATCAAGGCCGGGCTGCAGTGGCTGGAGTTCCACGAGCTGACGCCGGGGCAGGGGCAGTTCAACTACGCGCGGTCGAAGGAGCAGGGCCGGCCGGTCGGGCTGCCGATCCCCGACCTGTACGGGACCAGTGCCCCGGGCAACGAGATCAACGCACTGCGCAAGCAGTACGCGACCGTCCCGGTGGACAACTTCGCGCCGTACGTCGCCGCGCAGGACAAGATCACCAACAAGCTCGAGCCGCCGAAGGCCCAGGAGCTGTACGCCGTCCTCGACGTCGCGATGTCCGCGGTGCTGACCCGCAAGGACGCCGACATCGACAAGCTGCTGTCCGACGCCGAAGGCAAGGCCAACAAGATCCTCGCGAAGAACACGTAATGACGGTGACCGAGCAGCGGGTCCGTCGCCCTCAGGCTCAGGGGGCGACGGACCCGCGAGACACCGACGACCACGGCGCACTGCGCAGGGCGTTCGGGCGGAACCTCACGGCGTACGGCTTCCTCTGTGCGGCACTGATCTGTTTCGCCTTGTTCTCCTGGTATCCGATGGTCCGGGAGATCGTCCTCAGCTTCCAGCAGAACAACTTCGTCGATCCCGGGAAGTGGGTCGGGTTCGACAACTTCAAGGCCGTCATCTCGGACCCGGCGTTCGGCGCCGCCTGGCTGAACACGGCCGCCTTCAGCGGGCTGGCGCTGGTGATCGGGTACGCCGTCCCATTCGTGCTGGCCGTCGTACTCAACGAGTTGAAGCATGCGAAGGCGTACCTGCGATTCGTCGTCTACCTGCCCGTGATGTTGCCGCCGGCTGTCGCAGTCCTGCTGTTCAAGTGGTTCTACGATCCCGGATCGGGCCTGTTCAACCAGGCGCTGGCCGTCGTCCACGTCCCGCCACTCAGCTGGCTCGACTCGACGAGTACGGCGCTGATCAGCCTGGTGATCGTGTCGACGTGGATGAACCTCGGCACCGGCACGCTGATCTATCTCGCCGCGTTGCAGAGCATCCCGGGCGACCTGTACGAGTCCGCGGAGCTCGACGGCGCCGGGCTGTTCCGGCGCGTGTGGCACGTGACGGTGCCGCAGACGAAGCTGATCCTGCTGGTGATGCTGCTGCTGCAGATCGTCGCCACCATGCAGGTCTTCATCGAGCCGTACCTGCTGACCGGTGGCGGCCCGGAGAACGCCACCGTGACCGTCGCGTACCTGATGTACCAGTACGCGTTCAACTTCGGAGACTTCGGCGGCGGCTCAGCGCTCGGCCTGATGCTGATGATCGTGCTGCTGGTGTTCTCCACGATCTACCTGCGGGTGTCGCGCGAGGAGGCCGAACGATGAGAACCCTCGTGTCACCTCTCGCACTCCGTACGCCGCACGGCCGGGTCATCTACTGGATGATCCTCACGATCACGGTCATCGGCTTCACCGGCGCGTTCGTGTTCCCGCTGTACTGGATGGTGACGGGCGCACTCAAGTCGCCGGACGAACTGGCGCAGATCCCACCGAGCTTCTTCCCCAAGTCCTTCGACTTCCACGTGTACGTCGACGCGTGGCAGCAACTGCAGCTCGGCGTCTTCCTCAAGAACACCGCGCTGTACGCCGGCGGCGCGTGGCTGTTCACGCTCGCGGTCGACGTCACAGCGGCGTACGCGCTGTCGAAACTGCGGCCGGTGCTCGGCAAGGTTGTCCTCGGGGCGATGCTGGCCACCTTGATGATCCCGCCGATGGTGCTGCTGCTGCCGACGTACCTGGTGGCGAAGGACCTTCCGGTCCTGCACGCCAATCTGCTGAACACTCCGTGGGCCATTTGGTTGCCGGCGGCAGCCAACGGGTTCTTCGTGTTCCTGCTCAAACGCTTCTTCGACTCGATCCCGAAGGAGCTGCTGGAGGCGGCCGAGATCGACGGCGCCGGACCGCTGCGCATCCTGTGGTCGATCGTGCTGCCGGTGTCGCGGCCGATCATCGGCGTGGTGTCGATCCTGTCGGTGGTCACGGTCTGGAAGGACTTCGTCTGGCCGCTGCTGGTGCTACCGGAGACCGAGAAGATGTCGATCAGCGTCGGCATCGCTTCGCTGTCGGCCCAGATGCCCCAGAACGTGCTGATCGCTTCGCTGGTGATCGCCAGCGTGCCGACCATCTTGGTGTTCTTCATCTTCCAACGCAGCATCATGGCCGGGCTCACCGCCGGCAGCCTGAAAGGATAGTTATGGCCGACGAATGGTGGCGTGGAGCCGCGATCTACCAGGTCTATCTGCGGAGCTTTGCCGACGGCAACGATGACGGCATCGGCGATCTGGCCGGGCTGCGCGCGAAGTTGCCGTACCTGGCCGACCTCGGGGTGGACGCGATCTGGCTGAACCCGTGGTACCCGTCCCCGATGGCCGACGGTGGGTACGACGTCGCGGACTACCGGGCGATCGACCCGGCATTCGGGACGCTGGCCGAGGCGGAGGCGTACATCGCCGAGGCGCACGCGCTGAACATCCGCACCATCATCGACATCGTGCCGAACCACGGATCGGACCAGCAGGAATGGTTCCGGCAGGCACTGCAGGCCGGGCCGGGATCGCCCGAGCGGGAGCGGTTCCTGTTCCGTCCGGGTCGCAATGATGGCCCGCCCAACGATTGGCAGTCGATCTTCAACGGTCCGGCGTGGACCCAGGTCGCGGACGGCGAGTGGTACCTGCACCTGTTCGCTCCGGAGCAGCCCGACTTCAACTGGCGCAACCCCGAGGTCGTCGAGGAGTTCCACGACATCCTCCGGTTCTGGCTCGATCGCGGCGTCGACGGCATCCGGATCGACAGCGCCGCCGTACTGTTCAAGGACCTGGACAGCGTCGAGGAGTCCTACACCGACCACGACGAGGTCCACGAGGTGTACCGCGGCTGGCGGCGGATCTCCGACACCTACGACGACCGCTTCTTCGTCGGCGAGATGTGGATGCCGGACCAGGAACGGTTCGCGCTCTACCTGCGACCGGACGAGATGCAGACGGCGTTCAATTTCGATTTCCTGTCGCGGGCGTGGGACGCCGCCGAACTGCGGGCCTCGATCGACCTGACACTGGCCACCCACGTCCCGATCGGCGCATCGCCGACCTGGGTGCTCTCGAACCACGACGTGACCCGGCCGGTCACGAAGTACGGGCGACCGGACACCTCGTTCTCCCACCAGGACCGCAAGCACGGCATGCGGACCGACCTCGTTCTCGGCGAACGCCGCGCCCGCGCAGCCGCCCTGCTCGCGATGGCGCTGCCAGGCGGCCTGTACGTCTACCAGGGCGAAGAGCTCGGCCTCCCCGAGGTCGAGGACCTGCCGGACGAGGTCCTCCAAGACCCGATCTTCCGTCGCTCGAAGGGCGCCGACCGCGGCCGCGATGGTTGCCGAGTACCCCTACCGTGGTCCGGCCAGGAACCGCCGTTCGGCTTCGGCGCCGGTACGCCGTGGCTCCCGCAACCGAGGCACTGGAAGAACCTCACCGTCGAGTCCCAGTACGACGACCAGAACTCGATGCTCACCCTCTACCGCAACGCCCTGAAACTCCGCCGCACCCACCTGGGCGACGGCACCCTGACCTGGCACGACTCACCCCCCAACACCCTCACCTTCCACCGCAAAACCCTCACCTGCACCACCAACCTGAGCAATACCTCGATAGACCTCCCACCCCACAGCGAGGTACTCCTCACCAGCCTCCCCCTGGACAACGGCAAACTCCCCACCGACGCCACGGCCTGGACCCGCTGACCACGCAGCTCAGCTCTCGGGAAGCGGACGGACATCCAGATTTCCCCAGCGATCGCGGCGGTCGTCGAGGTGGGCGGAGACGAGTTCCGCGATCCATTGGGCCCGGTGCCTCAGCGGTTCCGGGACTCCTGCCTCGGCGGCTGCCTGCTGGAAGGCCATTGGAATGATCTCCTTGATCGCCTTCGTTCGATCAAGGGACTCATCGGCCTTCAGGCCCAGGCGGCGTCCCGTGATGATCCAGTCCTCGTCGGTGATCGCGGCCATTCGCCAGGTGTTGCCGACCTTCATCGCCGACGTGAGATTCCGGCTCTGGTCGTAGGGCAGCATTGTCGCCACGTCATACAGCGGCGCCAGTTGGACGTCGCGGGAACCCAGAAGGATCGAGTAGTTCTTCGCGTGTGCGTCGGTAGCTCCGATCGCGGCGTTGAACACGACGTAGTCGAACATCCTCCGCAGGTTGTCCCGCCGCGACGGTCCGGGGCTGGCAATGGCGAGCAGTTCGCCGAGCTGCTGGATTCCTGGACCGCCGTCGTCCTGGTACTTCTTGACCGGAGGTACGGACAGTGCTTGGCACATGTCTTCCTGATGAAGCCGTACCCATCGCCCAGAATCGTTGATCCGGTCGTAGCGGCGGGACATGAGAACTTCGTAGCGGTCGCCGGCCAGTACTTCGGTCGCGGCGGCCGGCAGCCCACACAACTGCGCCGCTCTCAGACAGAGGTGTTCGTTGAGATGATGCGACTGGTAGTTCGGCATCGACGGTTTGAGGATGTGGGTCGTCGGCGTCGCGTCGCGAGGAATTCCCCAGCGTCCGTCCTCTGACCGGAACAAGGCGATCTTGCTCTGCGCGCCGGCAAGACTCCACCGCCCCGCGTTTCGCCCCGGGTCCCAGGTATCGGGGCTCTGTGCGAGCTCCGACAGCGTCTGGTTCAAGGCGGCGTCGGTGAGCCAGTCGATGTCGCCCTGCTGGTTGGCGGCGTCGGTCGAGGCAATGTCCTCCGGAAGGATCTGAACTGCCCCAGCGGCATCGCGGCCGATGTGCCGAAGCAACGCGAACGGATTGTTCGGCGACACCTCATACTTGCGTCCGAGGCGTTGCAGCGCGGCCTCGCTGTCCGGGAGCAGACCGGAGATGAAGGCACGCACGGGCTTGTTCAGGTGCCGCTTCGTTGCCTTCGGCATGGACAGCGACAACGGGGTCGTCGCCGGATCCGTACGGTAGCCGTCGTCGTACTCGAACGAGTACTGACCGTGCGGGCTCTGGTACAAGACTCCCGTACGGATTCCGTCGAGGTAGATGACGAGACGCTCCTCAGCCATGGCGACCGGGCTCGTCGGGCGTAGCCGTGGTGTCCGTCAGCCCGGTCAGTACGTCGTTCCAGCGGGCGTTCTGACGGCTGCCGTCGGGCTCTCGCTGAGTGGCCGTCAGGGACAGGTCGACGGCGGCGAGTGTGTCAAGGACGAGTTGCAGCTCCAGACGCGGCGCCCCGTGCTCGAGCCGGATCAGCCATTCGCGCGAAACGCCCGCCCGCCGGGCCAGTTCCCCCTGCGTCAGACCGTGCCGAACCCTGGCGTCTCGCACGGCCGCTCCGACGTCCCGCACGGTGTGCAGTTCCATGACGACCTCCGATCGATGTGGTCGTACGACAACATTAGCAAAAGTTGCCGTACGGCCCCAATCTAGAATGTGGCCGTACGGCAACATTTCAAAATGTCGTCGTACGACCACATCAGCTGGGTCAGGTGAGGGGTTTGAAGCGGCGGAGGCGGAGGCTGTTGGAGACTACGAAGACGGAGCTGAAGGCCATTGCGGCGCCGGCCAGCATGGGGTTGAGGAGGCCGGCGGCGGCGAGGGGGAGGGCGGCTACGTTGTAGGCGAAGGCCCAGAACAGGTTGCCCTTGATCGTGCGGAGGGTGCTGCGGGACAGGCGGATGGCGTCCGCGGCAGCGCGCAGGTCGCCGCGGACGAGCGTCAGGTCGCTCGCCTCGATCGCCACGTCGGTCCCGGTGCCCATGCTCAGACCGAGGTCGGCCTGGGCGAGTGCTGCCGCGTCGTTGACGCCGTCGCCGACCATGGCGACCACGCGTCCCTCGTCCTGCAGCTTCTTCACCGCGTCGACCTTGCCGGCGGGCAGTACTTCGGCGATCACCTCGTCGATGCCGACCTCGCCGCCGACCTTCGTCGCCACCGCTTCGTTGTCCCCGGTCAGCAGCACCGGACGCAGCCCCAACGACTTCAGCTGAGCGATCGCCTCCACCGAGGTCGGCTTCACAGTGTCCGCGACGACCAGTACCGCGCGCGCCACGCCGTCCCATCCGACCGCAACCGCCGTACTGCCCTCTGCTTCGGCATGTTCCTTCGCATGGGCAAGCTCTGAGGGAAGATGCTGGCTCCACTCCTCCAGCAACCGCGTCCGCCCGACCAGCACCGCGTGCCCGTCGACGATTCCCTGCACACCAAGGCCTTCGACGTTCCCGAAGTCCTCGACCTCGGGCAGCTTCCCGACCTCGGCAACGGCCGCGCGGGCGACCGCTGCGGCGATCGGGTGCTCGCTCGAGTGCTCCAGCGCGCCGGCCAACCGCAGTACCTCGGACCGGTCCTGACCATCAGCCAGCAGTACGTCGACCAGCTCCATGCGGCCTGTGGTGACCGTGCCGGTCTTGTCGAGTACGACGGTGTCGACGCGCCGGGTCGACTCCAGGACCTCCGGCCCCTTGATCAGGATGCCCAATTGCGCACCGCGACCGGTGCCGACCATCAAGGCGGTCGGCGTCGCCAGCCCCAGCGCACACGGGCAGGCGATGATCAGGACGGCGACCGCGGCCGTGAACGCGACCTCCACCGGCGAACCGTTGCCGAGCCAGAAGCCGAGCGTCGCCAGCGCGAGCCCGATCACGATCGGCACGAAGATCCCCGAGACCTGGTCCGCGAGCCGCTGAACGGCAGCCTTCCCGTTCTGCGCGTCTTCGACGAGCCGCGCCATCTGCGCGAGCTGAGTGTCCGCGCCGACACGCGTCGCGCGCACCACCAGCCGGCCGCCGGCATTGACGGTCGCACCAACGACCGCGTCACCGGCGCCGACCTCCACCGGTACGGACTCGCCGGTCAGCATCGACGCATCGACCGCGCTGCTGCCGGTCACGATCACGCCGTCGGTCGCGATCTTCTCGCCCGGGCGGACGACGAACTCGTCTCCCACGACGAGCTGGTCGGCCGGAATCCGGGTCTCGGTACCGTCCCGCAGTACGGCGACGTCCTTCGCCCCGAGCTCCAGCAACGCCCGCAACGCCGCGCCCGAGCGGCGCTTCGCCCGCGCCTCGAAGTACCGACCGGCCAGGATGAACGTGGTGACGCCGGCCGCGACCTCGAGGTAGATCTCCTCGGCACCGCCGCCCCGGGACGGGATCAGCGTGAACGGCATCTTCATACCGGGCGCGCCCGCCGATCCGAGGAACAGTGCGTACAGCGACCAGAGGAACGCGCTCACCACGCCGAGCGAGATCAGCGTGTCCATCGTGGCGGCCCCGTGCCGCAGATTCGTCCACGCGGCCTTGTGGAACGGCCACGCCGCCCACGTCACCACCGGGAACGCCAGCGTCAGCGACGCCCACTGCCACGAATCGAACTGCAGCGCCGGGATCATCCCGAACGCGATCACCGGAACCGCCAGCACGATGCTCGCGATCAGCCGCTCCCGCAGGGGTTTCAGCTCGTCCGGTTCGTCGTCCGCCGTCGCGACGGCAGGCGCCGGGAGCGAGGCGGTGTAGCCGGTCTTCTCGACGGTCGAGACCAGGTCGTCGGTGGAGATGCCGTCGGCGTACGTCACCTTCGCCTTCTCGGTGGCGTAGTTGACGGTCGCGGTGACGCCCTCCATCCGGTTCAGCTTCTTCTCCACCCGGGCGGCGCAGGAGGCGCACGTCATGCCACCGATGATGAGTTCGACGGACTGACCGGGCTGGCTGCTGGTCATGATGAAGTGCCTCCTCTCAGTGGCCGTGGGGCGTTTCCGCGTGCCCCGGGGTCGTGGTTGCTGTCGGTACGGCGGTCGGCGGGACGATCGCCGTACCGTCGGAGCCCACCTTCACGGTGAACTCGGCGGTGTGCACCTTGCCGGCGTGCTGGAAGTCCAGGAACAGGCTGTACGTCGCCGCGGTCGGGAACGTCGTCGCGAACGTGATCGACGGTCCGCCCTTCGATCCCGCCTCGGCGTGCTCCGCCGGGTGGTTGTGCAGGTAGGCCAGGTCGCCGCCGCGCAGCGAGACCAGATGCCCGAAGGCGCCCAGGTACGGCTGCAGGTCGGTGACCGGTTTGCCGGCCCGGCTGATCGTGAACGTCAGCTCGGACTCCTTGCCGGCGACAGGCGTGCCGGCCAGCGTCACGTCGTACCCGTCGAAGCTGTAGACGCTCGCCGGATCGGCGACCGGGACCGGGACGTACATCCCGGTGACGTTGACGTCCGTGCCGAGGGTGACCGTGCTGTCGTGCCCGGCCGGCTGGAAGTCGGCGTACAGCCGCCAGGTGCCGCCGGCGGTGAACGTGAACGGGATGCTCCACGTCCCGTCTGCCGCCCTCGTCGGGTGCACGTGGTGGAACCCGGACAGGTCGCGGCGGACCACGATCAGGTGCAGGTCCTTCTCGTGGGTCTTCGTGTACTTCGTGACGGGCCGGCCGTCGGGTCCTTGGATCGTGAAGCGTAGTTGAGTCTTCGCGCCGGACGTGAAGAACGTCTGGGCCGGCGCGAACGTGTACCCGGCCTCGGACACCGCCAGTCCCGGCAGTTGCCCGCCGGACTCGTGTCCGCCGTGGCCGGCGGATTGTTCTGAGGGCGACATACCACCCATCTCCTCGCCGTGGGCAGGGGCCGCAGGCGTGTCGTCGGCCGCCGCGAGCGGGTCGACCGCGGAGCCGATGCCGAACGCCGCCCCGAAGGCGAGCGCGAGCGCACCGGCGAACGCGCCGAGCCGGAGCGCGGCGGCCCGGTTCACGACGCGGCCAGTTCGTAGCCCGCCTCGTCGACAGCCTCGCGTACGGCGGCGTCGTCGAGCGCGGACTCACTCGTCACGTGCACCGCGGAGGTGCCGCCCGCGACGAGGTCGATCTGCACGTTCTGGACACCGACGAGCTTGCTCAGCTCCTCGGTGACGGCCGCCGTGCAGTGACCGCACGTCATACCGGAAACGGAGTACGTCGTAGTGGTGCTCATATCCTGCTCCTTGCTCGAATCGATGCAAATGCTGTTGTAGAAGAACCTGCAAACTTGAACGCTCGAACCGGAGGACGTTGCGCGGGCGGCTAAGTGCCGTGATTGCGGGGGGAGTTGCCGTCCGCGACCTCGACGCCCGCACTGCAGCGGCTCGGCGTCCTGGGATTCAGCTGCGGACGAGGCGGGCGATCGCGTCGGACGCCTCACGGACCTTCTCGTCCGCCTCGGGCCCACCCTTCTGCGCGGCCTCGACCACGCAGTGCGAGAGGTGCTCGTCGAGCAACTCCAGTGAGAACGACTGCAGCGCCTTCGTGGCCGCCGACACCTGGGTCAGGATGTCGATGCAGTACTGGTCCTCCTCGACCATCCGCTGCAGCCCCCGAACCTGCCCCTCGATCCGCCGCAACCGCTTCAGATGGCTGTCCTTCTTGGCGGTGTACCCGTGCACGTGTTCGCTGGTCATCTTCGGCTCTCCTCGCTCAGCTACCCCTCGGGGGTATCTCCACACCGGAGAAGTTACCCCCTCCGGGTATCAAATGCAAGTGCCGATCGGATACCACCTGGGGGTAACGGGTCCTGCAGATTGGCAACAAACCTGTCACGCTGTGCGTCTGCTGAGAAACGGGCGGAACGAGAGGGGTGTGGATGACCGGCGTGGCGGTCAGTACGCGAGGCCTGCGGAAGACCTATCGGACCCGGCGGGGCCGGAAGGTGGTGGCGGTCCAGGGGCTCGACCTCGAGGTGCCGGCGGGCGGCGTGCACGGGTTCCTGGGGCCGAACGGGTCGGGAAAGACGACGTCGATCCGGATGTTGCTCGGGCTGGTACGGGCCGACGCCGGAACGATGACGGTGTTCGGGACGCCGGTACCGCAAAGGTTGCCGGAGGTGGTCGGCCGGGTGGGGGCGATCGTCGAGT
Source organism: Kribbella sp. (assembly GCA_036503355.1). GTDB lineage: Bacteria > Actinomycetota > Actinomycetes > Propionibacteriales > Kribbellaceae > Kribbella. Next base: position 203 of record DASXXB010000333.1, on the reverse strand, counting down.
CACCGAAGTTCTTCCCGGCGTTCAGCGGGCGGAAGAACCTCGAGTTGCTGGCCGAGGCGATCGGCGCGCCGCGCGCGCGGGTGGGCGAGGTGCTGGAGCAGACGTCGCTGGGGGAGCGCGGCGGAGACCGGTTCCGGACGTACTCGCTGGGGATGAAGCAGCGGTTGGCGATCGCGGCAACGCTGCTGAAGGACCCGGAGCTG
>DASXXB010000332.1:0-3171 GCA_036503355.1 Kribbella sp. | reverse complement strand
GATGCCGACCCAGATGTACAGCCTGGTGCTGAACTACCCGACCCAGGTGGCGGCGGTGTTCTCGATCCTGCTCGCCATCCCGTCCGTCGCGCTGCTGCTGGCCGCGCACAAGCACATCGTCGGCGGCCACCTCGCCGAGGGCTTCCAGATCAAGTAGGGGCAATGACGACACACGTTTCCGGGGGCCTCGAGATCGCAGGCCTGCACAAGGCGCTCGGCGGGCGGACCATCATCGACAACCTCGACATGGAGGTCCGGCCCGGCGAGCTGGTCTCGCTGCTCGGCCCGTCCGGCTGCGGCAAGACCACCACACTGCGGATGATCGCCGGCTTCCTGACCCCGGACGCGGGCTCGATCAAGGTCGGTGGCCGCGAGGTCGTGCACCTGGGTCCCGAGCGCCGTCCGAGCGCGATGGTGTTCCAGAACTACGCGCTCTGGCCGCACATGACCGTGGCCAAGAACGTCGGCTTTCCGCTGAAGCTGCGCAAGGCGCCGAAGGCGGAGATCACCGAACGCGTCGACGCCGCGCTCACGCTGGTCAACCTGATGCACCACAAGGACTCCCGCCCGGCGCGCATCTCGGGCGGCGAGCAGCAACGTACGGCGCTCGCCCGCGCGCTCGTCCAGGAGCCGGAACTGCTGCTGCTCGACGAGCCGCTCAGCAACCTGGACGCGAAGCTGCGGGTGAAGGTCCGCGAGGACATCCGGGAGATCCAGCAGCGCCTGGGCATCACGACCGTGATCGTGACGCACGACCAGGAGGAGGCGATGTCGGTCTCGGACCGGATCGCGGTGATGAACGACGGCCGGATCGAGCAGTTCAGTACGCCGGCCGATCTCTACAGCGCCCCCGCCACGGAGTTCGTCGCGACGTTCATCGGCAGCCTGAACCGGCTCGAGGGACGGATCGAGGACGGTCGCGTGCTGGCGGGTGCGGGCGTGGTCGGCATCCGGCCGGAGGACGTCGTGTTCGCGTCCGGGTCGCAGCCCGGCGGCGTCGCCGCGACCGTCGAACGGGTCGTCCCGCGCGGACACTTCGCCGAGCTGCACCTGCGCCGCGAGGACGTCGAACTGCGTTCCTACGTGACCGGTGCGCCGCCTGCGGTGGGCGACAAGGGGTCGGCGCGGATCGTGAAGTGGCTCGAGTTCGAGGACGGGCGGCTGGTCCGCCAGGGAGTGCCGGCATGAGTACTGCGCCTGTCCGGATCACGCGGGCGACCGCGCATCGAGGCGACGTCGAGCGGCACCGGGAGAACACGGTTGCGGCTGTGCGTTCCGCCGTCGACGCGGGCGCCGACGTCGTCGAGATCGACGTACGGGTGACTCGGGACGGCGTCGTCGTACTGCTGCACGATGCGACCCTCGATCGCCTCTGGGGCCTCGATCGGCAGGTCCGCGAGGTCGACTGGGCCGAGGTCGCGGAGCTCGGCGAGGGGGACAACCGCATCCCGCAGCTCGCGGACGTGCTGACGCTGATGGCCGGTACGACGCTCCTGATCGATGTGAGCGAGCCGGAGATCGCCGAGGCCGCGGTGCAGGTCGTGCGTGGCTCTGCGGCGCGGGTCGCGTGGTGTGGCGATCTCGAAGCGATGCGGGCCGTCCGGGCACTCGATCCGGAGGCGCGGATCTGGCTTCCGTGGGACCGCCGCGACGTACCGCCGGCCGACGTGCTCACAAGCCTGCGGCCCGAGGTCGTGAACTCCGAGTACGTCGTACTCAGTCAGCCGCTCGTCGACGCCGTTCACGACGCGGGGCTCGCCGTCGCGTGCTGGACGGTCGACGACGAGGACGCGATGCGCTGGGCGCTCGCCCTCGGCGTCGACGCGATCACGACCAACCGGCTCAGCCTGTTCCGTCAGGTCGTCGCGGAGGGACAGGCATCGTGGGAACGAGCGTCCGGGCCGGCGAGGCTCACCGGTGACGAGCTGGCGACGGCCGTGGCTGTGGCCCGCGAACTCGCGCAGTGGGCGAACGAGTTCACCCGGAACGCCGACCTCGGCGACATCCGGACGAAGGCGAACGCCGCGGACCAGGTGACGGCCGTCGACGTCGCCGTCGAGGAGCAGGTGCGCAAGGTCATCGCCGAGCGGCTGCCCGGCCACCTCGTCGTCGGCGAGGAGCTGGGAGGTACTGCGGAACCGGGCGTGCCCTGCTGGTACGTCGATCCTGTCGACGGCACGGCCAACCTGGCCAACGGCGTGCCCTGGGCGGCGTTCTCGCTCGCCCTGGCCATCGACCGCGAGCCGCTCGTCGCCGTCGTCGGCGACGTCTGGCGCGGGCAGGTCTTGTTCGCCGCGGCGGGTCGCGGCGCCGAACTGGACGGACGCCGCCTCGAACTTCACGGTGGTCCAGCTACCGGGCTGGAGGGAAAGATCGTCAGCACCGAGCTGCTGAACCACTCGCCGTGGCCCGGCATGGACACCTTCGTGGACCGCCTCCGCGACCGGTTCTGCACCGTCCGGGTGATGGGCTCCGGAACGCTCTCCCTCGCCGGACCCGCTGCCGGCCGCGGCGCCGGAGCCGTGATCGAACGCTTCAGCCCGATCGATCATCTCGCCGCTGCGCTCGTGGTGCGCGAGGCCGGTGGCGTCCTGCTCGACGACAACGGCGACGCGACCGTCTGGCCGGACTCCGGCGGCATCCTCGCGGCCCGGCCGGAACACGCCGCGGAGCTCTACGCCCTCTGGGCCGCCGCCCGGACTCAACGGTGACCTCGGTTACTGAACATCCTCGTCCGTGACCCCTAGTGTGGGCGGCATGCTTGCTGCTTATGCTGCGAAGTTCGACGCCGAGGATCCGATCGCCGCGCTGGAGGTGGGGGAGCGGCCGGATCCGGCGGTGCCCGACGGGTGGGTGACCATCGACGTACGGGCGACCGCGCTCAACCATCACGATCTGTGGTCGCTGAAGGGCGTCGGCCTGGCCGAGCAGAACCTGCCGATGATCCTCGGCTGCGACGCGGCCGGCGTCGACCCGGACGGGAACGAGGTGGTCGTGCACGCGGTCGTCTCGGACCCGGCGTGGAAGGGCGACGAGACGCTCGACCCGAAGCGGTCGCTGCTCAGCGAGCGGTACCAGGGCACGCTGGCGCAGAAGGTCGCCGTACCGGCGCGGAACGTCGTACCGAAGCCGGCCGGGATGTCGTTCGAGCAGGCGGCCTGCCTGCCGACG